>JAKSJZ010000004.1 GCA_024401995.1 Bacteroidales bacterium
GATTGAGCACAGTGTAGTTGCGTTTGTTGGATTCGAGATTCTTTTCCTTGAGTTCAGCCTTACAGGCATCATTATAATCTCCATGGGAAGCAATAATCTCAAGACGCTTCTTCACATCGTCACCTTGGAAACTGGTTTGATGGTTGAACAGTTCCATAGTAGAATGCGACAAGTGGTCTTTAAGCTCTTCTTCTGACTTCACATAGAATGGTTCGCATTCAAACTCAAATCGGTGAGCTAGCCTACCAACTCTTGACCACTCATAAAAAGTACGCAGTTCAGCCAGAGACTCAAGTTTGCCGTCAATAGTACGAGGCCTGATAAGAGGGTCAAGTTCCTTGTTTTTCTTAGGTTTGCCGTATTCCGTTCTGGTCTCTCCATTTCCGATGAAATCCAGATCGTGGATGGCCTCATAGATGGTAACTTTTTCATCCTCTTTGACAGTTGCAGGAATCTCGGAAATGAGTTCCTGATCATTGCGGCATCCAATGAAAAGCACTCGTTCACGATTCTGAGGAACGCCATAATTGGATGATAAGACAACAATAGGCTTTGCTATCCGATACAATCTGATTGTATCCAAAATTTTATCAAATTCTTCAGCACTACCATCCTTCTTGGAATATTTCGCAATCTCCTCAAAGCATTCATCCATTGTCATGGCATAGACACCAATCATAGACTTTAAAGCTTCGACCTTCTTTCCCTGTCCCTTGAATTCTTTGACATTATCTATTGCTAGGATTATTTTTGAAATTATGGTATCATCCTCCATGGACTCAATGAAATCGTTCATGGAGTGGACAAATGCATCGTTATCTATGTTTGAAACAGTCTTCTGTTGGATAACGGCTGCTTTGAGACGGCTTCGTTCCTCATTATGCTTGAGAAGATCCAAACCGTGACGAATCGTGCTGATTTGGGAGTCAGACTTACTGATACGATAATCGATGTTGCGGGTCAATTCTTTGAAGAGCTCCTCAAGATATTGAAAGTATTCATCAATATACGCGCTGGTTTTGCTATCGTCCTCAATTTCTAGATGAGCCTTACAAAGAAAACAGTTGCGCTCGAAAGGCGTTGCTGTCCTTCCCAGCATAGAACTGAGATAAGTGTAGAGTTTAGAGACCTTCTTTGTATCGATGATAGAACGGATTTGACTTATTATTTCGTCTTTGAAATGCCCTTTATCTTTGGTGAGGATACCTTTGACATTTTCCATTACGAAATACTTAGGACGTATGAGTTCAATGACCTTCAGATAGTGCTCAAATAAGTTGTCGCGTTTGTCGTATTTGCGGCGTCGGCCAGAAAGACTGAATGACTGGCAGCTTGGGCCACCAGTTACGACATCAATCTGAGTATTGCCGATTTTCTTCTTCAGGTCTTTTATGAACGAATCTGACATAATGTCTTCAGTCAGAAAAGTGGTATTTAGTCCCAGCTGTTCGTTATATCTTACACGGTGGGTGAGTTCGCAGTTTGAATTAATATCGCTTGCCAGAATGAAGTCGTAGTACTTATCATTGGTGTAGGCCTGTAGGAAACCTTCGCTGATGCCGCCAGCACCTGCAAACAAATCTAAAAAATTAACTGCTTTCCTTCCTCTGAGGAATTCTTTCTTTTGAGCCATTCTATTAAAAACAGGGGCTTTTGTACCTATATCAGAGGCAAATTTAAGAAATATATGTAGACAATTCTATAGCCCGGGTAAAAATTTATTGAAAATAGCCCCTGTATGCTATTGTGCCGCATATTTGCGCCCTTAAATTTTTGTTGATAACAATGACTTTGTTTGATTTTATTTGTGTCTTTCTTGAAGTGCGTCTATTTCCCGATGCAGAACCTACCGAAGATCTCGCCGAGGACTTCGTCTGAAGAGATTTCGCCGAAGATGGAATTGAGGTGGGAGATGGCCGTGCGCAGGTCTTCGGCGAGCAAATCCGTCGAAGCCTGGCGGGTTTCGCCCGACAATGCCGTGCGGATGCGCTGGAGAGGGGAGAGGGCGGCGCGGAGAGCCTCGTAGTGGCGCAGGGAGGTGACGAGGGTGGAGCCGCACTCGCTGATGCGGGCCTGCTGCAGCCGCACCAACTCCGAGCGGAGATAATCGAGGCCTTCGCCGGTCAGAGCTGAAACCATAATTGAGCCCGACGTTCTGCCGGGGGTAAACCCGGTTGCATCAGGCCTGTCGGTTGTGCGCGTGCTGTGCTCAAAGGCTGGACTGTCCGCAGCTTCTGAATTTTCAGCGGGCACAGGCCCCCACGCTGGAGAAGGGATGGAAACAGGCTCCCGGCCCGGTGCAAGCAGGTCTGCCTTGTTCAGAACGTGAAGCACAGCCTGCCACGGCTCCGGATTGAAGTCTCCGACGGATTCCACAGTTGCGTCCGAAACGTCCGAGAATCCGCGCGACACCCCTGTTCCATCCATACGGCCCAGTTCGCCGGTTAATCTGCCCTGTTCGTCCACAAGGTCTGAATCCACGGCGGTGGCATCCGACAACATTATTACGATATCGGCCTTGGAAGCTGCGGAAAGGGACCTTGATACACCTTCACGCTCAATCAGGTCTGAAGTGTCGCGCAGACCGGCCGTGTCGGTGAACCTGAATTTTATGCCTCCCAACGTGACCGATTCTTCGATTGTGTCGCGCGTAGTGCCGGCAATGGGGGAGACTATGGCCCTGTTCTCGCCGACAAGGGCGTTCAGCAGGGTTGACTTGCCGGCGTTGACCGGGCCTACGATCGCTACCTGCACACCTTCCTTTATTGCATTGCCGGTGCGGAACGAGCCGCATAGCCGGCGCACTTCCCCTATGACTTCATCCAGGAGCCCCAGCAGCTTGGACCTGTCGGCAAACTCGACGTCCTCTTCGCTGAAATCCAGCTCAAGTTCCAATAGAGCTGACATCTCCACCAACCTGTTGCGCAGTGACTTTAAAGTCGTCGAATATTCGCCGCGCAGTTGCTGGAAAGCGAGCCTGTGCGCGGATTCCGAACTCGCCGCGATAAGGTCCGCCACCGCTTCAGCCTCGGAAAGATCCATCTTGCCCGCAAGAAAGGCGCGTCGGGTGAACTCCCCGGGCTCGGCCAGTCTGCACCCCTCGGCGCACAGCATTTCAAGCACACGGCCCGCAATCCAGGGGGATGCGTGGCAATAAATCTCCACGGAATCCTCACCCGTAAAGGAATGGGGTGCGCGAAACACTGCCGCCATGACCTCGTCCACGTCCTTGATGAGCCCGAAGCGTATGGTCCCTGCCGGAACATCCGCAAGAGACCCCTTGCGCAGCGATACAACCCCGTCGCAATACTCGAGCGCGCACGGGCCGCTGACGCGTATGATTGTTATGGCGCCTGTGCCGGGCACGGTCGCCGGGGCGCATATCGTATCGGGGGCGGGATTCATAATCAGTATTTGAACGAACTGCCGCCGACAAACTCGCGCAGCAGGGAAGTGGGCGGTATCTCCTTGTCCGATACCGGTTTGAAATAATTCAGGAACTTGAGCAACCGGTTCGCTTCGCTGTACTCCGTACAGTCCTTCGGGACGGTTGAAAGTATCTGCTCCGCGTGGAGTTTTATCACGGCGAACTCAATGAGGTATGACGAATTGAACAGCACGTCGGCATTCTCCTGATAGGGATAAATCCACTTCACCTCGGACCGCCTGACATTGGGCCAGTTGGATATGGTCTCCCGCGCCGAGAAGGAGCCGTTGTTAAAGTCGCGCACGACGCGCCTCAGCAGTCTGTTGTCGCTCGTCGGTATGCAGTTGTGGTCGTCCAGCGAGATGGATGTGATGGCATTTATGAATATCCTGTACTTCAATTTGTCGTCAATCCTGTCGGTAAGGGCGGGATTCAGGGCGTGGATGCCTTCGACTATCAGGAGCATATTCCCGCCGAGCCGCACTCTGGGGCCGTTGTACTCCCTGAGGCCGGTTACGAAATTGAACCGGGGAAACTGCACCTCGCCGCCGCCCAGCAGCTTCATCAGGTCCTCCTGCATTGCGGCGTGGTCAACCGTGTCAAAATTGTCGTAGTCATGGCTGCCGTCCGGCAGTCTCTTCGTGTCCTCCCTGTTCACGAAATAATCGTCCGTGCTGACAGATACGGGCTTCAGCCCGCAGGCGAGCAACTGTGTGCTGAGCTTCTTGCAGACGGTGGTCTTGCCGCTGCTGCTGGGACCGGTGACAAGAACCATCCTGATGCCGTCCCGGTCATAACGCTCCGCAATGTCCTCCGCAATCTTTACGATTTTCTTCTCCTGCAGGGCTTCCGACACCCTTATCAATTCTCCGGCGCAACCCCTCTCCACAAGTTCGTTCACGTCCCCGACATTGTCCAGTTCCATAATCCTGTTCCACTTCAGCGACTCGTTGAACACCTCGAAGGTCTTCGGCTGCTCGAAGAACGGAGCGAGTTCATCGGGCTTGTGGCGGTTGGGGATATTCATATGGATGCCCCCGTGATAGGCGCGCAGCTTCCATACCTTAAGATATCCCGAGGAGGGGAGAAGCGCGTCATAGTAGTAGTCTGGAGTGCCGTCCAGAGTGTAATATCTTATATAGGTCTGGCCGCTTGTACGAAGGAGCTTCACCTTGTCGTCATAGCCCATGCTCTCGAAGAGCTTTATGACGTCCGGAGTTCTCTCTTCGAAGCGCCGGAACGGAAGGTCTGCGTCAACTATCTCACGCATCCTCCGGCTTATGGCCTCCACCTCCTCTTCGCTCACCCCCTCTGCTCCGTTGCGGTTGATTACGCAGTAATACCCCTTTGAAAGCGGGCGTCGCATTATGATCTTGCAGTCCGGATAGAGATCTCTTACCGCCTTGCTGAGCAGAAAGCACAGCGACCTGCAGTAAACGCTTCTTCCGCTGTAGGTCGTGTAATCCAGATATTCCACTTCGCGGTTGTTGAACGCACGGTACTTCAATCCCTGCGCTACGTTGTTGACTTTGGCGGAAAGAATGGGCCAGGGCTTGTCAAAATTGAACTTGTCAAGCATCTCCATAAGTGTGGCGCCTTCATTGAACCGAAGCGTCTCGCCGGAGTTCCTGCAGAATATCTTTATCATTGTCCTTTATCAGAATTCAACCTGCTTTGCCTGTCTGGGACTTACCTTGTTCATGTTCTCGAGCAGGGTGACGTTGTCCTTGAATTCATCCATCAGCTGGAGCATGAAGTTCATCGCTTCGGTGGGATTCATGTCGGCGAGCAGCTTGCGGAGTATCCATATCCTGTTGGCAATGGCCTTGTCAAGCAGCAGGTCGTCGCGCCTCGTACCGGAAAGCAGCACGTTGACGGCGGGGAAGATCCTGCGGTTGGCAAGGTTGCGGTCCAGTTGGATTTCGGAATTGCCCGTACCCTTGAACTCCTCGAAGATTACGTCGTCCATTTTCGAGCCCGTCTCGGTGAGCGCCGTCGCAAGAATGGTGAGCGAGCCGCCGCCCTCGACGTTGCGCGCCGCCCCGAAGAAGCGCTTGGGCTTCTGGAGGGCATTGGCATCCACTCCGCCGGTAAGCACTTTGCCCGAGGCCGGCTGTACGGTGTTGTAGGCGCGGGCGAGCCTTGTTATGGAATCCAGCAGGATTACCACGTCGTGTCCGCACTCCACAAGCCTCCTGGCCTTCTCCAGGACCATATTCGCAACCTTGACGTGATGGTCTGCGGGTTCGTCGAACGTGGAGGCGACAACCTCGGCGTTGACGCTGCGCTGCATGTCCGTGACCTCCTCCGGCCTCTCGTCGATAAGAAGTACAATCTCATAGACTTCGGGGTGATTGTCGGAGATGGCGTTGGCTATGGATTTGAGGAGCATTGTCTTGCCGGTCTTCGGCTGTGCCACTATAAGGCCCCTCTGGCCCTTGCCTATGGGTGCGAAAAGGTCGACTATGCGGCAGGACTTGTCCGCTCCGTGCGCGCCTCCCGTCAGATTGAACTTGCTGTCCGGGAAAAGCGGGGTCAGGAAATCGAAGGGAACCCTGTCCCTTATGAACTCCGGCGTGCGCCCGTTCACGTATTTGATTTTGACAAGGGGGAAGTATTTGTCGCCTTCGCGCGGAGGGCGTATCTCGCCGCTGATTGTGTCGCCCGGCTTCAGGGCGTTCGCCTTGATCTGGCTCTGCGATACATATATGTCATCGGGAGAATTCAGATAATTGTAGTCCGATGAACGCAGGAAACCGTAGCCGTCCGGCATAATCTCCAGTACTCCGCAAGCTTCCACAGTACCTTCGAACTCCGGTCTGGACGACTTCTGGGGCGTGTTCTGCCTCTGCTGCTGTTCGTTCTGCCTGCGCGGCTCGTTCTTCCGGCTGTCATCGGTGTGCTGCGCCTCGGGCGCTTCGGCCTGCTTTTCGTGGACATTGTCGCGTGTAGTTGCCTGATGATTCTCCTGAGGCTTCTCCCTGCGGCGGCGCTGCTGCCTCGTGTTCTGGTTCTCCTGGGTCTTCTCCTCCGGTTTTGCGGGTTCGTCGGATGAAGGTGAGGGATGCGGCTCCGTCTTTGCCGGAGTCCCGGCCTGATCCTTCCTGGGGCGGCCTCTGCGCTTCTTCTCCTGCTGGGGCTTGGATGCGGCCTCTGCGGCCTCGGCATCCAGAATCATATATGCCAGCTGTTCGGAGCTGTCCTTCTTCTTGAATTTTAATCCTAGTTCGTTTGCGATTGACTCAAGCTGTGCTCTGTCCATCTCGCTCAAGTCATAGAGAGTGTGTGACATCAAATGAATATTTGTTGAATTGAATTTCGTGTCCGGCGGAAGCCGGCCCGGTCCCTGTCGCAGGGATGTGCAAATATAGCAAAAATTATCAATTGTCCCAATAGCTGCTGCTCTTCTTGAACTGAATCAGGTCGGCCAGTGCCGCCGCATTCGCCGCAATCCTGAAACTGTAGGACTTCCATTGTCCGAGCGGCACGCAGGAGACGGAGATGTTGAAGCAGTGGAGGTCATAGGTGGCCGAGAGCTGCGTCGTGGTGATTTTAAGCGCCTGTATGTCGAATCCGGACATTATGTTCAGGCTCAGTTTGGGGCTCAGCTTGACGTTGCCGCTCACGTTCAGCGTCTGCGTGATGTTGTTCTTCGCCGACAGTTTGAGCTGCTCGTTGTCATAAACGTAATTGCGCGAACAGCTGAACGAATAGCTCAGGTTGACCGACCAGGGTACGTTCGGATTGGTGTAATAGAGCCAGCCCCCCGGTATGTATTCGCCCGTGGTGGGATGGTAGTATATTCTCTGGTAGTAGTCGGCGGGGCCGCTGTCGGTGCGTCCGTCGTTGCCGTCCCTCTTGCCTTCGCCGGAAATGGAGTAGGAGAGCGACGCGGAGGCATTTGTGAAACGCAGGAGACCCTGTCCCATTGAAACGGCGAACCTGTCGATTCTCTGCCCCTTCTCATCGACTCCGTAGGGGTCGAATCCGGCGCTAGCGCTCACGCTCACCTTGCCGAAGAGCGAAGTGCTCATCGAGATGCCTACGGTGCTCATCTTGAACTTTTCCGCGAGGAAATTGTATCCCGTGCTTATGTTGAGCTGGTCTATGAGCTTCACTTTCTTGGAACCCGTACCCGTGGTGTCCTTGAAGTCCCTCACTTTCGCCTCGAGGTTGTTCCCTATGCTGAGGGATGCCGTGGCGCTCTTGCCCTTGCCGGGAGGGGAGAGCGACTGCCCCGAATAGATGTTGTACTGATACTCCTTGTCCTCGCCGTGTATGTCGGTGTACTGCAGTGTCCTGTATCCGTTGGCATAAGTACCTTTCTCGGGGCTTGCCGAGAAGGAGATGGAGGGCGATATAACGTGCCTTATCGCCTGCACCTTGTGCCCCTTGCCGAAGTTGAACATACCGTAGAGCCTCGTGCTCATCGAAGCGCTGAATCCGTAGTTCTGGGTGATTCCGAAATGGGAGAAATTCTTCCCCTGTATCGCCTCCACCTTGTCCGTTTCGGGATTGTATTCGTATTCGGTCTTCCTGAAGAACCAGTTCTGCCCGTACGTGATTCCGGGATTTATGGTTATGTACTTGAAAAGCTGGAACGACGGCAGACCGAGGCTGAAATTATGTGCCATTCCGCTCTGGAACTTGTTCAGGAAATCGGGCGAGCCGAACTCCGACACCTTGAAGTTCACCTTGTTGTGCAGGGACGTGTTGTAGCCGAACGATATCCTCTCGTAGAATTTCTCCTTGCCGACCCTGTTCTTGCGCTTGAAAGGATAAATCGTGCTCATGCTGAACGTCACGTTCGGCAGCGTGAAACTGTACGACGAGTCCCTGGAATTCTGGGAATGAAGCGCATTTACGGACAGGTTGAACTTTCCGTTCCAGTTGTGCGAGTACGAAATGGAGGATGAAACCTGGTTTTCCAGCGCTTCGGTGACGGATCTGGAGTTGTATCTGCTGTTGGAAGGCGACGAGAAGTTCACCGACGCCGAGAAGGAAGACCCCGGATGGGATTTCGAATCCTGGCTGTGCGACCACTTGAAGCCGAAGTTGGCGCTGGAAAAGAATTCCGGAGTGCCCTTTTCGCCCGTCTGGTCGTGGGAATAGTTGAATGACAGGTTGCCGTTGCAGCGGTAGTTGAACTTGTAGCGCGAGTTCACGTCGACCGCCCAGGACCCCATCGTGTAAAGCGAACCCGTGACCGAGAAGTCGAAGTAGTCCCCGAATACGAAGTAGAGTCCGGCATCCTTCATATAGAAGCCTCTGGCCTGCTCTTCGCCGAAAGTCGGGAGAAGAAGTCCGGTCGCCCTGTTGGGACGCTTCGGGATGAAGCCGAACGGGATGCCGATGAACGGTATGTGCACGTCCTCCACGACTATATGGGACGGTCCGAAAACCGTCTTCTGCGAGGGCTTCGTTATGATCTTCGCGGCCGACAGCTCCAGCCAGTAATGCGGGTGCTCCAGGTCGCAGACCGTGTATTTGCCCTTCGTCAGGTTGATGGAGTTGTCATCCATCATCTTGATGTTGCGCCCGTGCAGGAGACCCTCCTCGACGCTGGTTATGATGTTCGTGATCCTGGCCTTGCGGGAGTTGAAGTTGTAGCGGACCTCCTCCATATTATAGGTCTGGCCGCGCTGGGTCATCACCGGCTGGCCCACCCATTCGCCTGTCAGGGTGTCGAGTACGCCGTGGGCGTAAACGGTTCCGTCCGCGAGGTCATACTCCATCACCTCCGCGCTCAATTCCATATCCTCGTACTTTACCGTCACTTCTCCGTAATAGAAGATTTTGCGCTGTCCGTCGGTGAATACCTCCACGATGGAGTCGCGCGCGGTCGAGAAGATGGGCATCTTGAGCGAGCTTTTCGAGAGCATCGCCGTCGAATCCGCCTTGAAGAGGGAGTCGGCGACGTGCAGGGAATCCCGTCTTGCAATCTCCGCGGAATCCGGCTGTACACGCGTTATCTCCCTGACTTTCATCTGTCCGGGAACGGGTGCCTTGCGGTTTCTGCCGGGTCTCTGTGCATACGAGTCCGCCGCCCAGAAAACCAGCATCACCGCCAATGCCGCCGCCAATACGTGTACGCTATTCTTCAAAAAGCAAATTTTTACTATTTTTGCAAAACACAAATGTACTACTATTTTCTTAAACGCACAATTCCGGCGGCGCTTCTGGCGCTTCTCTGCAATGTTTCGAACGCGTCGGCGCCGACCGGCGACCTGTCCCTCAATACCGTTGTCATCGATGCCGGGCACGGCGGACATGACCCCGGCGCAGTCAGCCGGGACCGCCGCACCTATGAGAAGACCCTCACCCTGGACATCGCAAACAGGCTTGCCGGGATGATTTCGGACGCATACCCTGAGGTCAACGTCGTGCGGACAAGGACCGGCGACAGTTTCATACCCCTGGAAGACAGGGCCGTAAAGGCCAACAAAGCCAATTCCAACCTCTTCATATCCATACATATCAACGCCTCCAGGTCATCCTCGCCGAACGGCTACTCGGTCCACATCCTGGGACAGTCCAGCGTCAAGAGCCGTGACCTCTTCGCCTACAATATGGACGTATGCAAGAGGGAGAACTCGGTGATACTGCTCGAGGACGACTATTCGACCAGGTATCAGGGCTTCGATCCGTCTGACCCCGAATCGTTCATCTTCATGCAACTTATGCAGAACTCGAACCTCGAACAGAGCCTTGACTTCGCCCAGATGATCTATGACAATCTGAAGGGCGGCCCGATACGTGCAGGAAGGGGTATATGGCAGAATCCTTTCTACGTTCTCTGGAAAACCTCGATGCCGGCGGTTCTCGTCGAACTCGGATTCATATCCAATGAGGATGATCTTTCAACCCTGAGGAAGGATACCAACCGCGCTAAATTGGCTGGGGCTGTGTTCCGCGCTTTCGAGGAGTACAAGGCGGCCTATGACAGCAGCGTGTCTCTGGACAAGGACGGCAAACCCGCCGCAAAGGGGGAAAAGCCAGCCGTCAGCGCGGAGGAACAGCCAACCCGGCCCGCCGTCGCGATGCCTGTCGCGGCAGAGGACGTGCAGGAGGGGAGCCCCGCGACCGAATACGGCATCCAGATTTTCGCCGGGGCGAAAAAGCTCAACCCCTCGGACCCTGCGTTCAAGGGCTACCGTCCCCGGGTTATCAATGCGGGGAAGGTATATAAATATGTGGTCGCGATAACTGCCGATGAGGCGGAGGCAAAAGAAAAACTTCCGGATGTAAGAAAAAAATTCGGGGATGCCTTTGCCGTAAAAATTTCCGACGGTAAGATTTTTCCGTTAAAATAAATTTTTGTACTGCGATTTTTCATTTACAGAGTATGGTCGAAATAGAAAAAACCGCAATTTGCTTATTTTGATATATTCTAAACTGTAAAGTTTTTGAGATTCAGCAAGTTAGGATAAAAATTCAATTTATCTATTTGATTATCAATATATTGAATTGTTGATAAATTGTTCACTTCTTCCATATTTTAAGACAAAAGTTTTTTAAAAACAATAGTTGAAAAATTTTTTTATAAAATATTTTTAGCCATTTTTGCACATCGGATTGAGCCTGTATTCAAGGTCTTTTTTCTTCCTCTATATTATATGGAATCGAACGAGAGACATAGAGTCGTCTGGGACGCCTGCCTGCGCATTATCGAGCAGCTGGTGGAGCCGGCGCAGTTCACTTCCTGGTTCAAGCCGGTGAGGCCCGTGTCTCTTGAGGAGAACACCCTTACGGTGGAGGTCCCGTCCGATTTCTTCCGCGATTTTCTGGAGGATTCTTTCCTTGATGTCATCAAGTCGACGCTGAAGCGCGTGATAGGTTCGGACGCAAAGCTTTACTATCTGGTCCCGCCGGTCAAAGGGCAGGATCCTATGAAGGTGCCCTCCAGGCCCGGAAATGCTCCGGTCAACAGGTCGGTGTCTGTCGGGACTTTCGCTCCCTCCGGCAATCCCGGCGCCGTCGTGTATCCCGGCATAGCGACTCTCCGCATCAATCCGAGGCTCAACCCTGCGTATTGTTTCGAGAATCTTGTGCAGGGGGAGTGCAACAATCTTGGGATCAACGCCGGTATCTCGATATCCGCGGCTCCCGGCAGGACGGCCTTCAACCCCCTGTTCATATTCGGAGGCCCGGGGCTCGGCAAGACTCATCTGGCTCAGGCCGTCGGTCTGGCAATCAAGAAGAATTATCCCGACCTGGTTGTCCTTTATGTCACCGGCAACGAGTTCAAGACCCAATATGTCGATGCGGCCTTTGTCAGCAACAAGCTTACGGACTTCATGGCGTATTACTGCCGTATTGACGTACTTATAGTGGATGACATCCAGGACCTTGTGGGTCAAGGGTCACGCCACGCCATATTCAATATCTTCAACCAGCTGCACCAGGCCGGCAAACAGTTGATATTCACGTCCGACCGTTCGCCGGTGGAGCTGCAGGACTTCGAGGAGAGACTTCTTTCCCGCTTCAAGTGGGGCCTTTCCGTCGAGCTCGGCGCTCCCGATTATGAAACTCGCCTGAAAATGCTGCGCAGCCGTACCGAGAGGGAAGGGGCGGAAGTTCCGGAAGATGTGCTGGAGTTCCTGGCAAACAATATCCGGACGAATTTCCGTGAACTGGAAGGCGCGTTGATATCGGTTCTGGCCCACGCGACGCTGACTCGTCAGCCCGTGAGTGTCGAACTGGCGAGAAAGGTCACGGAAAAGATAGTCGGCAAGCCTCAGACAGCCCTTAATATGGACAAGGTCCAGAAAGTGGTTTGTGACTATTTCAATATCACCCGCGATTCGATGCTGTCGAAGTCCCGCAAGCGCCAGTTCGTGCAGGCAAGGCAGATAGCGATGTATCTGTGCCGCAGTCTGCTTACCAACTGCTCGCTTTCCACGATAGGCGCCGAGATAGGAGGGAAGGACCATGCCACCGTTCTTCACGCCTGCACCACGGTGAACGACCTGATGCAGACCGACAAGGTGTTCAGGAAGTATGTAGATGACATCCGGGCGGTTCTCAACCCCGGCAACTGATGAAAGTATCCCCGTCAATACTCGCCGCAGATTTCCTGAATCTCGGAGAGGCCGTGGACATGCTTAATGCCTCGGCCGACTTTATACATCTTGATATTATGGACGGGGAGTTCGTCCCCAACATCTCCTATGGCTTCCCGGTAGTGGAGGCTGTGGCGCGCAGGGCGGCTGTCGGTCTGGACGCCCACCTGATGACGGTCCACCCGGACAGATGGTTCGGAATACTTGCGGAGTTGGGCGTCGGAATGATAAGTTTCCATCAGGAGGCGGCCGGTCGGAAGACTTCTTCGTATATCGCTGCGATTCACGCCCTGGGAGCACGTGCGGGGGTGGCCATAGACCCCGATGTCCCGATAAGCAGGCTGTTCCCCTACATAGGCAAGGCGGATTTCTTCCTGATAATGTCTGTTTTCGCAGGTTTCGGGGGCCAGAAGTTCATATACGATTCCCTCGACAGGGTGGAGGCCCTGCGTAACGAAATCGGGAAACGCGGATTCGACTCGGATATCGAGGTGGACGGGGGAGTGGACCTCTCCAACGCGGCGGCCCTGAAAGAGGCCGGAGCGACTGTCCTGGTCGCAGGGAGTTCCGTTTTCCGTTCCCCGGACCCCGCCGCGGCGGTACTTGCGCTCAAGAAAGTCTGACAAATACCGCCGGTTCGCCGGGTAATCCTATTTCACCTCGTATTGTGCGGTGATGACTTTGCCGTCATCCATCCGCTTCATCTGGAATTTGAAAATTCCCTTCACGCCATAGGTGTCCCAGGCCTCGAACCTGTCCATAAACATATTCAGCACAGCCTGGGCATTGCCGTATTCCCGTCAAGGTCATCCGAATCCTCCATTATCGTGCAGCCAAGACTCTCGCAGTAAAGAATCCCCGTATTGTGAAAGCCTAGTCCGCACCAGGGGCTGGGTGAACCCTGCGGGATTTTTGGTTCCGTAAAGCAGCTGGTGTATAATGCCGGGTCCGGAGTGGCGTCTTCTATCTTTATGTTGTATTTCACCACGTTCTGCAGATAGGTGGCTACTGCCATATCCGGTTGGAGGCTGACCGTGAATCCCTCGTATGAAGGAGACGTCACAAGCACCACGCCGCCGTTGCGGTAACATTCGTAGATGTCAACGCAATCGCTCTGGCTCAGTCCGGCTTTTATCGCTCCGTCGGTCACGACGCATACCTTGGTTGTGTTCTCGTTGAAAACGGTTGTGACGTTGTTGAATCTTCTGATAATGCTGCCGTCGAAGCCTTCCGACTCGGAACCGTAGATTCTGGCCTCGATGTCAGTGGTTACGGTCACCTGGTCTTCCGTAGGGGTCTCCTTCTCACGCTCTGCTGACGTGCCCCCCTTCTCGCAGGAGACAACCGTACCGGCCGTACTCCAATAACAGCCAGGAGCGAAAATAATTTAATGCGTTTTATATTGGTTTTTGTTTGAAAATATCATTTCATATACCTTGTGAACCGGGAACCCCATCACATTGTAGAACGAGCCTTCGATGCGCTCTATTGCGACATACCCTATCCACTCCTGTACGCCGTAGGCGCCCGCCTTGTCATAAGGGCGGTATCTGTCGACGTAATAACTTATTTCATCCCCATTCAGCTTTCGGAACGTCACAAGGGTGGAATCGGTGATGGTGGTGCGCCCGCCAGGTGTGCGGAACGTGACGGCGGTTAGCACCTCGTGCGTACGTCCCGACAGCTTGCGGATCATCTCCACGGCTTCATTGCGGGAATGAGGTTTGCCGAGAACCTCGCCGGTCTCCGGGAAAATGACCACGGTATCCGCCGTAATCAGCAGCTCGTCGTCCTCCAACTCCCTGTGGAATCCGTCCGACTTGCCTTCGGCCATCATTACCGGGAGTTTGTGGGCCTCCACTGACGGGTCGATGTTCTCGATGAAACTGTTGCCGGTATCGACGGTGAATTCGACGTCCAGTCCGGCGAGCAGTTCGCGACGGCGGGGCGAGGCGCTGCCGAGGATGATTCTACGCTCAGTATTTGCGCTCATATTCCTCAATGTCCAACCTCCAGAGCCCCCTGGACTTCAATGCGGCTTCAATGGCCGATCTTACGCAGCCCTTGCCGCCGGGGAACTTCGATACGACGTCCGCGGCTTCCTTGGCTTCCGCACAGGCGTCGCAGGGGGCGACTCCTATGCCGCAGGCCTCAAGCACCGGCACGTCCGGGAGGTCATCGCCGAAGTACATCACCTCGTCGGGCGAGAGCGAATGGCGCTCGCAGAACTTCTTGAAATCCTTGAGTTTGTTGGCTGATTTAAGGTAAACGTCCTCGGGATCGATGCCGCAGGATTCCGCCCTCGAGGTTATGCTCCTGCTTTCGCCTCCCGTAATTATTCCTACCGGATAGCCCTGCATACGGGCCATTCGCACGGAAAACGAGTCCTTGGCATCATAGGTGCGCAACAGGTCTCCGCTGCTGTCGCAGAATATGCCCCCGTCGGTCATCACCCCGTCTATGTCGTATGCAATCGCCCTTATTCTCGTATAGTCAGGTCTCATATATCATATTTTCTGCAAATTTACTCAAAAATTGGTATCTTTGCCAATATGGATATTTCATCGAAGTACAACCCCGCAGAGGTTGAAGACAAGTGGTATGCCAGGTGGCTGAAAAACCGATTCTTTCACTCGGAGCCCGACTCCAGGGAGCCGTACACCATAGTTATTCCGCCGCCCAACGTGACCGGGATACTTCATATGGGCCACGTCCTTAACAACACTCTGAATGACGTGCTTGTCCGCAAGGCGAGGATGGACGGGCGCAATGCCTGCTGGGTCCCCGGCACAGACCACGCATCGATAGCCACCGAGTCCAAGGTGGTGGCCAAGCTGGCCGCGGAAGGCATCAGCAAGGAGGATATCACCCGCGAGGAATTTCTCAAGTATGCCTGGGAATGGAAGGAGGAACACGGCGGCATTATCCTGCAGCAGCTCCGCAAGCTGGGCGCCTCTTGCGACTGGGACCGCACTCGGTTCACTATGGAGCCCGAACTCACAAAGGCGGTTGTCGCGACGTTCTGCCACTTCTACAGGAAGGGTATGATATACAGGGGGGTGCGGATCGTCAATTGGTACCCGAAGGCGCTTACGGCTATTTCTGACGATGAGGTTATCCACAAAGATACAAAGAGTTGCTTCTATCATATCAAGTATTACATTAGCGACGGTAAGGGCAAGCCCACCGACAAGTATCTTGTGATTGCCACCACCAGGCCGGAAACAATCATGGCCGACGCGGCCATCTGCGTGAACCCTGCCGACGAGCGGCACAGGTGGCTGCATGGCAAGAAGGTGCTCATTCCCTTGATTGACCGGGAGATTCCTGTCATAGAGGATGACTACGTGGAGATGGACTTCGGTACGGGATGCCTGAAGGTCACTCCGGCCCACGATGCCCACGACTACGAGATAGGCCTGAGGCATAATCTGCCCGTTCTGGACATCATCGACGACCACGGTTGCCTGAACGAAAAGGCGCGGATACTGGTGGGAGAAGACAGATTCGAGGCCAGGAAGAAGATAGCGGCGCTCCTGGAGGAGTCCGGCAATCTCGTGAAGACCGAAGACTATGTAAGCCCGATAGGGTATTCGGAGAGGACCAACGCCGTCATAGAACCCAAACTCAGCGCCCAGTGGTTCCTTAAGATGCAGGATCTGGCCGCTTCCGCGCTTGCGGAAGTGGAGGAGGGGCGCATCAGGTTCATCCCCGACAAGTACCGCAACACTTACCGCCATTGGATGGAGAACGCAAGGGACTGGTGCATCAGCCGCCAGTTGTGGTGGGGACAGCGAATCCCGGCCTATTATCTGCCGGACGGCTCGGTAGTGGTGGAGGAGACGGCCGAAAAGGCGCTGGAGGCCGCAAGAAAGATAAATCCCGGCATTACTGCGGCTGATCTGAAACAGGACGAGGACGTTCTTGACACCTGGTTCTCCAGCTGGCTCTGGCCCATCAGTGTATTCGATCCCGAACTGCCAGGTCATCCGGAGCACAAGCCCAACCGGGACCTCGCATACTATTATCCCACCAATGACCTGGTAACGGCCCCTGACATCATTTTCTTCTGGGTGGCCAGAATGATTATGGCGGGAGGGGAGTTCATGAATGAAAAGCCCTTCTCCAACGTGTATTTCACGGGGCTGGTACGTGACAACCTGGGGCGGAAGATGAGCAAGACCCTGGGCAATTCACCCGACCCTCTGGAACTCATAGCGAAATACGGAGCCGATGCCGTGCGTCTGGGTATGCTTCTCTGCTCCTCCGCAGGCAATGACATACTGTATGACGAGTCCCAGATAGAGCAGGGGCGCAATTTCTGCGGAAAGATATGGAATTCCTGGAGGCTTGTCAGCGGGTGGACGGCAGACGAGGGCGCAGCGCAGCCCGAGGTTGCATCCATAGCCGTCAGGTGGTTTGACAGCCTGCTCTCCAAGACGATAGAGACGATGGAGGACCACTACTCCAAGTTCCGTATCAATGACGCGCTGATGGCCGTTTACAGGCTTTTCTGGGACGATTTCTGCAGCACGTATCTGGAGCTTGTGAAGCCTGCCGGAGGCAAGACCGTCGACAAGGCCACCCTCGAAGCTACCGTGGAGTTCTTCGATAAGTTGCTGAAACTCATCCATCCCATTATGCCGTTCATCACGGAGGAACTCTGGCATCTTGCCGGCCGCCGCGGCGAAACGGAGACAATCATGTTCGAACGCACCCCGGCCGCCGGCGAGTATGATGCGCATTTGTTGGAGTCCTTCGACGTGGCACGCGAGTGTGTCAATGCCGTCAGGGGTATCCGCAACCAGAAGGGGATATCCTCCAGGGAGGAGATGTCCCTCTATGTGGAAGGCGACTTGGACAGGAGTCTGCTGCCCGTGCTGAAGAAGGCTGCAAATCTCTCGGAAATCATAGACGGTGAGGGCAGCGGAGCCGGAAGCCAGTTCGTTGTCGGAACCCTGAAATGCTTTGTTCCCCTTGAAGGGAAGGTGGATATGGGCGAGGAAAGGACGAAGTTGGAAGCCGAACTGGAGTATCAGAGAAAGTTCCTTGCCGGAGTGAGGGCGAAACTCTCGAACCAGGCGTTCGTATCCCACGCCCCCGCAGCCGTGGTGGAGTCCGAGCGCAAGAAAGAGTCCGATGCGCTGAGTCGTATCGCAAGCTTTGAAGAAGCGCTAAAAGCCATTGACAATCAATCAAACAAATAGTGTTATGTTATCTATTCCTTTAATTTTTGGGAGCATCGGCTGGCCTGAAATTCTCATCATCGCCTTGATCATTCTCCTTCTGTTCGGTGCGAAGCGTATCCCCGAGTTGATGAAGGGGTTGGGCAAGGGTGTCCGTAACTTCAAGGACGGGCTCAAGGAGGTCGAAGACCAGATCAAGGAAGAGGACGAGGAGAAGAAATGAGTTCCCCGGCCGGCGGAAGTCAGAAATCCTTTTGGGACCACCTCGAGGAATTGAGGTGGGTCTTTCTTCGTGCTGCGGTCGTACTTATAACGCTCTTCGTTGTCCTGTTCTTTTTCAAGGGACTGCTTTTCGATACGGTCGTACTCGGCCCCGCCCGCGATTCGTTCTGGCTTTACCGGCTGCTTGGCCTTGAACCGGCCATAAAACTCGTCAACATAGACGTTACCGCACAGTTCTTCATCCATATCAGGATAGCGTTCCTGGCGGCCGTGGTGCTGGCTTTCCCTTATCTCGTGTTCGAACTTTGGCGCTTCGTCGTCCCGGCCCTGTATGAAAGGGAAAAGGTAGCATTCAGGAAAGCTCTCGGCCTGGGCGGCGGGTTGTTCTATGCCGGTATCCTGTGCGGCTATTTCATTGTGATGCCGCTTGTGATGTATTTCTTCGCCGGCTACAGGGTAAGCGATGCGGTTGAAAACACCTTCAACCTGTCCTCCTATATCTCCGTCTTTACCGCAATGGTGTTTATGATGGGGATTTTGTTTGAGTTTCCGTCAGTTATACTGGTTTTATCAAGTTTGGGAGTAGTTGACAGGCAGAAGTTAAAGTCATTCAGGAAGTATGCTCTGGTGATAGTTCTTATTCTTGCTGCGATACTGACCCCCACGGGGGACCCGTTCACGCTGATGGTAGTATCAGTCCCGCTATACCTGCTTTATGAATTCAGCATCGCCCTCTGCGGAAAATGATATCGCTCGACAACATAACGGTCGCATACGGGGGCTATGTGCTTCTGGATAAAATAGGTTTCCATATCAGCGGCAATGACAGGATCGGTCTGGTCGGCAAGAACGGGGCGGGCAAGTCGACAATCCTGAAATTGATTGCCGGACTTCAGAGCCCCACCTCGGGGCATATTGACCGCCCTTCCGACGTCCGCATAGGTTATCTTCCCCAGATAATGGAACACCACAAGGGCCTGAGCGTCATTGACGAGGCGATGACGGCTTTTGCTGCCGACAACAGGACCGAGAGGGAGATAGATTTGATAACCCGCGAGTTGTCGGAAAGAACAGACTATGAATCAAAGGAATACACCCAGTTAATTGAACGGCTGTCCCAACTGAATGACATCCTTGTGTCCTCACATTCCGAGCCTCCGAGGGTACAGGCGGAGAAGACGCTGATGGGGCTGGGATTCAAATCGGATGAACTTGACAGGGCCACCGAAACCTTTTCGCAGGGGTGGAACATGAGGATAGAACTTGCGAAAATCCTGCTTCAAAGACCTGATGTGTTACTTTTGGATGAGCCGACTAACCACCTTGATATAGAGTCAATTGACTGGCTTGAAAATTATCTTGCCGGTCACAAGGCGTCATTGGTTCTCGTCTCGCACGACAGGCGCTTTCTGGACAATGTGACGAACCGTACCGTGGAAATCATGCTGGGGCACATAACCGACTACAAGGTACCTTATTCCAAATACCTCGAACTCCGGGCCGAACGCATGCAGCAGCAGATAGCCGCATTCCAGAACCAGCAGAGGATGATAGAGAAGACCGAGGAGTTCATCAGGACGTTCAGGTATAAGCCGACCAAGTCCAACCAGGTTCAGTCACGCATAAAGGCCCTTGAGAAACTCGACAGGCTTGAAATAGAGGAAGATGACAATTCCGTGGCGCTGAGCGTGAAGTTTCCGCCATCGCAAAGGGCCGGGGACGTTGTTTACAGGACTGCCGGCCTCAAGGCCGGTTATCCGGACAAGACAGTTTTCGACAAGGTTGACATCGAGATAAAGAGAGGGGAGAAGGTGGCTCTGGTGGGCCGCAACGGCGAAGGAAAGACCACGCTCATGAGGGTCTTGACAGGGGAGTTGAAGCCCCTCGGAGGCGAATCCGTGGTCGGATACAACGTGAACGTCGGTTATTTCGCCCAGAATCAGGAGGACATCCTCGATCCCGGCTTGACTGTATTCGAAACACTGGATCGCATAGCGGTTGGGGACATAAGGACCAGGCTGCGCGACATACTGGCCGCATTCCTGTTCAGGGGCGACGACATCGACAAGAAGGTCTCCGTGTTGAGCGGCGGCGAAAGGGCCAGGTTGGGGATGGCAAAGCTGATGCTTCAGAGCCACAATCTCCTCGCCCTGGACGAACCTACCAACCATATGGACATAAGGTCGAAGGAAGTGCTTAAAAAAGCCCTTGAATCGTACGACGGCACGCTTGTCGTCGTGTCGCACGACAGGGATTTTCTCGACGGTCTGGTGGACAAGATGTACGAATTCAGGGACGGAAGGGTATATGAACACCTGGGCAGCGTCGGCGAATTCTTGCAGAGACGCAGGATTGAGAATCTGTCCGAACTCGAACGACGTTTCGACGGCGGGAACAGCCCGGAAAAGAAAGTGCAGTCGGCGCCGGCTCACGACAAGCGTAAGGATTATGAAGAGGGAAGAATGGGGCAGAAGGAGGAGAGACGTCGAAGGAAGAGAGTGGAAGAACTTGAAGATAGAATAGCTCATCTTGAGCAACGGATGAAGAATATAGAGACAATCCTTTCTAGTCCAGGAGAGAATGATGACATAATGGAACTAACGCGTGAGTATTTGGAGAAGAAACGGGAGCTGGACGAGAAAACTGAAGAATGGGCTAAAATCGCACTTTAAGAGCAAATATCTTAAAAATATAACGATATAGTTTCACAGGGTAACATTTTTGTTTTCTTAATTATAAATCAAATAATTACATATAAAATCTTATGAATATTCACAAACTGTCCGAAATGGTAGGCGAGGCTCTAAAATGCTCAAGCAGTACTTTAAGTGTTGCCGAGTCTTGCACTGGCGGTTTCATTTCGCATCTTATAACTTTGATTCCCGGTTCTTCCAAATATTATCTCGGTGGCGTTACGTCATACGCCATAAGTGTTAAGGAAAAAGTGCTCGGGGTGCCCGCAGGCATCATAAAGGAGAGGGGAGTCGTGAGTTCGGAAGTCGCCGCAGCTATGGCGGAAGGTGTCAGAAGGCTTACGGGAAGCACTTTTTCGGTATCGACGACGGGGCTTGCCGGGCCCGGCGGAGATGAAAACAACCCGGAGGGGACCGTATGGATCGGAATCAGCGGGCCGCAGGGGACAGATACGGTCAAGTTCCTTAATAATGGCTGCAGGGAGGAAAATATCAGGGAATTTGCCGTGAAAGCCCTGTCAGAACTGTTTGGCTATATATCAAGGTCCTTGAATCTGCCGTCGGAATAGAATACCGTAATCCTTGTCGGATACGAATTCGGTGTATTGTTATCGGGCTTTGTATCAGCCTTTTCTCCTGCGTTATCCAAAGTGCTGAACAAGGACTCGCGGCCGTCCTGCGCAACTGGGGCCGGCCGTTCCTCCTCGTGACCTTCAGAAAGCGTCTTATACATCCGTCCGCGGCCTGTAATAAGCCAGTCCAGGTTGAGAGCGGGGAAGTTGCGGGCCATACTGTCCATAAAGTCGAAGCCCGGACGGTTCCTGCCGGACAGAATATGGGATATGCTTGCCCTTGCGACTCCGATTCGCTCCGCAAGCTGCGACTGTGAGATGTTTTCCGCAGACAGAAACTGCTGCAATCTTTCGTTCATTTTCCGTCAATAATCTTGTTTACAAAAATAGTAAGGATAGTTTACATTTGCAAACATTATTTTGTTGGCAAATTGTTGACAATGGAGTAAACAAGTGTAAACATATACTAAAATTAACTATAATCAGTGAGGCTAACAGACTGGGAATCGTGCATATATCTATGAATTTGTAGGGCAAAACTGCAAAATCAGGCTCAAAAAGCGCAAAATTCACATATTTAATAATACAAAAACTATATATAAAGAAGATAAAATTACTGATTTTCAAATATTTGGATAATTTTGTTTCGTTTGAAACTTTTTCCTGCGTAAACTTTTGTAAACCTCCGGCAAATCGTCCGATTTGTTACGGTTTGTTTACATTGATTTACATTTGTTAACACTTTTTGCATTATAAACGATACGTGAAGAGAGGGGAGTCGCGTCACCCCACTCCCTATACCGTATTGGCGTGTTGTTGCACTTTTCGGTATATTGCGACAAGGTGCGGGAGAAGGGCTGTGGCGGACCTCTCCCTGTCTTTTTCGGTCTGCACGGCACTTTACGGTCTATTGCGACAAGGTGCGGGAAGAGGGCTGTGGCAGACCTCTCCCTGTCTTTTTCGGTCTGCACGGTACTTTACGGTATATTGCGACAAGGTGCGGGAAGAGGGCTGTGGCGGACCTCTCCCTCCTTTTCCGGTCTGCCACAGCCCCTTCCCGCACCTATACACAGTATGTCCAAAAATTTGCTATCTTTGTACGTTTTTTAATTGATTCTTCAATATGATTAGAGAACAGCTGGCCTCGCTGGATTCGGTCAATCTGATTCTTTCCGGTAATACGGGGCTTATTATGAGCCTTGTGCTTGCGATAATAATGTTCGGCATCGCACTTGGAATCAAACTTGAGACGCTCAAGAACGTATTCACTTCACCAAAGTCCATAATTACCGGCATTGTCCTGCAGTGGGTCGGACTTCCCGCCATAACCTTCCTGCTCATAATGCTGCTCCACAACGTCCTCACCCCGATGGTATGCCTGGGTATGATACTCGTAGCCTGCTGCCCGGGAGGCAACATCTCCAATTTTATGAGTTCGTATGCCAAGGGGAACGTTGAACTTTCGGTAAGCATGACTGCAGTAACGACCGTTTTCGCCCCTGCGGTCACTCCTTTCAATTTCTGGTTATGGGGCAATCTTTTCTTGAAATATGCGACTCTTTCAGAGGCACTTACGATACCTCACCTCGAGATACCGTTCAGCGAAATATTCAAGACCGTGTTCCTGATTCTCGGAATTCCCATCCTGCTCGGGATGCTCTGTTCGCATTTCCTGCCACGTTTCTCCGACAGAATCAAGAAGCCGATGAGTGTCTTCTCGATGGTTGTCTTTGTCGTTATGGTTCTCGGGATGTTCATTCCCAACCGCAAGCTTTTCATAGACTACATCATCTTCATCTTCATACTTGTGCTTATCCACAACGCCTGCGCGTTTATGACGGGCTATTTCGGGGCTACAGCAATGAGACTGCCCGCAATTGACCGCAAGTCCATCACAATCGAAGTGGGAATACAGAATTCAGGGCTCGGACTCACTTTGCTCCTGAATCCGGCGATTTTCAATCCTGCAATTTGGAACAATCCCGAGAGCGGCGTCCTGTACGGAGGTATGCTCTTCGTCACGTGCTGGTGGGGAATATGGCACATCATCTCCGGCCTCACCCTTGCTTCCATCTTCCGTAGAAGCAAGGCAAGTTAACATAATATAAATTGTGTAACTAAACGGGATTGGCGTAGATTCCGAGGAAAATCTCGCGCAGCCTGTCGCCCTGGTAGCGTCTCTCCACCTTTCCGAGCTTGTGCTCGACGTATGCTTTGAATTTCTCGAGTTCTTCGGCCGAGTACCTGGAAGAATATCTTTTTCCTCCGTTCAGGAGATCATACGCCATATAATTTGTCTTGTACAGCATATACCCGTCGTGTATGCGCCTGTCCAGCGTGTCCATAAGGGCGTGATAGCGTTCGTTGCCGCCCAACAGCGATGCCTTTTCGATCTCCGAATCGGTCAGGGGCGCGCCTATGTGCAGGTGTATATGGCCTTTCGCCTGTTTGACGCCCGTAAGAATGCTGTGCAGGTCCTCCCCCTTTCTCTTGCGGTATTTCCCGCCGTTTCTCTCCTTAATAAGCAATTCGCGGGCTTTTTTTGCATCACAGGGCTCATATTCGTAGGAAATGCTCAGCGGCACGACGTTCAATTCCTTGAAATTCTCGAAAAATCCCTTCTCCCCGCTCATGTCGAACATCTTGAGCAATCCCTGCTCCGTGGAGTCCCTGCCGTCCTTCGTGCGGCCTTCCCGCTGGGCAATCCATACGGAAGATTTCCCTCCCGTAATCCGGTCTCTGATATAACTTGAAAGCACTTTTGAACTCAGGTACAACTGTCTCGCGGTGATTCCGCGTATAACCGTTATCATCCTGTTCGAACGCATAAGATCCTCCACCAGCTGCGAGGACAGGAGGTTGTTGCCTACGCATATTTCAGTCAACGGGATACCTCCCTGGAAAAGCGTGTATTGCGTCAATGCGGGGTCAAGTATTATGTCCCTGTGGTTGGATACCGCCAGGAACTTGCCTCCATCCAGGGCCAGCAGGTTCTCTATGCCGCTGTACGTAAATCCGTCGCTGGTCTTGTAAAGAATCGAGCCTATGGCTTTGGACATTATGAGCTTCTGGAAGTCATCGACCGACTTTATCCCCTTCAGCATCTTGCGAAGCGTGTCGGAAGGCAGTTCCGGGAAAAGGTATTTGGAGATTACCGGAGTCATTATGTGCCTCGACACCCTTTCCAGCGCCTTCGAGGCCTCCTCGTCCGTATATGGCTTTATATCCTTGTATTCTTCACTCATATCGTTTGAATTCTTGCAAATATCAAGCCCTGAACAGCAGAGAACTGTCCCCGTAACTTAGGAACCTGAAGTCCGACGCCAGGGCGTGATCATATATTCTTCTCCAGTCCTTCCCCACAAAGGCCGCAACAAGCAGTATCAGCGTACTTTCCGGCTGATGGAAATTGGTTGACAGGATATCCACAATCCTGAATCTGTATCCCGGTACAATGATTATCCTCGTCGATGCCCCGAATTCGGCGAGCCCCTCCCTGTCCATATAACCTATGATGGCGTCCAGGGCGTCCGCCGATGACGGCCAGAGGGCTCTTTCATCATACGGGGCCCACTGCTCCACCTCCGAGGGGACGCCATTCCCGATAATGCCGACCCCTTCATGATAAAGGGATTCAAGCGTGCGCATTGAGGTCGTGCCGACGGCGATGACCGGCCTTCCGGACCGGACGGCATCCCTGAGTTTCACCAGCAGTCCCCTGCTCACCGTGAACGGTTCCCTGTGCATTGGGTGTTCCGAGATGGTTTCAGACTTTACGGGGAGAAATGTGCCTGCTCCGACGTGTAGGCAAACATTCTCTGTATCAATGGATTTATCCTTTATTTTCTCAAGTACCGCTTCAGTGAAATGCAATCCTGCCGTCGGGGCGGCTACGGACCCCCTGTACCGGGCGTAAAGCGTCTGATAGCGTTCCGTGTCTATCTCTTCCGAATCCCTGTTAAGATACGGGGGAATCGGCACCTTGCCGCAGATGTCGAGCACATTTGAGAACGGCTCGCTTCCCTGCCAGCGGAAACGTACAATACCGGTCTGGCCGTCCCGGGAGACAAGTTCCGCCCGCAACCCCAGCGCCCTCGCCCCGTCGAATCCGCTTCCCGGGGGGATGAGATATTCGAGGATATCCCCTTTCCAACGCTTCGAATTGCCTATGACGGCCTTCCACTCACATTCCCCCACTGCAGAAAACGCTTCCGAATATTCTGCCGGAGCGTGAGGCTCGAGGCAGAAAATCTCTATTCTGGCCCCAGTACCACGCACGAAATTAAGTCTGGCTGGTACAACTTTTGTATTGTTGAACACCATCAGCGCGCCCGACGGGAGCTCGTCCGGAATGTCCCTGAATACCCTTTCAGTGATTTTCCCGCTGCGGTACACGAGCAGTTTCGAAGCGTCCCTCCCGGCAAGCGGGTACTTTGCAATCCTCTCGTCGGGAAGCGGGTATGAGTAGTCGGAGATATGGATGTCAGGTATCATTGCGGCGCAAAGGTAAAAACACTTTTGGTAAAAATTACTTATATTGCAAAGATATTTTACGGTATATGTCCCAACTCTGGCAAAACACTCCGTTCTATAGAATAGGCCGTCTGTACGTCGACGCCTGTATCCGCAGTTCATTCAATTCGATAAAGGTATTCGGGCGGGAAAACGTTCCCTCCGGCTCGGCCGTGATTTTAGCCGCGAACCACACAAACACCCTTATGGACCCTCTGGTCATCCTTCAGAACAACAAGGGGCCCATCTGCTTCGGATGCCGTTCGGACATTTTCACCGGCCGTCTTGCGGCCCGCATCCTTCACGAGCTCAAAATAGTGCCCCTGGCCCGTCAGAGAGACGGCGTGCAGGCCCTGAAGGACAATTTCGGCGTGTTTGACCAGGTTACGGACCTGCTGGCGCACAATGTCCCCTTCACCATATTTCCGGAAGGGACCCACAGGCCGATGCATTCACTGATGCCGATGAAGAAAGGCGTATGCAGGATTGCTTTCCAGGCCTGCGAGGACTGCGACCTGCCGGTGTACATAGTACCCGTAGGCATCGACTATGAAGATTTCTTCCGGTTCCAGCGCAGCGTCACAATCAAGTACGGCGAGCCGATAGACGTGCGCAACGTACTCGCGGAATACGACAACGAACAGACGGCAATGCACGCGCTGACGGACCTGCTTTATGCCAGAATCGCCGGACTTATCACCTACTTCCCCGATGACGCCGGCTACGAGAAAGCCTGGAGACGTCATCTCAAGAAGCTGAGGCCCAAAAGGGACTGGGTGCAGAAGTTTTTCCGAGGATTTGCCGCCGTTGTGGCCGTTCCGCTGCTTGTCATCTTCGCAATACTGGGCTTCCTGTTCTGGGTGCCTGCGGAGATATTGATAAGCCGGCTCAAGGACAAGGCCTGGTCGAATACCATACGGTTTGCCGTCATCCTGGCCTGCCTGCCTCTGCAGCTTGCAATAAACGGCATTGCGGCATTCTCCCTGCTCCCTCCCGCCGGAGGAGCGGCGGTACTGCTGCTCACTGCCGTAGCGGGGCCGATGTTTTACAGAACACTCAATTACCTCAACGATATAATCAAGTGAAATGAAAAGAAATGCTCTGGCCGTTATGGCCGTCTCGGTACTGTTGCTGGCAGTTCCCGTTTCCAATGCAAGGGACAAATCGGACGTTGTGAAGAAAGGTTACAATCTGGGGCCGCTTCCCGCCATTGCCTATGATGCGGACAAGGGCGTCCAGATCGGGGCCGTCCTTCAACTCTTCAATTACGGTGACGGGTCGGAGTATCCCGCATACAATTCCAAGGCCTATGTCGAATACTCCTATTTCACGAAGGGATCGCATCTGATACAGTTGCGCTATGACAACAGGACACTCATACCCGGGATACGCTGGAGCTCGACGGTAAGGGCCAGCATTGACAAGGCCCGGGACTTCTACGGATTCAACGGATATGCCTCGTCCTTCGACATCAACCTTCCGTCCGCCTTCTACCGCTGCCGCAGGAATGACGTGCTTGTCAAGTCCGATTTTCTCGGCGTGATACTCCCCCATTTCAGATGGGAGGCCGGCATATTCTTCAATTACTTTGGAATCAAGGATATTGACATAGACAACCTGAACCGCGGCAAGGCCGAAGAAAAGCAGTTCCACGGTGACAGGACCCTCTACTCGATATACCGCGACGCCGGTATTCTCGGGGTGAACGAAGCGGGAGGCGGCTATGCGGGAGGCATCAGGGCAGGTCTCGAATATGACACCAGGGACAAGGAAGGCGCACCTTCCAGGGGCATCTGGGCTGAAGGCCACGTGTCCGCGGCCCTGCCAGGCCTTTCGTCCGTCCAGCATTACCGCTATTCGCTCACTTTCCGCCATTATGTACCGATTGTAAGCGACGACGTGCTCACGTTCGCCTACAGGCTCAATTATGAAGGTACTTTCGGCAAGAACGCTCCCTACTATTCCCTGTCCTATATGACGGCTATGGGCGAGAGGTGCGACTTCGAGGGTATGGGCGGCTATCAGACCGTCAGGGGTATAATGCGCTCCAGGGTTGTCGGACTTGATATGGCTACGTACAATGCCGAATTCAGGTGGCGCTTCTACCGGTTCAATCTCTGGAAACAGAATTTCGCCCTGGCTTTCAACCTGTTCAGCGACGGTACGATGGTTACGAGGAATGTCGATCTGAGCGCACTTCCCCAGTCGGCCGACGTCAGGGACACCAGGACAGGCGACATCACCACGGTGCAATTGAAGTCGGACAGGACTGCGGATCGGCCCCACATTACCTTCGGCGCCGGTTTGAGGCTTATAATGAACGAGAATTTCATCATCGCCGCAGAGTACGGTATGCCAGTCTCGAGGCTTCTCAAAAACAGTCCTATCCGCAATCAGGACGGCACCGGAGCCTTTTATTTCAACGTGGGATATCTTTTCTAGAATATGTCGCGCAAGAAGTTGGACCTGGTGCTGGAGAACGTCAGAATCGAGTCGGTGGCAGCCGAAGGCAAGGCCGTCGCCCGTGTTGACGGAGAAGTTGTCTTCGTGGAGTTTGCAGTGCCGGGAGACCTTGTGGACATAAGGGTCCTGAAAAAGAAGAAGAACCATATGGAGGGACGGATAGAGAGGATTGTGGAACCCTCCCCGGACCGTCTGGAGCCTTTCTGCAAGCATTTCGGAGTGTGCGGAGGATGCCGTTGGCAGCCCCTCCCCTACCCGCTCCAGCTGGAGGCGAAGCGCAATCAGGTATATGACCAGCTTGTCCGGCTGGGCCACCTTGAAGTGCCTCAGATACTTCCCACCATAGGCTCGTCAAGGACGGTCAGGTACCGCAACAAACTTGAGTTCACCGCATCATCCCGCCGCTGGACGCCGGAGCCGCCCGTATCTGACGGCGGTTTCACCCCGGCTCTGGGCTTCCACGTCGGCAAGTTCTTCGACAAGGTGCTCGACATCGAATGCTGCCACCTGCAGAAGGAGCCGTCCAACGCCGTCCGCAATTTTCTCAGGGAATACTGCCTGTCGCATTCCGTCCCGTTCTATGACATCAGGGCCAACCGGGGCGTGCTCCGGAACGTCATTGTCCGCACGGCCGAAGACGGCGCCGTGATGGTCATCGTATGCTTCGGGGAGGATTTCGACGGACGGGATGTCCTGCTTGATGCCCTATGCAATGCCTTCCCGGACATCACTTCCCTCTATTACGTGATAAACGGCAAGTGCAATGACACGATAGCCGATTTGGACTGCATACTTTACCGGGGCGAGGAAGTCCTTGTGGAGCATATGGAGGGGCTGGGTTTCAGGATAGGCCCAAAGTCATTCTACCAGACAAACACGCTGCAGGCCCTCGAACTGTACAGGGTTGCCAGAGACTTTGCGGCGCTTTCCGGCGGGGAGGTCGTTTATGATCTCTACACCGGCACGGGCACGATTGCCCAATTCGTAAGCAACCGGGCCTCGAAGGTCATCGGCATCGAGTACGTAAAGGCCGCGGTGGAGGACGCAAGGCGCAATGCCGTGGCAAACGGCATCACCAATTGCGAATTCTATGACGGAGACATGGCAAAGGTGCTTACCGCAGGGTTCATTGCCGAGCACGGCAGGCCCGACGTCATAATTGTGGATCCCCCACGCGCCGGTATGCACCCGGACGTGGTCAAAACCATACTGGAAGCGGCCCCGGAACGCATTGTGTACGTGAGCTGCAATCCCGCTTCGCAGGCCAGGGACCTTGCCGTCCTGTCAAGCCTTTACAGGATAACGGCCGTGCAGCCGGTGGATATGTTTCCGCATACGCAGCACGTCGAGAACGTTTGTAAATTGGAGAGACGATGACTTATACGGTTGTAATGCTTGTCCTGTCGCTTGCGCTGCTCGTTTACGGCGCCGACAGGCTTGTTGACGGCTCCGCCGCGATTGCACGCAGGGCCGGAATCAACGAATTCATAATCGGACTTACCATTATCGGGTTCGGGACATCCTGCCCGGAGCTGGTGGTGAGCCTCACCGGCGCGCTGGAGGGCATAAGCGACGTTGCCGTCGGCAACGTGGTGGGCTCCAATATCTTCAACACCCTGCTGATACTGGGACTCACCGCCGTGGTTATGCCGATATCCGTTACCAGGGCCAACATGAAGGTTGACATACCCGTATGCATCGCGGTCAGCCTGCTCCTTGCCCTCATGGGACTCAAAAAAACTCTTTTCGGAATAGGGTCCGATTCGATTTCGGCTGTGGAAGGTGTTGTTTTCCTGGTACTTTTCGCAGCATATCTTTTCTATTGCTTCAAGTCCGACGAAGCCAGAGTGGAGGTTGCCGGACATACGGAACTGACACTGCCCAGAGCGCTCTTGTACACCGTTATTGGGCTTCTCTTCCTGATAGTCGGAGGGAAATGCTTCGTCGACAGGTCGGTCGAGCTGGCAAGGTCGGTGGGAGTAAGCGAGAAATACATAGCCATCACCCTGCTTGCCGGCGGCACTTCCCTGCCCGAGCTTGTAACAAGCATTGTGGCCGTCATCAAGGGGAGAGGGCAGCTGGCCCTGGGCAACATACTTGGTTCCAACGTGTTCAACATATTGCTTATTCTCGGCCTGTCATCGGTTGCGGCGCCCCTGAGTCTCGAGAACATGAACATTGCCGACCTGGCCGTTATGACAGCCGGTGTCCTTATAATCTGGGCAGGAGCGGCATTGTCGGGCGGAAGACGGATAGGCAGGCTCACAGGGGCCATGCTGCTGCTTTGCGAGGCGGGATATATGATTCACCTTACCTTGACGCTATGACGGAAAACGAGCCAATCATCAGTCTTGCCCCTCTCCCCGAGAGAATGCGGCCCACGAGCCTTGACGACTATGTAGGGCAGCGTCATCTTGTAGGGCCGGGATGCATCCTGCGCAACATGATCGAGAGCGGCAATCTCTCGTCATTCATACTCTGGGGCCCTCCCGGTGTCGGTAAGACAACGCTTGCCAGAATAGTTGCCGACACCCTCGACCGCGATTTCCATACCCTGTCAGCCGTCAGCGCCGGCGTAAAGGACGTGAGGGAGGTCATCGAAAGTTCGCGCCACAAGGACCTTTTCTCGCACAAGGGAGCCCCCATACTGTTCATAGACGAAATACACCGTTTCAACAAAGCCCAGCAGGACGCGCTTCTGGGCGCGGTGGAGGACGGCACTTTCGTGCTGGTGGGGGCCACGACCGAGAATCCCTCGTTCGAGGTCATCACTCCCCTGCTTTCCCGCTGCCAGGTCTTTGTCCTGAAATCGCTCGAGTCATCCGACCTCCAGGCCCTTCTGGATCGTGCGCTCAGCAAGGACAGAGTTCTGTCCTCCAAGAAGATAGACGTACGCCAAACCCAGGCGCTCTTCCGCCAGAGCGGAGGGGACGGCCGCAAGCTTCTCAACATACTCGAGCTGGTCGTTGATTCCACCCCTCCCGCTCCCGACGGTACCGTCGTCATAGACAACAAGGCCGTGACCGACTGTCTGCAGGACTCCACAGCCTCGTATGACAAGGACGGAGAGATGCATTACGACATCATATCGGCCTTTATCAAGAGCATACGCGGCTCCGACCCCAATGCCGCGGTATATTACCTGGCGCGTATGCTTGACGGCGGCGAGGACCCGCTTTTCATAGCCAGGAGGCTTTGCCTTTCCGCATCGGAGGATGTCGGGCTCGCGAATCCGAACGCCCTGCTCCTTGCAAACGCCTGCTTTCAGGTCGTACATACGATAGGGATGCCGGAAGCGAGGATACCGCTTGCCGAATGTACCGTTTACCTTGCCTCCTCCCCCAAGAGCAACGCTTCATATATGGCGGTGGAGAAAGCGCTCGCCGCTGTGAAGGAGAACCGCACCGCCGCCGTGCCGCTATACCTTCGCAATGCCCCGACCTCGCTTATGGAGGAGTTGGGATATGCGGACGGCTACAAATACGCCCACGACTATCCGGGGAATTTCGTTGACCTGGAATTCCTGCCGGAAGGGCTTGAAGGCACGGTGTTCTACTCCCCGCAGAACAACAGGCACGAGGACGTGCTGAAGGACTATCTGGAAAAGTGCTGGCCCAAGTATTATCCCGGGAAGAATCAGAAGGGATAGCCGACTCCGAACTGGAGGGCAAATCCGTCACGCCTGAACCATTTCGACGGTCCGCGCCAGCGCTCTGCCGACGAAGCGCCCTTCGACGGATCGTGAAGGATATGGCCCATATCCAGTCTCAATACGAGGAAATTCAGGTTGTAGCGCAGTCCGTCGCCCCAGTCGAGTGCGGTTGACTTGTAGAAATTCCTGTCGAACACGGTGGAATGCTCCGGATCTTCCGACGCTTCCAGCCAGTTCCACACGTTGCCGGCATCGGCGAACACAGCCCCTTCGAGTTTCCTGTATATCCTGAACCTGAATTCCATATTGGCTTCGAGCCTTATGTCCCCCGTCTGGCTTGGAATCGAAAAGGAGTCGTTCATCTGCGAGAATCCGGGGCCCAGGCCTCTTGTCTGCCACCCCCTCATAGAGTTTGCCCCTCCGCAGTAAACCTGTTTCTCGAAGGGCAGGATGGTCGAATTGCCATATGCGAAGCCCGCTCCGGCTATGAGGCGGCAGGCCAGCGACATATTCTGATCCCTGCCGAAGAATCGGGTCCGGTTGAGTGAAATCTCGCTCCACACATACTGCGAGAACGGAGAGCCGAGCACAAGCGACTGCCCGCTCTCCGACTTCGGCATCACTCCCCGGAAGAGGGCCAGCACGTTGCCCGACAGGTCAAGACCAAATCTTACCGACCAGAAGCTTGTCCTGGGCACAAGATCCGGCGAGGTCGCGTATATGAAAGAAGAACTCAGGCCAGCGTCGCAGTGGTCCTGATAGGCATACTTGATGAAGGGGTTCCTGTCCAGATTATGGCTGAAGTCGGGGTCGAGGTCGAACAGCCTTACGAAGTTGACTCTCAGCGGGCTTACATTATAACGGAACCGCTTCCTTACCTCTCCGCCGTAGCCGAATGAGGCCGCAAGCAGGTTTCGTCTGAACTCCGGCCTGTTCTGATAGTTGTATGCAATGCTTATCTCGGTCCTCGGGAGGTCCGGCCCGTGGAAATACTTCATGGGAAGTCCGATGAATTTGGGGAACGCAAGCCCGGCGTTGACTCCGAACTCATTGGAACGTATGGAGTTGTCTCCGAACTTGAACTGGAAGTTGCCCGTGAAGCCTATCGTCAGAGTCTCTCCGCCGTGGAAGATGTTGCGGTGGAACAAGTCAAGATTCGGGGATATGCCGAAGAATCCGGAGGAATTCACCGAAGCCTCGAGTCTGAACTTGAATCCGCGCAGCTTGGCCGGTACGATGGATATGGAACATTCCACAGTGGAGTCAGACGAAGGGGTCGTCTCCACGTTGACGCTGCTGAACGCCTGTACCGACGCGAGACGCGAATACGTGTTGTTGAGAGACCTTTCGTTGTAGAGATCCCCCTTGTGGACTGTCACCATTTCGCGTATGACCTTCTCCCTGAAACGGAAATCCTCCGGGAATGAAGCCTTGATGCCGCTTATCCTGTATTTGCGGAACGACTCCCCGCCGACGTTGTATTCCAGCGAGACAATCCCTTCCGAAAGCGTGTCCGCCACGAATGAATAGGCGGTCTTGTTCAAATCATAGTAGCCCCTGCGCCTGAAGTAGGAACTTCCGCGGCTGCTCTCCCGCTCGAGAAGGTCCTGTGAGAGGAATACTCCCTCCCTTACCGGAGATGACGCCGTATCGGCCGCGAATTCGGCCCTGAAAAGGCTGTCCTGAGGGAGGTTGTACCTGATGTCGGTTATGGCCTTCCTGCCGCCCGGTACGACGCTGAAAACGAGCTTTACCGCGTGCTTGCCCTTATATTCGGGCCGGCATCCGACCTTGGAGCCATAATAGCCCAGATATTCGAGGTGTTCGGTTATACCCTTCACCGACTCCACCATAAGGGTGCTGTCGAAGACAACCGGAGGTGTCCCTATCTTGCGGAACATTGTCGAGGGCCATTTTGTTCCGCGACCGGCAAGATTATAGAATCCGTTTGAAAGAATGGATGTTACCGGCTGTTGCTTAATGTATGGGGTAAGCTCCGAAGTCGATATGCCGCTCCTGCCTTCCACCTTCACTTCGTTGCGGCGGAGCGCATACTGCCCTTCCCCGAGCACCCGGCCGGCCCCGCAGGAAACCAGCAGGAACAGGGATGGAACCATTATGAACAAGCGTCTCAGCACCCCGCAAATTTAATAAAAAAGAGTATATTTGCGAATATGATTACTGCGGCCAGAATCAAGCTTCTGCGGTCACTTTCCGTGAAGAAGTTCCGTGATTCCACCGGGCTTTTCCTGGTGGAAGGAGAGAAGATGGTGTCGGAAGCGCTCTCCTCCGGTTTCGAGGTGGAGGAGGTCCTCAGGCGTGCCGAGGTCGGGGAGGACGTGATGAGGCGCATCAGCTCCTTCGATTCCCCGCCACCTGTTGCCGCCGTGGTGAGAAAAAGGCCTTCCTGCAATGACGCGACGCCTCCGGGAGGTCTTTGCGTGGCCCTCGATGCAGTGCGGGACCCGGGCAATATGGGAACCATCATCCGTACCTGCGACTGGTTCGGTGTATCCGCCCTGTATGTCTCCCCCGACTGTGCCGATATATATAATCCGAAGGTCGTGGCCTCGTCGATGGGCGCAATCTTCAGGGTGAAAGTCGTGGAAGCCGGCCTGGCGGATGTATGCCGTGCGTTCAACGGACGCGGGCTGCCCGTATTCGGCACTTTCCTTGACGGGGAACCGATATATGAAGCACCTTCCCTGCCCTCAGAGGCGCTGATAATTATGGGTAACGAGGCCCGCGGGATCTCGGCCGGCCTTCAGTCGGCAACGGATTTCCGCAGGCTCACCATTCCCTCCTTCGGAGGCAGGTCGGAGTCGCTGAACGTAGCTGTCGCAACAGCCATTACACTTTCGGAGTTCAGAAGAAGGGGCTGATTACCTCTACTCTACATATAGGAGAAGCCCTTTAAGATATTCTCCTTCAGGATGATAAATATTGACTGCGTGATCGGCGGGCTGTCCGAGGCGACTCAGTATCCTCACCCTTCTGCCGGTCTGGGCGGCTGCGGAGAACACGGCCAGCGAGAACGCCTCCCTGTCAACGACCTGCGAGCAGCTGAACGTGAACACGAAGCCTCCGGAAGCCACCTTTGATATTGCGGCCGCATTCAGTCTCTGATAGGCCCGGAGAGCATTCTTCAGCACCCCGTGGTGCTTGGCGAAAGCCGGCGGATCAACTATTACAAGGTCGAAAGCGCCCTCCTCCACCCCGGAGAGATATTCGATGGCATCGCAGCACAGGGACTTGTGAGGAGCGTCAGGTCCGAAATTCAACTCCACGTTCCTTTCCAGCAGAGCCACGGCCTTCGCAGAACTGTCCACCGATTCGACCCTCCCGGCTCCGCCCGCAAGGGCATAGACCGAAAAACCGCCCGTATAGCAGAACAGGTTGAGCACCCTGCGTCCCCGGGCATACCTTTCCACCAGCGCCCTGTTTTCGCGCTGATCCAGAAAAAAACCGGTCTTCTGACCTTCCGTCCAGTCCACGATGAACTTGTGCCCGCCTTCCCGGACGGTTACAGGGCCTCTCCTGAAGTCAGGCGACTCATAAAGATAGCCGTCCACCAGTTCCAGCCCCGCCTTGAACGGCGCCGTAGACGAACTCTTGTCATATACGGCCTTCAAACTGTCACCATAAACGGTCTTCAGCGCTTCGGTAACGGCCCCTTTCGCGCGGAACATACCGACGCTGTGGGCCTGCAGCACGCATACGCCGGCATAATAATCGATGACAAGCCCCGGAAGTCCGTCGCCTTCTCCGTGTACAAGCCTGTAGCAGTCGGTCTTCCCTTCCGGATCCGTCAGACCGGCATCGGCACGGGCCCTGTAGGCGGCGCCAATGGTCTCGGTCCAGAAGTCCGGAGATTCAGGGTTTGCGGCGAAAGACAGTATCCTCACCGCGATGGAGCCTATCCGATAGTGGCCCGAAGCCAGATACTCCCCTTCGGCGCTGTAAACCCCGACAAGGTCTCCCTCGGAGGGATTGCCCTCGATCTGCGCGATGGCGCCGGAGAACACCCAGGGGTGGAACCTCCGCACGGAGGAGTCCCTTCCCTTCCTAAGAATTGCCTTCAACATTTCCGGAGGAGGAATGATTCTTCGAATGATGCCTGCGGCGGCGTCTCCTTCTTGACGGAGCCCCCTCCGCGGGAGTTTCTGCAGGCTGCTGTGCAGTTTCAGCCGCGGACTGCGGCCGGGCGGCAGGCGTCCTTCCAAGCGGATGGCGCTGCTCGTTGATGAGCCTCATATACATTTCCCGGCATATCCAGGCGTCAGTGGAGGCATACCTTTTCTGTGCATCGCTCAGCACCGGAGCCTCCCAGTTGGAAAGCTGCTGCGTCTTTGAAATTCTGACCCTTAGGATTATCGCGGCCATCTTGCGCACGGACTTGTCGGCAATACCCCACTCCTGCACAATCTTCTGAAGATCGACGAAGCCCTGCCCCGTGAAGGGGGCTATTTTCTGGAGTCCGCGCACGTCATCGTGGGTGGCGGCCCCGACCTTTAGGATATGTGGGTCCGAAAGCACCTTGCGGAGCAGTTTGCCCAGCCCCACCTTCTGCACCCTGAAAAGGAAAGCCTTGTCGGGGCCGGAAAGCTGGAGCAGCGACACGCCGTGGTGTCTGGCGCCGGGAGTGAATATGGGCCGCGTCTCCGTATCGAAACCTATCACTTTCTGCGACTTGAGATAAAGAACGGCCTTCAGGTATTCGATGCCGGGTTTGTCAATCACGATGACCTTGCCCGGAAACGCACCGGGCTTCATCCTGTCTATCTCCTCCGGCGTAATACTTTGCTTATAACGCATAAAAACCTATTGTTTCAATTTGAATCTTTCGATGATTTTGTGAAGCCTCTCGTTCTGTGACAGGACGTTGGGCTTGAATCTGGAAGCATCTCCCCTGACAGTGGAGGTGGCGATGGCCTTGAATTTCTCGAAGGCCCCCTTCTTGAGCCTGAATACCGAAGGGGCCTTGAGCCTGAAGGAGTCCCTCTTGGACTTGTATTCGATATTGGTTTCCATCAGGGCCTCGTCGACGGCCTCGGCAAAGACCTGGGCGTCCTTCTGCGTGACGTCCCCACCCCTGAATTCGAAATACCAGTCGTATCTGCTCTCCTTCAGGTTGGCATAGGATACGTAGTAGTCCAGGTCGAGTCCGGTCTGCTCCTGCGCCTGTTCGACCGAGCCGATGAACTGGCCCTCGTAGAGCTTCTCGCCTGTAATCGACACTATTCCGTTGGTCTTGTGGACCAGATGGACGCGCGGCGTGTTGACGAACTTCGAGGATACCTGCAGCACGTCGTTCATATTGTAGCGGTAAAGGCCGCTTGTCGTCGTCACGTACGGGCAATAGCGTTCCCCTTCCTTCAATTCGTCCAGACACAGGAACGGGGCGTCGGGATTGTCCGCGTCCGAGGCCTTGCGGAATTCGAAGAAGTTGAAATGCGGGAAAACCACCGTGTCCACCGAGTCGTCCAGCACAAGTCCGGCCCTGCATTCGGACGCGAAATACGCCAGTTCCTGATGGATCATCCCATCCGGGAAAGAGTCTTCCAGCTTGTTGAGATATATTCTTGTATTGCCGCATTTCCAGGTGGAAAGCACCTGCAGATTGGGCCAGAAGTGCTTGGGCTTAAGCGTACCGTACTTCGCCGCCAGGCCTTCCAGCTCGTCCGCCCTGCGCGGGTTGGGACGCATCGAGCGCCCGAGAGCCCTGCGTATTTCAGGGGCGATGTCCAACCCTTCGTTCAGCGTGCCGTTCCTTATGTCCCTGATGCATTCTTCCTTCCATTCATCCAGCGTATTCTGAAGTTCCATCATCGTGGAGGGGTTCGCCGTTATCGCCAGGGTTATGTCCTTCTCCAGCGCGAAGCGCAGGACGGCATAATTGCGCGCAGTGTAATCCGATATCTCGAATACGGGCGCGGGGACCGCGAAACGCCGGCGTATGAACCGCGGGCTGTTGTTCATCGTATAGGCCGACACCGACCCGTATGTGGCCCCGTCATCGGTATGGCCCTCAACCTTGCTGCCCACTATGCACAGGCTCCTGCCCGAATGTACCAGAGGCCTGAGCCGCATCAAATTGTACATCCATATCCTTGTCATACGGCCGAATGACAGCGATATGTACTCCTTCGACTCGGGTATCCATTTCGGCTCCCCGGTCGAGCCGGAAGTGGTCGCATACATCACGGGCTTTCCGGCGAACAGCACGTCGCTCTCCCCGGACTTCATCCTGTTGACATATGGCCTGACGTTCTCGTACTCCATCGCGGGGACCTTCTCCCGATAGCGCCTCAGCATCTCGTCGGGGTTGTCTGCAGCAAGTATGTACCTGAAGTCATAATCCTTTCCGAACGACGTCCCGGCATTTCTGCGCAGTATTTTCCGCAGAATTTTCATCTGTGACTTCCGCGGATCGGCGCTTGCCCTCTTCAGACCGAGATATCCGAGCCCTCCTGTCAGTGTCAGGGCCGTATTGACAAGACACAAACCTATTTTGTCAACAATCCTGCTCATTCGCCAGTAACCTTCAAATAATGCATACCGGAAGCGCTCGCCCCCAGGCCGTCAGTGTCGGCCCTGTCTCCGACCACAACCACGGAATGCGGCTCCACCCCAAGCATATCCGCTATCTTCCGGAATGACTCGACGCAGGGCTTGAATCCGCCGAGCGCGAACGAATCCGTCACAATGTCGAAAAGTTCCGGACGGAGCCCCAGCGCGGCCAGTTTCTCCCCGGCGCAGTCATAATCCGAATAAAGCACAATTTTCTTCCCCTCGTCCTTCAAGGTCTCCAACACGAACTTCGCCCAGCCATAGGCCCCGACGTTACGCAGCGCGGCCACTTGCGAAGGCATATAAGTATTGTAATACCAGTTCTTTGCATACTCCACACTCTTGCCCGACTTAAGCGAGAGCAGGATGAAGAAATGCTCCTTCAGGACATCTTTGCCGGGAAAGTCCAGACCCGCCAGACCGCGTCTGCTGCTCCTCTCGGCATACAGGAGCCGCAGGTGACGCAAGTTGCGCCATATCACGGCGGGAATCACCCTGTACCTCGAATACAGTGTTCCATCCAAGTCGAATATGACCGCCTGTATCTTCATGGCCTTCAATTGAATCTGACAGTCCTCAACGGACCGGCCCCTCCTCCGGGAAGCGTATCCACAACCGCAAAATAACGCACCTGCGGGTATGCAATCCTGTGGGCGAAGGAATTATCGTCCCTCAATGTCCCGAATAATTCCCCGGCGGCAATGCGCCTGGTGTCATATACCTTGAGCCGTTCGGAGATGAGCCCCGCATACTTCAGGGACTTCTCGCCGAGCGCGGAACGTACGACGGAAACATCCTGTCCGAATGAATCTTCATCCGTCATATAACCGTCCAGCACGAAGGCATCCACCCTGCCGCCGGCTCCGGAAGCAATCCAGCCGTCAAGTGCGGGGAAAAGGGGATGAGCGTTCCTAAAGTCGCAGGATACGGCAACGATGCGGCACTTTTCCGGTGCATCAGCTATGAGACGGTAGTATGGCTGCGAGACGGTGTCCTCCAGCGGAGATATGACGCAGATGTTTTCCGCACCGTCCGCCACTGCGGCCTCGAGGGCTTTTTCGAGAGGAAACAACGTCTTAAGGGCGCAACCGGTAAAGTTCACAACCGTATCGACGTCTCTTCTCTGCGCAACTTCGAGAGGTGAAGTGAATACCAGAATCTTGGCTCCTGCCCTGCTGCCGCCGCCCTGCGCGTCATAGCGGCTGACGCAGAACACGGTATCGAGCGAAGCCGCCAGGCTCGAAAGCGCAGAAGGCCTTACCCTCTCGTCGAGAATGCCGTAGATCATTTCTCCGGAGAAGTCGGGCAGCCCGTCGGAAAGGACGGAGCCGTCGACGTTGTCCCTGCCGTCGAATTCGGCAAGATACATACAAAGGGACCGGGCGCGCAGCGCATCGCCGCATACGTATATCGGGTTCTCGCCGACAGTCCTGTCACAAGCGCGCAAGAGCCTGATTTCGGTGCAGAAAGGGTCCTCGAGAATCCTCAGCGCCTCATCAGAGACCTCGTATCCCTCCTCGCTCCGGCCTCCCGTACAGGACACAAGGGTAATCACGGCAAATATTGTGTACAGTGTTTTTTTCATATGGTCTGCAAAAATACAAAATTTCCCTATCTTTGCCCAATCATATTTTGAAGATATATGCCAAAAATAGCACACACCGCCTCCATAATGCCCGAATCGGCAATCAGGAAGCTCACACCCTATGCCGACCAGGCCAAGGCGGACGGCATAAAGGTTTACCATCTCAATATCGGGGCGCCGGACATCAAGTCCCCGTCCGGCGCGGTCAAGGCCTTGAAGGAATTCAAGTTTGACCACCTCCCCTACTCCAACTCCTCCGGCACGTTCGCCCTGAGGAGGGCCATAATCGAGAAATACTACAGGAGGATAGGCATCGACGTCGACATCGACGAGATGCTCGTGACGGTGGCCGGCAGCGAGGCGCTTACGATGGTATTCCAGGCCGTATGCGATCCGGATGACGAGGTGCTGGTGTTCGAGCCCTACTACTGCAACTACAACGCCCTCGCCCTGATGAACAGGGTGACGATAAAGGCGGTCCATACCGACATCTCCGAAGGCTTCAGGATTCCTCCCGTCGAAGAGCTTGAAAAGCACGTCACGCCCAGGACCAGAGCCATTCTTCTCTGCAACCCGGGCAATCCCACCGGTGTCCTTTACACCAAGGACGACCTTATGAAAATCGGTGATCTCTGCCGGCGCCACGATATTTTCCTCGTATCGGACGAGGCCTACCGGGAGTTCTGCTATACGGACGAACCATATCTTTCAGCCCTGCAGATTCCCGGATTGTCCCAGAACGTGATTCTTGTCGACTCCGCCTCTAAACGCTACAATCTCTGCGGCGCACGCATCGGTTGCATAATCACCCATAACAAGGACGTGATGGGGGTTATGACAAGAATGGCCCAGGCGAGGCTCTGCCCTCCGGTACTGGGTCAGACAGTCACCTACGGCGCGCTGGACGCCGACAGGAAATACTTCGACGCTGTGCGCAAGGAGTACATCGCCAGACGCGACTTCACGCACGCCGCCCTCAACGCAATCCCCGGTGTCTTCGCCCCTCTGCCGACAGGAGCCTTCTATATGGTGGCAAAGCTTCCCGTAAAGTCAGCCGAGGACTTTGCCAAATGGCTTCTGACGGACTTCAGGCTCGACTCCGAGACCGTAATGATAACTCCGGCGGCTCCATTCTACAATACTCCCGGATGCGGTCTTGACCAGGCGAGGATTGCCTACGTACTGGAAGTGCCGGAGCTCAGGAAGGCGCTTCACATATTGGAAGAAGCGCTCAAGACATACAAGGACAACATTCAGTAAGATATGAACAATTACAGGGATTTCGACAATTACCTCAAGGAATACCCCACGGAAGACGGATGGTTCGGCCCCTATGGCGGTAATTATCTCGAGGACGCGGAACTTGTCAAGGCATTCAGGGAATACGCAGAAGGCTACAATACCATAGCCCAGTCAGCACAGTTCATTTCCGAACTCAGGCGCATACGCAGGGAGTTCCAGGGCCGTCCGACCCCGCTGTACCACTGTCAGAGGCTCTCCAATCTGTTCGGAAAGACTCAGATTTACCTCAAGAGGGAGGATCTCAACCATACCGGAGCGCACAAGCTCAACCACTGTATGGGAGAAGGGCTTCTTGCCAAATATATGGGGAAGAAAAAACTCATTGCGGAGACTGGCGCCGGCCAGCACGGAGTGGCCCTTGCCACTGCTGCGGCATATTTCGGGCTGGAATGCGACATCTATATGGGTGAGGTGGACATCGAGAAACAGGCGCCCAACGTCGCAAGGATGAAGCTCCTCGGCGCAAGGGTGATACCCGTATCCACAGGCCTCAAAACCCTCAAGGAAGCGGTTGATGCGGCGTTTCAGGCATATTCCAAGGAATACAGGACAGCGATCTATTGCATAGGTACGGCCGCCGGTCCTCATCCTTTTCCACTGATGGTAAGAGACTTCCAGCAGGTGATCGGCGACGAGGCACGCTCCCAGTTCATCGATATGACCGGCCATCTCCCCGACAAGGTGATAGCCTGCGTGGGCGGGGGCTCCAATTCGATAGGAACGTTCATCCCCTTCCTTGCCGACCCTGTCGAACTTTATGGCGTGGAGCCTCTCGGACGCGGTCCTGCGCTCGGTGACAATGCGGCGAGCATCACATTCGGGAAGGCCGGAGTGATGCACGGATTCAAGAGTTATATGCTTTCCTGCCAGGACGGCTCCCCCGCTCCGGTTTATTCCAACGCCAGCGGCCTGGATTATCCTGCGGCAGGGCCGGAACACGCCCTTCTGCATGACCTGAAACGTGTGAATTACGTCACGGTATCCGACGACGAGGCCATAGAGGCTCTCTTCCTGCTGTCAAGGGTGGAGGGAATCATCCCTGCCATCGAGAGCAGCCACGCTCTCGCCTACGCGCTCAAGGTTGCCCGCGAAGGCCGTCCCAACTCGGCTATAGTCACGCTGTCCGGCCGTGGAGACAAGGATCTCGACTTCGTGATAAACAAATACGGAAGCGGCAGGGAATTTCTGGAAAAACGCGGCATATCGCCGGATTTTCACTGAACCCCCTGCCGGCTTCAGTCAGCGGAAACTATTTCGCTTCCGTAACGAGACGCACCGAACGTCCGACGCCCCTGTTGCCAACTCCGAAATAATCGGGCTGAACACCGCCGTCGCTGACGAAGAGAAGACGGTATGCGTCATCATTTCCGCCCGCATCGGATGACCAGTAATGGCCGCCGTCTCCGGCTTCGGACACCACCGATTCGTTACGGTATCCGGCAGCGGGCAGGCACACGGCGCCGGCTTCCTGTGCGGATTTCCACGCGGCATTGTCATTGTAAAGGGTTTTCCTGTTGTTCCTGCTGACCCTTACGCCGTCATATCCGTCCGGATAAAGGATGGCGCAGTTCTCCACGCCCCGTACCGTAACGCCGAGCTCGAACAACTTGTCGCGCTTGTCATTATGGAAATTGCCGAAACTGAACAGGTACATCCACTCGTCCATCGTAAGCGTGCGCCAGGTGCCGTCCGCAATACCGTTCAATTCACAGTATGCGGCACCCCAATCCTTGAATGAATTGCCGTAAAAACCGGTGTAGGGCTCGACTGACTTGGGGCCATATCCCCAGGTGAAAAGACTTATGCGGGAAGCGCTCGCCGCACCGTTCTCCGCGCAGTCATACTGATGCTCGCCGAACGCCCAGACGGGGACATTTCCGGATATGTCGCAGATGAGATTACCTTTGGAAAACTGCACCTTCTTGGTGTCGCTGACGCTGAACACTCCGGGGAGCACGTCTTCATCCTTCGGGGCGATGCGCTCCGATTTTTTGCAGGAAGCCGCCATTCCTACGGTCAGAGCCGCGGCGGCAAACAGAACAATCTCCTTTTTCATTTGACCAATATATTTTTTATATCTCATTTATCGGAAACGACCTGCGAATGTACTCAAAAATACAGGAAAGAACAAATGAGGCCGTCGCTTTTCAAACCCGGGCGATTGCCAGCATAACGTTCATCAACACGTAAAGCGCAAACGAAAGCAGCACGGCCAGCGACCAGTTTGCGCCAGTGCCGAGCACAATGGCCGCCAGAATCAGCACGTTTATGATGAAGAAGATACGCTTCAGCATAAGCGGCCTCGGATCATCCTTCGAGAACTTCATCGAGAACATCGGCAGTCCGCACACAAGCAGGGCGCACAGTACCGCGCTCAGTACCGGTACGAACACGGGCCCGGCCATAAGTCCGCCCAGAAAGCCTGTCGGATTGAAGGCAACGTAGTATGAAAGGGACCCGCAAATCATCGCCGACGCCGGTGTCGGCAATCCTATGAAGGAAGAGTGCTGACGTTCGTCCACGTTGAATCTGGCCAGTCTTATGCCGCTGAACACTGCAATCAGTAGCGGAATCCAGCAAAGCGGCGAATCGGAGAAAGTGCATACCTTCATCGCATTGTGAAGCATAAGTGCGGGCAGAAGCCCGAAGCTGATGACATCAGCAAGCGAGTCCAGTTCCTTCCCAAGATCGGAATATGCGTGCAGGGCCCTGGCGGCGAGGCCGTCCAGAAAATCGAAAACAGCCGCCAGAATCATCAGCGGGAAGGCCACTTCTATCCTTCCCTGAAGAGCGAACACCACCGCAACGGAGCCGGACAGCAGGTTCATCGACGTGATGCAGTCCGGAATGTATTTTATGATTCTCATATCCCAAGCTTCTCCCTTATCGATGCGGGCACCGCATCCTTATGTACAAGTATGTTCAGGGTCTGCCCCGCCATATACGCCTCGCTTACATACCATATTCCCTTGTAAGGGCCTGTTTCGCCCCAGGAATTCTTTACTACGTAGAATTTCTTGCCATCCCTGTCGCGGGCTATGCCGTAGATATGCATCCCGTGATCGTCCGTGAGGGTCTTGTTGTCATATTCTGTCTGACGCGACTCCTGGGTGGGCACGAGCTCGGCCCTGCTGCCGGACTCGTCATCCTTCTCTCCGGCCAGGAGCAGTGCGGTACCATCCTTGCGGCTGAAGCCCTTATGGCTTACGTCAGCCCCCCAGGCTACCGTATAACCGTTGTTCAGCGCATTGTCGATGACCTGCATCATTTCCTCCAAAGGGAGGTTCCACGATTCGTCCTGCCTCCAGTTGTCCTCCACCTCCACAGCAAAGCCGGTGTAGAAAGGATGATGGACGAATGAGGTGAAGTTGACATAGTCATCGGGGTTTATGCCCATCCGGTCCCTGTACGAAGCCGGGGTGTATTCCCTGCCGTCAACGCTGAACGTCTGCGGCTTCCGCCCGAGATATTCGTCGATTATCGCTCCGTAAGCCCGCTTCCAGGCCGTGGAGAGAGTCTTGTTGGGCCTGGACACTATAACATCCACAAACGCCTTGAGGACGGCGTCCAGTTCTGCCTGCACAGGCAGTTCGGTTCCGTAGTTCATCCCGCTCATCTCCGACTGCGGCACTATGCCGTGGTCGCGCACGACTTCAAGCACGTCTCCGCAACAGCTGCCCGCCGCAAACCTGAGGTTGCCGTCGAGCCTGACATACTTCACTCCCCTCTCGTAATAGGAGTTGCTGACGACGAAGAACTCGGAAAAATCGGGGTATTCCTCCGGATTGGAGATGCCATTTATCCTTATCGCCTCGGACTCCAGAAAACTTATCGTGGAGAAAGCCCAGCAGGTGCCCGACCTGTGTTGGTTCTTGACTGAAGTGACAGGGTTGGAGACAACGGTGGTGAAGGCCGGTTCAGCCTGTTTGCGGGCTTCCCTGGAGGAAGCGCAGGCTGCTTGGACGCACAGAATGAGTGCGGCAGCCGCAAGCATCTTTCTTATCATAAGCTTAAAATTTTCCAAAATTAACAAGAAATCCCGAAATCACGCGGAAATTTGTTAAATTTGGGGGCCGATATGAAAGAAAAGATTCTAATATATCAGGTTCTGCCCCGACTGTGGAGGAACGGCAGATTCTCCGGTTGGGACGCGGAGGCCTTCGACTACCTGAAGTCACTGTCCGTCACCCACGTCTGGTATACCGGTATCCCGCGCCATGCCAGCGGCAAGCCCTTCGTGAAGGGAGACCCCGGTTCGCCTTATGCGGTGGAGGACTGGCACGACGTCAACCCGTACCTGGCCGACGTCCCCTCAAGGAGGATGTCGGAATTCAAGGCTTTGGTGGACCGCACCCACAAGGCCGGCCTCAAGGTCATTACGGATTTCATCCCCAACCACGTGGCGCGCAGTTACAAGGGCGACATACCCCATTTCGACGACTGCGACTATGACTGGACCGATACCCTTAAGGTGGACTATTCCGCGGAAGGCTGCTGGGACAGGATGCTGGAGGTGATTCTTTTCTGGGCCGGCAAAGGTGTGGACGGCTTGCGCTGCGATATGGTCGAGCTCATACCTCCGGAATTCTTCAAATGGGCGACGGCAGAGGTGCGGAAGCGCTATCCCGATTTCATCTTCATAGGAGAGGTGTACCGCCGCGACAACTACCGCCGCTACATCACCGAGCTTGGCTTCGACCTGATTTACGACAAGACGGGCCTGTACGATACGCTCAGGGCCATTATGGCGATGCCCGCCTCCACCAGGGGAATAACCTGGAACTGGCAGGACCTTCAGGACCTGCAGCCCGGGATGCTCAACTTCCTGGAGAACCACGACGAACAGAGGATATGCTCGCAGGCCTTCCTGGGCGGGTACGAGCGTTCGGTTCCCGGTATGGCGGTGGCTGCGCTGTTCAACGGAGCGTCCCTGCTCATATACTCCGGCCAGGAGCAGGGAGAGGACGCCGCCGACTCCGACGACGGGAGGACATCCATCTTCAACTGGACCGGCACCATTGACATAAAGGGCTTGGACGCACATCGCAACAGGGTGCTCGGGATTTACCGCAAGCTTCTCAAGGAAGCGTCGGAGCCTGTCTTCAAGGCCGGCGCGAACTGGGATCTGGCATATTGCAACGAAGAGGCCGAAGGCTATGATCCCGACCGCCATTTCGCCTTTCTGCGGTATCTGGGCAATGACCGGAGGGTGGTTTTCTGCAATTTCACGGACTCCGAGGCCAGGGTGTCGGTCAACATTCCGGAAATCGACGGCAGACCAGCCTGTACCGTAGAAATGAAGACCCCCGGATGGAATTATTCGATAAAGAAACTGAAATAAACCAAAATCACATTTGAAATGAAAGATTCAATCATTATCCTCTGTGGCGGCGGTCCCGCTCCCGGTATGAACACCGTGGTATGCACCGTCGCAAAGACTTTCCTTTCCAACGGATACCGCGTCATCGGCCTTCACGGCGGCTACAGCGGGCTCTTCAGCAAGAATCCGAGGACCGAGGACATAGACTTCTTCAAAGCGGACGCCTATTTCAATCGCGGAGGCAGCTACCTGCAGATGAGCAGGTTCAAGCCCACCGACGAGGATTTCGAGAAGAACTTCAACCTCTCCCTGTTCAAGGACAACGGAATCAAGCTTCTGGTGACGGTGGGAGGAGACGATACGGCAAGTACGGCGAACCGCATAGCCAAGTTCCTCGAGGCGAAGAAATATCCCATCGCAAACATTCACGTCCCGAAGACCATCGACAATGACCTTCCCCTGCCGGACAACACCCCCACCTTCGGATTCAACTCCGCAAAGCAGGAGGGCGCCCATATCGCGCGAACCATTTACGAGGATGCGCGCACGTCCGGCAACTGGTTGCTCATCAGCGCAATGGGACGCAGCGCCGGACATCTTGCCCTTGGTATAGGCGAAGCCACGCACTGCCCGATGACGGTTATTCCGGAGATGTTCAACAAGACGGCCATCACAATCGACAAGATTGTCAGGCTCACCCTCTCCGCCATCATCAAGCGCAAGATTCTCGGCATAGATTACGGGACGGTAGTTGTGGCCGAAGGCGTCTTCCATGATCTTGCCGCCGACGACATCAAGTCCGCCGGAGTGTCGATGACCTATGACGAGCACGGCCATCCGGAACTCGGTAAAATCAGCAAGGCCGTGCTTTTCAACGAGATACTTGAAAAGGAGTTCAAGAAAACCGGAATGAAGGTGAAGACCCGTCCGGTCGAGATAGGCTACGACGTCCGCTGCCAGGACCCCATCGCCTATGACCTGAGCTACTGCTCGGAACTTGCGATGGGCGCATACGAGCTTTTCCGCAAGGGCGAGACGGGATGTATGGTTTACGTCAATTCGTTCGGCGAAGCCAGACCCCTCTACCTGAAGGACCTGCAGAACGCAGAGGGCAAGATTCCCCCGCGCAGGGTTGACATTCAGGGAGGCATAGCGAAGACCTACTACTCCAATATCGCCAACTACATCACTCCTGCCGACTACGAGGAGGCACGGAAGTACGTGGCCGACCCCGAGAAATACGATTTCAAGAAGATTCTGGGCTGGTAGGCGATGGATTCCGCGCAGGCATATTCGAGGATACTCGCTCTCAGGAAGCTTCTTTCCGAGAATGCGCGCCTGTACTATGTCGAGAATGCTCCGGTAATGAGCGACTACGACTATGACCAGGCGATGCACGAACTGGAAAGGCTTGAGGACGAGTATCCCCAATACGCCGCGGAAGACTCCCCCACCGTCAGGGTAGGTTCGGACATCGACGAGGACCGGGGCAGGCGCGGCGGCGACTTCGTGCAGCGCCCCCACAAGTATCCGATGCTGTCCCTGTCCAACACCTATTCGATGGAAGAGATAGCGGAATTCGTCTCCAGGGCCGAAAAATCACTGAATACGGATTTCTCATACAGTTGTGAACTCAAGTTCGACGGTACGGCCATCTGCCTTACCTACAAGGGTGGCGAGCTTTTGACGGCCCTTACCCGCGGAGACGGGGAAAAGGGTGACGACGTCACGGCGAATGCCCTTAGAATCAAGAATATACCCTCAAAATTAAAGGGCTCGTTCCCCGATTCCGAGTTTGAGATAAGGGGCGAGGTGCTTATGCCGTTCTCCGCCTTCGACGCTCTCAATGCCGAAAGGGAGGCAATGGAGGAAGCGCCCTTTGCCAATCCGCGCAACGCCGCGTCGGGCTCGCTCAAACTGCTTGACCCCGACGAAGTCGGACATCGCGGACTTATATGCACCCTGTACCATATTCCGGCACAGAGTGTCACCTTCCCCACTCACGACGACTCGATGAAGGCTGCGGAGAGTTGGGGGCTCCCCGTCTCCCACGAAAGGCGCATCTGCCACGGGTTGGATGAGATAAGGGACTACATAGACTATTGGGACAAAGCCCGCCGCGAGCTGCCTTATGCCACCGACGGCATTGTCATCAAGATAAATGAGCTGGAGGCCCAGAGGGCGCTCGGCTACACGGCGAAGTCACCCCGCTGGGCCGTCGCCTACAAGTTCAAGGCCGAGCAGGCGCTGACCCCGGTCAAAAGCATAGACTATCAGGTCGGGCGCACCGGCGCAGTCACGCCTGTCGCCAATCTGGAGCCGGTTTTTCTCTCCGGAACGATGGTCAGGCGCGCTACGCTCAACAATGCGGATCAGATGGAACTTCTCGATATCCGTGTCGGGGACAGCGTTTATGTCGAGAAGGGAGGGGAAATCATACCTAAGATCACCGGTGTCGAGAAGTCACTGAGGCCGGCTTGGGCCGTACCTCCCAAATTCCCGGAGCGTTGTCCCGACTGCGGAGCCCTGCTCGAGAGACGTGAGGACGAGGCCAGGCACTTCTGCCCCAACCAACTTGGCTGTCCAACCCAGATAAAGGGACGGCTGCTCCATTTCTGCTCACGCAAGGCAATGGATATAAACGCGGGGCCCGCGACTGTCGCGGGGCTGTATGAACTGGGGCTGGTAAGGACCCCGTCGGATTTCTACACACTTGACGCCGCCTCGCTGACGAGACTGGACGGGTGGAAGGAGAAGTCGGCGTCAAACTTCCTCAAATCCCTCGCAAGGACCAGGGCTGTCAGCTTCGAGAGAGTGCTCTATGCCCTGGGCATCCGTTATGTGGGGGAAACCACGGCAAGGGCCGTCGCGCGTCATTTCGGTAATATAGACGCACTGGCCGCCGCCTCGGTGGAAGAGCTTACCCTCATACCTGATGTCGGGGAGACGATAGCTCCGAGCATCTACGAATTCATCTGCGACGCCCGCAATTCCGTCGAAATACAGAAGCTGCGTTCCTTCGGTCTGCAGTTCTCTATCGGGGAGGGCGACCAGAAAACGCTTTCCCCCGCACTGGAAGGCCTCACAATAGTGATTTCGGGGAATTTCACGGTATCCCGCGACGATATTGCCGAGCTTATCTCCCTGCACTCCGGCAAGAGAAGTTCATCGGTAAGTTCGAAGACCTCCTTCCTGCTTGCCGGCGACAAGCCCGGCCCGGAAAAGCTCAGGAAATGCTCCGAACTGGGAATAAAGGTGATTGACGAGGCCGCGTTCAGGGACATGCTCCCCGACCGAGGCGCCACGCACTCGTCGTCGCTCCCGTCTTCTTCAGGGGCTCAGGAACCGTCATTGTTCGGATAAGGACAGCATCTATGGGAAAGAGGAAGGAAACATTGCACAGACTTTCGGACGAGCTGTTCACAAGCAAGCTCTGGTCCCTTGACCCGGACACGATGCCGTCGTGGGAAAAGAGGCTTGTGAACTTCGTCAAGCTTCTTCGCACCACCTTCGAGACATTCGCCGAGAACAGGATGGGTTTCCAGTGCGTCGCACTCAGCTATTTCGTCGCTCTGGCCACCATACCGTTCGCCGCCCTTCTCTTTGCCGTCACCGGCGGGCTCGGATTGAGGGGCCAGATGCAGGAGGTGCTCGCGTCCCTGGCGCCGCAGTTCCCCGACATAGTGGCCTTCGTGTCCGACAAGGCCAATAGAATCATCGAATCCGCGCAATCCGGTCCCGTAGGCCTCATAAGCGCCCTGACCTTCATCTGGACCATACTCTGGCTAATGTTCCAGGTTGAACGGGTGTTCAACAACGTGTGGTGCATCAGGAGGGTGCCGCGCAAGATCTACAAGCGCTTCTCCTTCTATCTGCTGGCGATGCTGCTTCTCCCCTTCCTGGTACTCATATTCGGGCTTGGGATAGCCTATATGACGAATATGCCCAAACTTATTGGCATAGACCTCAGCCAGACCAGGGACATATTCACTGCTCTCGGCTGGATATTCTTCTACATAATCACCACCTTCACCCTGTCGGCGATGTACAAGTTCATCCCGGCTGCGAAGGTCCACTATATCAATGCCATCAAGTCTGCGACGGTGTGCGGCGTGTTCTTCTGCGCGTTCCAGTACCTTTACCTCGAGACACAGATATTCGTATCCAACCTGAACGGCGTTTACGGAGCCCTCGCGGCTATCCCGCTGTTCCTTATCTGGACGAATATAAGCTGGCAGATAATAATATACGGAGCCGAACTCTGTTACAGCTTCCAGAAGCTTGAAAGGGTTGACAAATCCAGGAATTGAGTATGAGCTTTTCAGAATTCACGGAAAACGACCACAAACTTATACGGAAGGCATATGACGGTCTTTACAGGCTTGCCGCGGCAAGATGTCAGGGCGACCGCGAACTTGCCGTAGTCGGCAAGGCGTTCAGTTTTGCGAACGAGGCTCACAAGAACGTGCGCAGGCGCAGCGGCGAGCCATATATGCTTCACCCCATAGAGGTGGCGAAGATAGTCGTGGACGAAATAGGCCTGGGCTACAAGTCCATTGCTGCGGCCCTGCTCCACGACGTCGTGGAAGACACGGATTACACCGTCGACGACATCCGCAACCTTTTCGGCGACAAGATCGCCTCCCTTGTCGACGGCCTTACCAAAATCAAGACCGTCCTGGACAACAAGGACCGTACGGGGCAGGAATACACCGCCAGCCTGCAGGCCGAGAATTTCAAGCGTATCCTGCTGACACTCGGGGATGACGTCAGGGTGGTGCTCATCAAGCTTGCGGACAGGCTCCACAACTGCAGGACAATAGAATATATGCCCGAGCACAAGCGGGACAAGATTCTTGCCGAGACGATGTTCATCTTCATCCCCCTCGCCCACAGGCTCGGCCTATATTCGATCAAGTCCGAAATGGAGAACATTTGGCTCAAATTCAACGAGCCGGAGGCATACAAGTCCATCTCCGAGCGCATCAGAGGCAACAGAATCGAACTCGACAACCAGATTGACGACTTCATCGAGCCGATGCGGACCGCACTGGCGGGCGCCGGGTTCAAGTTCGAGATAAAGAAGCGCATCAAATCCCCCTACTCCGTCTGGCACAAGATGAAGGTGAAGCAGATACCCTTCGAGGAGATAAATGACCTCTATGCGGTCAGGATAATCTTCGAGGGTACTCCGGATGCTCCGGAAAGGGAACGGCAGAACGCCTACCTGATTTTCGCCATCATCACCAGCCTCTACAAGTTCCAGCCCGGCCGCACCAGGGACTGGATACGGCAGCCCAAGAACAACGGCTACGAGGCCCTTCACTGCACCCTTATGAGCCCTATGGGCATTTGGGTGGAGGTGCAGATACGTTCCAGGAGGATGGATGACATAGCCGAGAAGGGCATAGCCGCCCACTGGGCATACAAGCGGGAAGGATACGATACCTCCGACCAGGAGAACGAGATGGACCGCTGGCTCCAGAGGGTCAAGGACATACTGCAGGGAGACGACCTGAACTCGCTCGAACTTCTCGATATCATCCACAAGGACCTCGTCGCAAATGAGATAGTCGTATTCACCCCCAAGGGTGAGCAGCGTTCCATCCAGACCGGAGCGACGGCGCTCGACTTTGCCTATATGATTCACTCGGAGATAGGCAGAAAGGCGATTGCAGCCAAGATCAACCTGAAGCTCGAGCCTCTGAGCAAGGTACTGAAGGGTGGTGACCAGATAGAGATACTCACTGCGGCCAAGTCAAATCCGGACCCCGCCTGGCTGGAGTTTCTGCAGACCAGGCACGCCCGCCACAAGGTCATAGAATATTTCCGCGAATCCGACCCGGCAAAGCTTCAGGAAGTGGAGAATATCCTGTCCAAGAGCCGCAGTGCGGATTCGGAAGATATTGCCCCCGAAGTGGTTGTCCCCGGAGAGAACTGCACCTATGTGATTGCGAACTGCTGCCATCCTCTGCCGGGCGACCCGGTGGTGGGGTTCAAGTCCGAGGAAGGAGTGGTGGTGGTGCACAAGAAGTCCTGCCCGGTTGCGGAGAGCATTGCCTCCAAATTCGGGGACAAGGCAGTGGTTCCGCAATGGATTCACAATTCCGAAAAGGACTTTCCGGCGACCATATCAATCAAGGGCATAGACCGAATGGGACTCCTGAACGAATTGTCGGCCCTGATATCCACCAATATGGGCATCAATATAAGAAGGGTCGAGCTGCACGCCGCCGAAGGGGTTTCATCCGGCGTCATAGAAGTGATGGTGGGCGACCGCAAGACCCTTGACGGCCTGATGGACAGATTGAAGAAGATAGAGGGCATAACCTCAGTTAACAGATCCGATCTCTGATGAAAAAAACCGACCTGGCGTTCGGAGCCGCGCTTACCGGGCTGCTCGTTTTCTCGATGACGTTCACGCATTCGTGCGCGAACACGACCCAGGCCCCTACCGGGGGGCCCAAGGATACAATACCGCCCGTTCTTGTAGGTGCGGAGCCCGGCATCGGAACGGTCGGCTTCCCCGTCAAGGGCGGGAAGATACTGCTTGCCTTCGACGAATACGTCACTATAAAGAACGAGAAGAACATCTTCCTGTCCCCTCCCCTTGCCAAAAAGCCCAAATCAAGGCTCAGGGGCAAGGCGGTGGAGATAAGTTTCGAGGAGGAGCTGAAACCCAACACAACCTACAACCTCAGCCTTGTCAACGCAATCGCCGACAATAACGAGGGCAATATGTTCCCGGGGGTCAATTTCGTGTTCTCCACCGGCGACAGTTTCGATTCGCTGATGATAAGCGGCACGGTGCGTGACTGCAAGAACCTCAATCCGGTTGCCGACGCCACAGTAATGCTATACAAGGACCACGGCGACAGCGCCCTGTTCCTCGGCAGGCCGGATGCCGCCGCAAGGACGGACGAATACGGTTTCTTCGTGGTCCCGTACCTCAAGGACACGCTCTACAGGCTCTATGCCATCAAGGACGAGGCATCCAACAACATCTACGACCCGGACGTCGATCTGGTTGCCTTTGCGGACTCCCTCGTAAGACCGGCTACGGTAGTCAGCGACACGCTTCCCGAACTCCAGGCCTATGACCCGCGCGATACTCTGGGGCTGCTTGCACGGCGCAGTGAATACGAGCTTCTGCTGTTCCGCGAAAAACCCACCAAGCAGTATATTCAGGACAGCAAAAGGGTTGACAGGTACAAGGCATACGTGAAGTTTCAGGCGCCTTTCGCCTGGGTTGACTCAATATGGGTTTCAGGCTACGGCAAGGGCTCCGTCATAACCCAGTTCAATGACTATCAGGACAGTCTGGAAATATGGCTCAACACCCGCAAGAGAACGCCGGACACGATGAAAGTCAACGTACAGTACCGCAAGACGGATTCGCTCGGAATCCTGAAGCCGGACTTCGAGACGCTTCGGCTGACGGTGGAGGGAGAGTCGGCCGCGTCGAAGTACAAGAAAGTCAGCAAACGCGACCTCAAGCACGAGGACACCATCTGCGTCAGCACCTTGAAGGTCGAGCCGGAGACATTCGCCAGGGACGGGTTCAGGCTCGAGTTCAAGTATCCGCTTATAAACGCCGACTTCGGCAAGGCGGAGTTCAAGTACGTAAACCCCAAGCAGAAAGAGTTCCCCGCAAAGTTCCGGGTGGAGCCGGACAGCAGGGACGTGAGGATTATACGCCTGATTCCCGAGACGGAGCCGCAGGAGGGCAACGACTATATCCTCAAGATAAAGGAAGGGGCATTCAGGGACATAACCGGTTTCAGAAGCGACAGTCTCGAAGCCAAGACCGCCCTGCCCAAGGACGACAAGTTGAGTACGCTGAGACTGGAAATCACGGGCGTGGAGGGCAAGCACCTTGTCGAGATACTGGACGAGAAGCTCTCCAAAACCCTTCGGAGCGAATTCATCACCTCCGACTCCACCCTCGAATTCAAGTATATGAAGGCGGGCAAATATGCCATACGCTTCACTTCCGACATCAACGACAACAATCTGGTCGATACGGGCTCCGTCCTGGAACACCGCCAGCCGGAAAAGGTCCGCTTCTGCAAGTTCGGCGGAAGCAATGCGATGATTATCGCCGAAAGCGCGGAGGTGGAGCAGAAGGTTGACCTGCAAGAATTGTTCGGACAATGACAAAACGCATATTCACCACCATACTGCTCCTGTGTGCCGTCCTTTACCCGTCAGGCAGGGCGTCGGCCCAGCAGATTGATTCGCTGACCCTGGCCACCGGCGATCTGGAAGCCATTTCCAGAACGCTTCCCGACGAGTATCTCGATACGGTACAGATAAAGGGCAGCAAGGACATCAACGACTATTCGCTGCTGGGATTCGCTTACGGCGTGGACCTTACCACCACCCTGTTCAACCCGCAGAAATACGGCAACAAGATGGGATTCAGGCCCAACTATCTTGCAGTCTTCTACACCCATCACGAGAAGATGTTCAGGTTCATCCCCTATTTCGCAATCCAGATAGGCGCGGAGTACTCCCACAGCGGATTCTCGTTCGACAAGGAAAGCAAGGAGACTCTGGACGGCATATCGTCGCTGAAGTACAGTCTTGCGGCCATACCGGCGATGGCGCAAATCCACGTTGACATGAAGAATTTCAAGGTTATGGCCATGGTCGGCGCTTATGCCGGCTACAGATTCGGGCTGGAAATGACCGCCCCTGAACCGGAGCCTGACCCCGAACCGGAGCCGCAGAGCTTTCAGATATCCGGACGCGACGTCGAATTGAAGGACCCCACCTTTATGGACTCGTTCCGCAGGTTCGACTACGGCCTGCGCGGCGGCGTCGGGTTCGGGGTGATGTTCGACCCTGTGGAGATTCACCTGGGGGCGCTCGTACGCTGGTCCTGGTCCAGCCTGTATGCCCCGGACTATTATAGCAAGTATTATTACCGTTTTGCTTATCCGCTTGATATCAGCATATATGCATCGTTTAACTTCCAGCTCAACAAGAGGACGGGAAATACAACGTCGATGCTGAAGAAGAAAGCGAAATCGATAGTGTATGGAGAGGATTAGCACCATACCTGTCAGAATCGGCGGCAGCCTGGTGATAGGCGGAGGTGCACCCGTGGCGGTGCAGACGATGTGCTCCACCCACACCTCGGACGAAGAAGCCACCGTCGCCCAGTGCCGGAGGCTTGCCGGGGCCGGAGCGGAGCTTATACGCATTACGGTACCCGGAATGTCCGACGTGGAGCATATAAGCAACATCAGGAAAGCCCTGCGGGCGGAAGGAATACTGGTCCCGATAGTGGCCGACATACACTTCTCCGCGCAGACTGCCCTTGCAGTGGCCCCTCACGTCGAGAAGGTGCGCATCAATCCGGGCAACTTCCATCCCGACCACGACAGCGCGCGCAGGCTGTTTGCGGAATTGCTCAAGGTATGCCGCGACGACGGCACCGCAATCCGCATAGGTCTCAACCACGGCAGTCTTGGCAGATTCATCACGGAGCGTTTCGGCAACACGCCGGAAGCTATGGCCGAGGCGGCCATGGAATGGCTCAAGATGTGCGTCGACAATGATTTCAAGGCGGTTGTGGTATCATTGAAGGCCTCGAACACTGCGATAATGACAGCCGCATACCGGCTTCTGAGCGCAAGGATGCAGGAGGATTTCGGCTTCCGCTTCCCGCTCCACGTCGGAGTGACCGAAGCTGGAGGAGGCGAGAGCGGACGGATCAAGTCCGCAGTCGGAATCGGCACGCTGTTGGGCGAAGGGATAGGCGACACGATACGGGTGTCACTTACCGAAGACCCCGAAGCGGAAATCCCGGTCGGCAGGGCCATAGCCGACTATTTCGCAAAGGGGCCGGACTCCATCGCCGGAGATTTTCCCGAATTGAAGGCGGCTCTGGACTGGGGCCCGGGGCTGCTGAGACACGACATCGACACCATTCCGGCCGGAGCCGTGTCGGAACATCTGGAAGACGAAATCATGCAGGCCGCACGCAGGCGCTTCTACAGGGCGGAATTCGTAGCCTGTCCCGGATGCGGAAGGACAATGTATGACCTGCAGGGCACCTTCGAAGCCATCCGTGAGCGCACCTCGCACCTGAAAGGGACTGTAATTGCAGTGATGGGGTGCATAGTCAACGGCCCCGGCGAGATGGCTGACGCCGACTGGGGATATGTCGGCGAAGGAGACGGCAAGGTCACGATATACCGCAGGAACGTGCCTGTGCTCAGGCACATACCCGATACGGAAGCTATTGACAGGCTGGTAAGTCTTATTGAAGAAGAGCAACGACGCTCTCCCCTGCCCTGAGCACCATACCCTTCTTCACCTTCACCTTCGCGCCGGCAGGCAGGTAGATGTCGAAGCGCGAGCCGAACTTGATGATGCCGCACTGCGTACCACCCTCAACCTGGAGTCCCGGGGCGCCGTAGTTGACAATGCGCCTTGCAAACCCTCCGGCCAGCTGGCGGAAAAGAATCTCCTTGCCTGCATCCGTGCGTACGCACGTGCTTGTATGCTCGTTGGCAAGCGAAGCCTTGGGCAGGAAAGCCAGGAAATGCTTTCCGGGATGGTACTTGTAGTAGGTGACCGTGCCGCTTACGGGCCAGAAGTTGGCGTGCATATCGTAGAAATTCATAAACACGCTGACAACTATGCACTTGCGCTTGAGATACTCCGGCTCGAAAACCCTCTGGACGTTGGACACTATGCCGTCTGCCCCTGACGTGACCACCCGGTTGTCACCGTTCCTGCGTCTCTTGGGGATGCGGAAAAAATACGTCACGAAAATGCAGTACCAAAGAAGAAGGGTGAGCAGCACCCAGGCAAGCCAGGGATAAGGAACCCACTTCAGAACCGCAAGGGCTGCGGCGACACCGATCGCCCACACGGACACGACAGCCAATATTGAGTCTTTATCTATACGCATAAACTATAACAGATTGAATGCCGCAAGATACGCCAATACTGCCGGAAATGCAAAAATGGCGCTGTCCAGCCTGTCGAGAAATCCGCCGTGCCCCGGCAGTATGCTGCCCGAATCCTTGACGCCGAAATGCCTCTTCCACAGCGACTCGACAAGGTCTCCCATAACCGAAAGCACACTTACCAGGAAGCCAAGTACAAGGGCGTGGACCGCAGGTACAAGGAACAGAGCCGTGCGGCACAGGAGGAAAGCGCCGGCCATACCGAAAATCACTGCTCCGGCAACCCCCCACCACGATTTCTTGGGAGATATTGAGGGAGCCAGCTTTTTCGAGTCCGGCTTCTGGCCCAGCAGCGTGCCGACCGCATAGGCGCCGACGTCAGAACACCATACTATGCAGAACAGCGACAGCAGATTGAGCCCGAAGAACCTTCCGTCGGGATAGACGGCCAGCGGAGTCAGCACACAGGGCAGGGCGATGTACGCAAGACCGTAGAAGACATAGGCGAACTGCGCATTGAGTGTCCTCTCCCTGCGCAGCAGAAAAACGGTCAAAACGGCTGTCACCGCCAGCAGAATCAGTGCCAGGGGCACATCGTGCCCTGAACAGCGGAGCCATACCAGCACGAAAGACGCCGCTGCGGCAAGCCCGGCAGTGACCCTTTCGGGGACAAGCGTTCCCCTGCCTATGGATATGCCGTAGAATTCCTGCAGCATACCCTCCATATACACGAGCGTGAAAACCGGGAAAAGCCAGGGGGCGACGGTCAGCGGCACGGCTATCGTCGCCACATACAACACCCCGAACAGGGTTCTAGTCAGCAGTTCCTTCATCTCCCTTTACCTTTGGCCCGAGTATGGCCTCCACGTCCTCGGAGAATATCACTTCCCTCTCAAGCAGGAGTTCCGCCACCTTGCGGAAGCCTTCCTCGTTGTCCTTCAATATCTTCCTTGTCCTGTCGTGAATGTCCGAGACTATCCTCTTCACCTCCTCGTCCATCAGTTCGGCGGTCTTCTCGGAATAAGGCTTCGTAAGGTCGAACCCGCGGGCCCCCGTACTGTCATAGAACGAGAGATTCCCCACCTTGTCGCTGAAGCCGTAGAACTGCACCATACTGTATGCCATACCGGTAAGGCGTTCCAGATCATTCTGCGCGCCGGTTGAAGGCTCTCCGTTCACAATCTCCTCGGCCACCCTTCCGCCTATAAGCGAGCACATCTCGTCGGTCATCTGCGACTTTGTCCACAGTTTCCTTTCCTCCGGCAGGTACCAGGCGGCGCCGAGTGCCTGTCCGCGTGGCACGAGAGTGACCTTGAAGAGAGGATTCGCGTGCGGAAGCAGCCAGCTCACGACTGCGTGGCCCGCTTCGTGATAGGCTATGGACCTCTTCTCGGCGGGGGTGATGATGGAGCCCTTCTTCTCCAGGCCTCCGATTATGCGGTCAGCCGCATCGAGGAAATCCTGTCTGCCGACAGACTTGTTGCCCTTGCGCGCGGCCACCAGCGCGGCCTCGTTGCATACATTGGCTATATCCGCACCGCTGAATCCGGGGGTGTGCTTCGCCATAAAGCCCAGGTCGAAATCTTCCGCAAGCTTGAGGCCCTTGACGTGTACCTTGAATATCTCCTCGCGTTCCTTGAGTTCCGGAAGATCGACGTGAATCTGACGATCGAAGCGTCCGGCCCTCATCAGGGCCTTGTCGAGAATGTCGGCGCGGTTGGTCGCCGCAAGCACTATGACTCCGCTGTTGGTCCCGAAGCCGTCCATCTCCGTAAGCAACTGGTTCAGCGTGTTCTCCCTCTCATCATTGGAGGAGAATCCGGCATTCTTGCCGCGGGCCCGGCCGACAGCGTCTATCTCGTCGATGAACACTATGCAGGGTGCCTTCTCCTTTGCCTGCTTGAAGAGGTCGCGGACGCGGCTGGCGCCGACTCCGACGAACATCTCCACAAAGTCCGAACCGCTTATCGAGAAGAAAGGAACGTTCGCTTCTCCCGCCACTGCCTTCGCGAGCAGAGTCTTGCCCGTACCAGGAGGCCCGACAAGCAGCGCTCCTTTCGGTATCTTGGCGCCCAGGGCCGTATATTTCGACGGATTCCGCAGGAAATCGACTATCTCCACCACTTCCTCTTTCGCGCCATACAGACCGGCGACGTCCTTGAAGGTGACGTCAACCTTGTCCTTGTCTGCCAGCCGTCCCGGCGCCTTGCCGACGTTGAAGGGATTGGGTCCCTGTCCGGGTCCGCCGCCCATCATACGTCCGGCCCCCCTGAACATCCATACCCAGAAAAAGATGAGCAGAAGCATAGGTATCACCCACTCCAGCATCGAATACCACATCTTCTCGCTGTTCTCCAGAACGAACTTGACCTTCTCCCCTTCCGGAAGCGCGGCGTTCAGCGCCTCGAACTCCTCCTCGGGATTGAACTTGTCGGAGGTAAGGAAGAAGAACTGCGACTTGGAGGGCGGGGTCCCCTTTGCGAAAAGGGGCGCATACTTCTCCAGCCTGTCTGCCTTGACCGTTACCTGTCCCTTGAAGTCGTTGCGCACGAAATGGATGGCCTTGACGTCCCCCTGCCTTATCATCTCCTTCACCTCGGACCATTCGGCCTTCTGCGCGGGGCTGTCCTTGTGCGAGAAAAGCATCCAGCCGAGCCCCACGATAAGCGGTATGTAAATCCACGCAAGATTTATTCTTATTACTTTCACCTTGCGCGGAGAACGATTGGTTTTCTTTTTCATCTGCTCTTTGCTAATTTTGCAGGGCAAATATACAAAAATGAATCCAAACGCGGAGATACCGGAGACGATATGGCTCGATAAAACCGGCTCGACCAACTCGGAGGCAAGAAAATTGTTTGAAAGCCGCCCGGAGGCCGCTGACAGAATGACAATAATCGCCACGCTGTCACAGACGGCCGGGCGCGGGCAGGGAGACCACCGGTGGTACAGCGCCGCAGGCGAGTCGCTCACCTTCTCCATATTGAAGCGCTTCGACCCCGGCGAACTTGCCGCGAGGGACTGCCCGCGCATCAATTCCCTTGTAACACCCGTCATCACGGGATTCCTTGAGGCAGAGGGCGTCGGAGGCGTATGGGTAAAGCCGCCCAACGACATCTGGGTAAAGGATCGCAAGATATGCGGCATACTTATAGAAAACGTCCTCAATGGGGAATGGATCGACGTCTCGATCATAGGCATAGGGCTGAACCTGAACACAACGTCCTTCCCGGCCGACCTGCCCAATCCCGTATCTCTTAAGATGTTGACCGGTCGCGATTACGAACCGCACGAAGTCCTGCGCCGTCTCGCCGGGGAATTCAGCCGCCGACTGGAATAATTCTGCCAAAAATTCACTATATTTGGGCTGTTTTTCGCAAAGGGAGACAAACTCAAATGACCGGCGGGATTCAAGCCATAGAATATCTCAGGGACAACGGACGTCTCGATGCGCCCCGATACAGGTCGCTGCTCGAGACTGAAGACTGCGCCACCTGTTCCTTCCTCCGTTCGGAGGCAAGGAAGGTCGCCGACTCCGTATTCGGCCCCCGCGTATTCATCCGCGGGCTCATCGAGATAAGCAGCCATTGCCGCAACAACTGCCTCTACTGCGGTCTGAGGGCCGGCAACAGCGGTCTGAAGCGATATAGGCTCAGCGCCGAAGAAGTGTTGGAATGCTGCCGCAAGGGCTACGAGGCGGGGTTCCGTACCTTCGTGCTCCAGGGCGGCGAGGATCCGGCGCTTGATGACGACCTCTTGGAGAGCCTTGTCAGGTCTGTCAAAAGCGGCTTCCCGGACTGCGCCGTCACCCTGTCGCTGGGAGAAAGGTCGAAGGAATCATACCGGAGACTGAAGGCGGCGGGCGCCGACCGGTATCTGCTGCGCCACGAGACCTACGACCCTGCCCACTACTCGAGGCTCCACCCTTCCCCGATGTCGCGCGAAAGCAGGCTCGGGTGCCTTGCCTCCTTGAAGGAATGCGGCTACCAGACAGGAACCGGCTTTATGGTCGGAAGCCCCTGGCAGACCGTTGACAACATTGTGGAGGACATATTGTTCATCGAGGAGTTCCACCCGGAGATGATAGGCATAGGCCCGTTCATCCATCACGGCGCGACCCCTTTCGCCGATATGCCCGACGGCAGCGTGGAAATGACCTGCAGGCTCATCTCCATATTCAGGCTTATGAATCCCCGGGCGCTCATACCCGCGACGACGGCGCTCGCCTCGCTCGAGCCGGAGGGCAGGAGGAAGGGCATACAGGCCGGGGCGAACGTGGTGATGCCCAACCTGAGCCCCGAAGGTCGCCGCAAGTACTACTCCATATACGAGGGCAAGGCCTTCTCCGGCGCAGAGGGCGCAGAGGGGTTGGCCGCCTTGAGAAACGAATTGAATGCCATAGGCTGCGACATTGCGATTGACCGCGGCGACTATGACGACAAAAGAAAATACTGTTGAGATGTATGATGTAAAGTCATCAAGAGCGGAAGAATTCATAGATGATGCCGAGATACGCGCGACCCTTCGTTACGCGGAACAGAATCGCAGCAACAGGACCCTGATAGAAGACATCATCGGCAAGGCGGCCCGTTTCGAAGGTCTTACCCACCGCGAGGCGGCCGTGCTTCTGGACTGCGACCAGCCCGACCTTAACGAAAGGGTGTTCAAGCTTGCCGAAGACATAAAGAAACGCTTTTACGGCAACAGGATAGTGATGTTCGCGCCGCTGTACCTGTCCAACTATTGCGTGAACGGCTGCGTCTATTGCCCTTACCACGCGAAGAACCGTCATATCCCCCGCAGGAAGCTTTCCCAGGAAGAGATACGCCGGGAAGTCATTGCACTGCAGGATATGGGCCACAAGCGTCTCGCCATAGAACTCGGCGAACATCCGGTTCAGAATCCCATAGAGTATGTTCTGGAGTCCATAAAGACCATCTATGGCATACATCACCGGAACGGCGACATCCGCAGGGTCAACGTCAACATAGCCGCGACCACCGTGGAGAACTACCGCAAGCTCAAGGAGGCGGGGATAGGTACCTATATTCTTTTTCAGGAGACCTACAACAAGGCGAACTACGAAGCCCTGCACCCCAGCGGTCCGAAAAGCGACTATGCCTGGCATACGGAGGCGATGGACCGCGCCCGCGCCGGAGGCATAGACGATATGGGTATCGGAGTACTCTTCGGTCTTACGGGCTACAGATATGACTTCGTGGGGCTTATGATGCATGCGGAGCATATGGAAGCCGCCCTCGGAGTCGGGCCCCATACGATAAGCGTGCCCCGCATACGCCCGGCCGACGACATCAATCCCGACGAGTTCGCCGATGCCGTGCCCGACGACAAGTTCCTGCACATAGTTGCGGTCATCCGCTGCGCAGTCCCCTACACGGGTATGATCATATCGACCAGGGAGTCGGAAAAAGTCCGCCGCAGGGTACTGGATCTGGGAATCTCCCAGATAAGCGGCGCCTCGCGCACAAGCGTCGGCGGGTATTCGGTCGATGCGGGCGACGAGGATACGGCCCAGTTCGACCTTGCCGACACGCGCACTCTGGACGAGGTTGTGGGCTGGCTGCTGGATCTGGGCTATATCCCCAGCTTCTGCACTGCCTGCTACCGCGCCGGACGCACGGGAGAAAGGTTTATGAAGATATGCAAGTCCGGGAAGATTCAGGATTGCTGCACCCCCAACGCCATACTCACCCTCAAGGAATACCTTCTCGACTACGCCTCCCCGGAGACGAGACGCAAAGGCCTCGGGGTGATTGACAGGGAGATTGAAAAGATAGGGAACGAGGCCCTTCGCAAAGCCCTTCGCGAAGACCTCCTCAAATTGGAGAAGGGCGAAAGAGACCTCAGGTTCTGATGACAGGCACACCCAACTCCGAAAGGCTGCACATAGTGCTGGCCGGCGAGCGCAACAGCGGCAAGTCGTCGCTGCTCAATGCGCTCACGGGTCAACGTGCGGCCATAGTTTCGGACGTTCCGGGCACAACCACGGACAGCGTCTCCAAGGCAATGGAGATACGTGGTTTGGGCCCGTGCGTGCTTGTTGACACGGCCGGTCTGGACGACACGGGCCGTTTGGGACGCAGCCGCGTCGACGGAGCGCAGGAAGCGCTGAGGGCCGGAGACGTCGTGCTGGCCGTTATAGACGCGTCAACGGGAAGGCTTCCGTCCCTTCCTCACACCGACTCTCCGGTCATACCCGTCATCAACAAGTCCGACGTTGCCGACACGGATGCCCTGACGGCGGAGGCGGAAGCGGCGTTCGGCCGGAAGCCGGTGAAGGTGAGCGCCCTGCAATGCAAGGGAATCGAAGAGTTGATAGCAGCCATTTCCGAGGCCATTCCCGAGAACTGGGCCTCTCCCCTGCTTACGGAAGGGCTTGTGAAGGAAGGCGACCTTGTCGTGCTGGTGATGCCGCAGGACGTGCAGGCCCCGAAAGGCAGGCTTATACTTCCCCAGCAGCAGACGCTGCGCGAACTTCTCGACAGGAAGTGCCGGGCCGTGTGCTGCACTACCGATCTGCTCCGGCAGACGCTTGAAAAGCTTGGAGAGACTCCGGCCGCAATAATAGCGGACTCACAGGCACTCGCAGAAGCGGGCCGCCTGAAGTCCGACAGGACACGCCTCACCTCATTCTCGATGCTGCTTGCCGCAAGCAAGGGCGACATCGATTATTTCAGGAAGAGCGCCCGGACGATAGACTCGCTCACGTCCAAGTCCAGGGTACTGATAGCCGAAGCCTGCACGCACGTGCCTGCCTCGGAGGACATAGGCAGGGTGAAGATACCCCGGCTGCTGCGTTCGAAGGCCGGAGAAGGCCTTGCCGTGGACGTCGTGTCCGGGAGGGACTTCCCCGCCGACCTAAGGGGATATGACCTCGTGATACACTGCGGGGCCTGTATGTTCAACCGCCGCTATGTCCTCTCAAGGGTGGAGCAGGCGAAGCGACAGGGCGTACCTATGACAAATTACGGAATAGCAATAGCATATATCAACAATCTTTTATAAAAATGAAAATTTCATCATTGCAGGATCTTCAGAAGATCAAGGCTGAAAACGAAGCCAGGCTCAAACCGAGGAATGAAATTTCCGCCGATACCACCGGCGGGACCTGCGGTTTGGAGAAAGGCACGGACCACATTCAGGTCCTGACTTGCGGTGGAACCGGATGCAAGGCATCCGACAGCGCCGCGATTGCGGAGAGGATGCGGGAGTGCCTCACGAAGTTCGGCGTGGCCGACAGGGTCGAAGTCATCACTCCGGGGTGCTTCGGATTCTGCGAGAAAGGCCCCATCGTCAAAATTATTCCCGACAACACCTTCTACACCAAGGTGAAGCCGGAAGATGCGGAGGAGATTGTGAAGGAGCACGTTATCGGAGGCAGGCGGGTCCAGAGACTGCTTTACGTGGACCCCGAGAACAACCAGCCGGTGAATGACTCCAAGCATATGAACTTCTACCGCAAGCAGGTCCGCATCGCCCTGCGCAACTGCGGGCTGATTGACCCCGAGAATATCAGCGAGTACATCGCGCGCGACGGCTACACCGCCCTGGCGGACTGCCTTCTCCACAAGACACCGGCCGAAGTCATCGACATCGTGAAGCGCAGCGGACTCCGCGGACGCGGAGGCGCCGGCTTCCCTACCGGCAACAAGTGGGATTTTGCGAGCAAGAGCAATTCTGACATAAAATACGTCGTCTGCAATGCCGACGAGGGTGACCCCGGCGCATTTATGGACCGTTCCATTATGGAAGGCGACCCCAACTCCATAATCGAGGCGATGGCGATATGCGGTTTCGCGATAGGGGCGAAGTACGGTCTTATCTATGTCCGCGCCGAGTATCCCCTCGCGATTCACCGCCTTTCCACCGCGATAGCACAGGCGCACGAATTCGGCCTTCTCGGTGAGAATATCCTCGGTACGGGATTCGACTTCGACATCACCATCCGCTACGGCGCCGGCGCGTTCGTCTGCGGAGAAGAGACCGCCCTTATCCACTCTATGGAAGGGAAACGCGGAGAGCCCACGCTCAAGCCGCCATTCCCCGCCGTCGAGGGATACAAGAAGTACCCGACCAACGTGAACAACGTCGAGACCTGGGCCAACATCCCCGTCATCTTCCAGAAAGGCCCCGAATGGTTCGCCTCTATAGGGACGGAGAAATCGAAGGGCACGAAGGTGTTCGCGCTTGCAGGTAAAATCAACAACGTCGGCCTCATCGAAGTTCCGATGGGGACCACCCTCCGCGAAGTCATCTATGAGATTGGCGGAGGCATCAAGGGAGGAAAGAAATTCAAGGCCGTCCAGACAGGAGGCCCCTCCGGCGGCTGCCTGACCGAGAAGCATCTCGATATCCCCATCGATTACGAAAGCCTTACGGCTGCCGGCTCGATGATGGGTTCGGGCGGTATGATTGTAATGGACGAGGACAACTGTATGGTCCAGGTGGCCCGGTTCTACCTCGGATTCATCGTGGAGGAATCCTGCGGAAAGTGTTCTCCCTGCCGTATCGGCAACAAGAGGATGCTCGAGATTCTCGACAGGATAGTTGCAGGCAAGGGTACCGTCGAGGACCTCGACAAACTCGAGAGCCTCGCCCAGGTCATCAAGGACACTTCGCTCTGCGGACTCGGACAGACTTCCCCGAACCCGGTGCTTTCGACCCTCTCGAACTTCAAGGACGAGTACCTGGAACACGTGACGGAAAAGAAGTGCCGCGCAAAGCAGTGCGTCTCGATGCTCAGCTATACAATCGACCCTGCAAAGTGCATAGGTTGCCATCTGTGCGCGAAGAACTGCCCCGTCGAGGCCATCTCCGGTGAGTTGAAGCAGCCTCACGCAATAGACCAGTCCAAGTGTATCAAGTGCGGAACGTGTATGAGCAACTGCCGTCTCCACGCAATTTCCCTCAAATAATCAATGCTATGGAACAGAATAAGATAAATCTTACAATCGATTCGCGTCCCGTCTGTGTGGAAGCCGGGACCACAATTCTCGACGCAGCCAAATCCTGTGGCATAGAGATTCCTACCCTGTGCCACATCCATCTGGAGGGGACCTGCGTAAACAGCCATCCGGCCTCCTGCCGTATGTGCGTCGTCGAAGTGGCGGGCAGGAGGAACCTTGCCCCCGCCTGTGCGACGGCCTGTATGGAAGGAATGGAGGTGCACACCAATACGGTACGTGTACTCAAGGCCAGGAGGACAATCCTCGAGCTGATTCTCTCCAACCATCCCCACGACTGCCTCATCTGCCCCAAATCGGGCAACTGCGAGCTTCAGAACCTTACCAAGAAGCTCAAAATCAACGATATACCTTATGACGGAGGCGAGAAGTCGACTCATCCCATCGACAAGTCGGTCTCGATAGTCCGCGATATGAACAAGTGCATCCTGTGCCGCAGGTGCGAGACGATGTGCAACGAGGTTCAGACCGTAGGAGCAATCAGCGCCAACGGCAGGGGCTTCAACACTACAATCGCCCCTGCCTTCGGGCAGACCCTGTCGGAGAGCGAGTGCACCTACTGCGGGCAGTGTGTAGCCGTCTGCCCCGTCGGAGCGCTTACCGAGGTTGACAACACCAGCAGGCTCATCAACGACCTGGCGAATCCCAACAAGACGGTCATCGTCCAGACCGCACCCGCTGTACGCGTGGCGATAGGCGAAGAGTTCGGCTATCCTGCCGGAACGATAGTGACGGGCAAACTTGTCACGGCGCTCCGCAAGCTCGGATTCAACTACGTGTTCGATACGGACTTCGCCGCCGACCTCACCATAATGGAGGAAGGCTCGGAACTCCTCGGACGGTTGAAGAGGGTTCTGGACGGAGACAAGACGGTCCCGATGCCCATCCTGACTTCCTGCTGCCCCGCCTGGGTCAATTTCTTCGAGCACCAGTTCCCCGATATGCTTGACATCCCCTCGACGGCACGCTCGCCGCAGCAGATGTTCGGCTCGATTGCGAAGAGTTACTGGGCCGACAAGATGGGAATCCCCAGGGAGAATCTGGTGGTCGTGTCCATAATGCCCTGCCTTGCGAAGAAATACGAGTGCAACCGCGACGAGTTCAAGAACAACGGCAATCCGGACGTGGATTATTCGCTTTCCACAAGGGAGCTTGCATCCCTTATCAAGGAAGCGAATATGGACCTCTCCAAGATGGAGGACGGCGATTTCGACGCTCCTTTCGGGGCATCCACCGGAGCCGCGGTCATCTTCGGCGCGACGGGCGGCGTAATGGAAGCGGCGCTCCGCACTGCGTACGAACTCCATACCGGCAAGACCCTCGACAAGGTGGATTTCACCGATGTCAGAGGCCTTGAGGGCATAAAGAGCGCCACGGTTGACCTTAACGGCTTCAAGCTCAAGGTCGGCGTAGCGCACGGTCTGGGCAACGCCCGCCGTATGCTGGAGGACATCAGGGCCGGAAAGAGCGAGTATCACGCCATCGAGATTATGGCCTGCCCCGGCGGGTGCATTGGCGGAGGCGGACAGCCGCTGCATCACGGCAACGTGGAGGTGATAAAGGCACGTCAGAAAGCCCTTTACCAGGATGACCGGAACAAGCCGCTGCGCAAGTCCCACGAGAATCCTTATATCAAGCAGTTGTACGAAGAGTATCTGGGCAAGCCCCTCTCCGAGAAGGCGCACGCTCTTCTGCACACCAATTATTTCAACAGATCCAAATAATAGAGAGGTTATGGACAAGAATAATATTTCCTGTGCAGCTGCAGCCAAGATCAAGGAAATCTGCCAGAGGCACAACAACGATAAGGGGGAGCTCATCAATATCCTCCACGAGACTCAGAATGCTCTGGGGTATCTGCCCCGTGACGTTCAGGAACTGGTGGCCAGGAATCTTGGCATCCCTGCAAGCCGCGTTAACGGTGTAGTAAGTTTCTACGCTTTCTTCACGGAGAAGCCCAAGGGCAAGCATCCCATCTCGGTATGTCTCGGGACGGCCTGCTATGTCCGCGGCTCCGAGAAGGTGCTCGAGGAAGTCAAGAAGGTGCTTGACATCGAAGTCGGCGAGACCACTCCCGACGGAGTGTTCTCGCTCGACTGCCTGCGCTGTGTGGGCGCCTGCGGACTTGCTCCGGTAATGACCATAGACGGAAAGGTTTACGGCAACGTCGACCCGAAGAACGTCCGCAACATCCTGGAGAACCACGTAAAGTAGCGTGGTCCTGACAACAGCGTTCCGTGAGATAACCGGTTGGTTTTCTCACGGAACTTTGTTTTTGTGCCGGAAGGCGGCGGGGTGCAAGCAAATGGCGGCGGGGAGGGCGGTGGCCTCCTGAAAAGAAAGGGAGAAAGTCGGCCACGCCCTTCCCCGCCGCATTCCGGCGCGCCTTACAGTTTCCGCCCTTCCCCGCCCTACTTGTCGTCCTCCCTCCATAAAGAATGGACGCACAGGTTGTTAATGATCTATTTGAGCGTTTTGAAAACGCTGCAGCACAAGTTAATGGGGTTGAATGCTGGAGTGCAAGAGAACTGTGTCCGTTATTCGGATATGCTCAATGGAGAAACTTTACAAATGCCATTGATAAAGCCAAAGAATCCTGCAAAAACGCCACTGGAAGTATTCAGGAACATTTTGCTGATGTCAGCAAAACGATACCTATGCCTAAGGAGCAAGCAAGACCGTGGATGATATTCTCCTCACAAGGTATGCCTGTTACCTTGTCGCACAGAACGGTGATCCGTCAAAACCTGAAATTGCCTTTGCTCAAACATATTTTGCAGTTCAGACAAGAAGGGCAGAGCTTATCACACAAAGAATTCTTGATGTTGAAAGGGTAGAAGCCAGAAATCGTTTAAGAGCTACTGAAAGCAAGTTGTCGGAAATATCCTATGAAAGAGGAGTTAATGAGAACGGTTTTGGAATCATTCGCTCAAAAGGCGATTATGCGCTATTCCACCTTACGACTGAACAAGCAAAGGTGCGTTTCAATGTTAAGAAAGGCCGACCTCTCGCAGATTTTCTTCCCACGGTTGACATAAAGGCCAAGGACCTAGCCGCTGAAATGACAAATACCAATATTGTTAATAAAGACATTCATGGTCAGCAAGGTATTGAATCAGAACATGTGAAGAATAATAGAGCAGTTCGAGAAATGCTCATTAGCCGAGGGATAACCCCAGAGTTGCAGAAGCCGGCAGAAGATATTAAACAGGTCGAGACTCGACTAAGATCGGAAGAACGAGAGGCTCT
>JAKSJZ010000040.1 GCA_024401995.1 Bacteroidales bacterium
GATGAACTTCCTGATTGTACGCGCCGTCGGGAAGGATATCGATCCTATCTCGGTCGTGAATCCCTCGGCGATCCTGTCGAAATACGCCGTGCGGTCACGCAATTCGCCCCAGGGGCCGCTCATCCTCAGATTGAGGAAACGCGACTGGCCGTGATAATGGCGCGTGGGATCCTCCCGCGCAATGGTGTTGTGAAGGGTATCCGCCATATCATACTGGGCATACCCCTCGTTGCGGGGGCACCATACGGCAATCGAAGGGTGGTTGCGGAAACGCCTGACCACCTGGCGCACGTTCTCGACGAAAAGAGCCACGTCGTTGGGTTCCACCGTGTCGTCGGTAGTGACCCAGAAGTCGTTCCAGACGAGCATCCCGTACCTGTCGCAGAGGTCATAGAACACCTCCTCGGTGGATTCTCCCGTCCAGTTGCGTATCATATTGAAATTGGCAGCCTTATGCAGTGCAAAATAGGGCTCAAGATGTTCTCTTGTGCAATTCTTCATCGCATCGTCCATCCCCCAGTCCCCGCCGTGGCAGAAAATTCTCCTTCCGTTGACGCGGAAAACGATATAGGGCCCCACCTTGTCGTCATCCGGAAGACGCTCGAGCGAAGAACTGTCGGCATCCTCCCTGATTGCGCCTATATGTACGTTCCCTCCCGCATCCCTTAGATCGGTGTAGTCGAACACTGGCCTTGCGGTATGGCCGTCGTTCGGAGTATAAAGGTAACGGGCGGCAACGCCTCTCCTGTGCGCCATAAGCTCATAGGAAAGCTCCCTGACCCCGAAGTTAATCGACTTCGCGTCGCTCTCGATTCCGTTCTCGGAGGCGGCGAGGTTAAGTTCATACAATGCCTGCGCCCCATAGCCGTTCGGCCACCAGAGTCTCGGATTCTCCAAGTGGAGCGCCGGATAGTCGGACGGTGAAAGCCGGAGGGTCTTCGTCTGCCCGGGTCCCAGCTCATATGGAGCGCTGACAGTCCTGTCCGCAAACCGGAGGTCGAGCGTACCCGACCGGCGGCAATCCTCCAGGTTGACCAGCTCCACGTCGACGGATATGTCGGCGAAAGTCGTATCGGGTATCGGCAGATCCGTCTTCACCAGCACGTCGCCTATCTTCACTCCGCCGTATTTCTTTATCCTCACGTTCTGCCATATACCGGTATTCCTGTCCCTTATGCCGGGCATCCAGTCCCAGCCTATCGAGGAGATGAACGTCGGCCCGTCGAAGGAGAGCGTACCTCCGTTGGCGCCGCCTCCGGCCTTTATCGACTGCTCGTGGGGTATACCCGGATTGGAGGGCGGGTACACGTGTATGCAGAGTACGTTGCCGAAGCGTCTGATCCGGGAGGAGACATCGAGGTCGGCAACGGCGAACGCTCCCGCCGACCCGCCGGCATATCTGCCGTTCAGATAGACCTCCGACCTGTAATTGACCCCGTCCAGCACGAGGTGGACGTTTCCCCCGGCATCAGGCTCAGGAAGATCGAACACGACCCTGTACCACCACTCCTGACGGCACAGGGACTCGGGAATCGACATATTGTTCAGGCCGAAATACGGGTCGGGATACACCCCGTTCTCCACAAGGGTCGTCAGCACCGTACCAGGCACAACGGCATTGTACCATCCGCTGTCCGTCTCATAGTCGGCCCGCGACAATGCCCCCTGCGCCTCCATAAAGGTCCTCTGGTCCGTCAGTTCCCACCCGTCGAGGATGGTCCAGCTCCCGTTGCCGTCCTCCCTCAAGGTGGTGGCGCGGCTTACCTTTTCCCTACGTACGGGGACCTGGAATGGCGCCCTGCCGTGGGGTTTGAGAGAATCCGGCTGCTCCAGACGCAGTCCTGTCCACAGAAGAAGCGAATCCTGGGCGAAATCCTTGCCTGCAAGCGATGCGGCAAGCAACAGAAGGCCCGATACGATGACGGCTTTTTTCACGACTTTGCATTATTGGTTATGAGTCAAAGTTACTCCAATTTTTCGTCAAAAGGAAATCGCGGCTCTCACATCCTCCCGACGTGATGTACTTGAAAATTTTTCGGTATATTTGCCGAAACAACCGAAGTGATGGAAAAGTGTCTGGTCATCATCCCGACCTACAACGAGTCGGAGAACATAGGCAGGATTATCCCGGCAGTGCTTGACAAGGGTATGGAAGTGCTTGTCATCGACGACGGCTCCCCCGACGGCACCGCTGCGATCGTGAAGGATATCATGAAGTCCTCGCCGACCGTACACCTTATCGAACGCCCCGGCAAGCTCGGACTCGGCACGGCCTATATCGCCGGATTCAAGTGGGCTCTGGAGAGGGACTACGGCTATGTCTTTGAAATGGACGCGGACTTCTCCCACTCTCCGGACGACCTGCCCAGACTCTTGGACGCCTGCCGCAATGGCGGCGCCGACTATGCCATAGGGTCCCGCTACTGCAACGGCGTATCCGTCGTCAACTGGCCGCTGTCCCGCATACTGATGTCATACTGCGCCTCCATATACGTGCGCACGGTGCTGCGGATCAAAATCTATGACAGCACGGCCGGTTTTCTCTGCTACTCCCGCGACACTCTCCGGGCAATAGATCTCGACTCGATACGGATGAAGGGCTACGGCTTCCAGATAGAGATGAAATACACTGCGCTCAAGCTTGGATTCAAGCCCGCCGAAGTGCCCGTCATCTTCGTCAACCGCCGCGAAGGGACATCCAAGATGAGCGGCGGCATTTTCGGGGAGGCGTTCTGGGGCGTCATCCGTCTCAGGTTCCAAAAGATACGGTCGAAGTGAGGCTGAAGAAGTTCTCCGAGTACAGCGAGACAGCCCGGGTGTCGGTCCTGTCTGCGGCCGTCGGGCTTTGCGCCGGGGCTGCCGCGGTGGTCCTGATAAAGGCGATCGGCCTGCTGCACGGCTCGCTCGGCACTCTTGACGCCTGGTCGGCGTTTCGGCTGCTCCCCGCGGTCGGTATGATGCTCTCCTATGTCGTGATACGATATCTTGTCAGGGACAACGTCAGCCACGGCGTCACGAAGGTACTGCTTGCCGTCTCCCGCAACGACTCCAGGATAAAGCCCCACAATATGTGGTCATCGATGCTGACCTCGGCCCTTACCATAGGCTTCGGCGGCAGCGTCGGGGCGGAGGCGCCGATTGTCTATACCGGCGCCGCGCTGGGCTCGAACATCGGCCGCAAGGCCGGACTTTCGCACAGAAGCATAACAATACTCGTCGGGTGCGGCGCCGCCGGGGCGATTGCCGGCATCTTCAAGGCGCCTCTCGCCGGAGTGCTCTTCACCCTCGAGGTACTGCTTTTCAACATATCGCTCAGTTCGATGATGCCGCTGCTCATATCCACGGTAACGGCCACCGTTGTGGCGTACGTCTTTACGGGCGACTACAACCTCTTTCTCTGCCAGATAGCCCCGTTCTCCCTGCAGAGGATGCCTTTCTACCTGATACTTGGCCTTTTCTGCGGGTTGTGCTCGGTGTATTTCCTCCGGACCACCCTCGCTCTCGAAGACAGGATATCGCGCAGGATACCGGAAGGCCCGCTGCGTTGGATTATATGCGCGGCAGCCCTCGGAGGCCTCATAATGCTCTTCCCTCCCCTCTATGGTGAAGGCTATGACGCCCTGGGCTCCCTGCTTCAGGGGGACGTGGTCACCAGCGAGATTTCCTCCCCTATCCAGGGCCTGCTGTCCTCCGGCTGGGGCATACCGGTTTTCTTCCTGCTGGTTATGCTGGCAAAGGTCTTTTCGATGACCCTGACCAACGCCGGCGGCGGAGTCGGAGGCACTTTCGGCCCCACCCTTTTTGTCGGTGGCGTCGCCGGTTTCGCACTGGTGCGCTCCCTGAACATGGGGTTCCCCGCCCTGGCGCTTCCGGAACAGAATTTCGTACTGGTAGGTATGGCGGGGCTTATGGCCGGAGTGATGCAGGCGCCTATGACCGCGATATTTCTCATCGCCGAGATAACCGGCGGCTATGACCTTCTGCTGCCGCTGATTTTCTGTTCGGCGGTATCCTTCGGCACCACCCGGATCTGGGAAAGATACTCGATATACACCAAGCGCATAGCGGCCAGCGGAGACCTGCTCACCCACGACAGCGACCAGGCGGTAATGACCCTGCTCAACACCGCCGACCTGGTGAGGGACAAATACCCGCGCATACGGAAGGATGCGAGTCTGCGAAGGCTGGTGGCGCTCATCAAGGAAAGCACGGCCGCCGTCATAGCCGTAACGGACCGCGACGACAGGCTCGAAGGCATAGTGGACGTGGGCGAGATACGCGGGCTCCTCTTCGACACGAAGAACTATGACTCGCGCAAGGTCAAGGACGTGATGTCCGCCCCGCCGGCCTCCGTTTACAGCGGCGAGAAGATGGACAGCGTGATGGAGAAGTTCGACCTTACCAATGCCTGGAGACTTCCTGTCGTTGACAGGGATACAGGCAGGTATCTCGGCTTCATATCGAAGTCAAGGATTCTTATGGCCTACCGCGAACAGCTTCGCGAAATATCGTCGGAATAGCTATGATAAAGGACTACGCTTCGGTGCAGGAGATGGATTCTCTCCGGGGAGAATGGAACGATATGTAGGCCGGAAGTGTCACGCCCTTCCAGTCATTCGACGCTGCCCGCGGCATCTACCCGTACAAGATGCACAATTTCAAGCCCGCCGTCGGCAGTCTGACGAGACTGCACTGGTCAAGGTCATACACCGGGAAGGTTGCCGACCTGCTGGAGTGCCTGGTTTCCCAGATCAAAAGGATGAAAAGGACCAGATGACCGTAAGACAATCGGCCTAGTCGGAATCCGACTCGGACCCCGAGTCGTCATCCGCGGAACCATACTGGGAGATGTTGTCATCAGGAAGCGAGTCGTTCTCGGCCCCGGCAGACGGCGCCGTACCCGCCACCTGCTCGACCTCGGCCGCTTCCTCGCCCTCAAGCCACTTCACCACGTCATCGGCATCGTCAACTTCCACCTGGAACTTCACCAGATAAACCGTATCGGACGTCTCCAGGGTAACCGCAAAGAAATAACTGCCGTCTCCCTTGGGATAACGCACAAGTTCCGGAAAATAATCCTTCTCGCCGCCGGGATACTTCTCGTTGAAGAGGTCGAGAAGTTCCCCGCTCAGACTCTCATATCGTATAAGTTTATGCTTTTTCTCTACAGAAGCCATACTCAAACCAACTTTTCCCTGCAATTATAAATCAAAATTTCCAAAAGAAAAAACCTACATGCGCTCCGGCAGTTCGATGCCGAGCAGGCCCATCATCCTCCGCAGGACGGAAGCGACCGTCGATATCAGAGTTAATCTGGCCTGCAGCAAGCACTTGTCCTCCTCCTTGAGAACCGGAGTGTCGTGATAATACTGGTTGAACTCCTTCGCTATGTCATAGGAATAATTTGCAATCACGGCCGGGGAGAACTCGGATGCGGCCTCCGCCACCTTCGACGGACAGGCCGCAAGGAGCTTGACGAGCCTTGTCTCCTTGGCGCTGAGCACGACTCCGCCGTCCACCGAAGCATCCAGTCCAAGATCCTCCGCCTTGCGGAGAATGCTCCTGATGCGGGCGTGGGTGTATTGGATGAACGGGCCGGTATTGCCGTTGAAATCTATCGACTCCTTGGGGTTGAAAAGCATCTTCTTCTTCGGGTCAACCTTCAGGATGAAGTACTTGAGAGCGCCCAGACCTATCGTACGGAAAAGCTTGTCGCGGTCCTTTTCCGCGACTCCGGAAAGTCTTCCCGGCTCAGCGCTGGCCTCCTTGGCCTCGTTGTACATCTTCTCTATCAGGTCATCCGCATCGACCACGGTCCCCTCCCTGCTTTTCATCTTGCCTTCCGGGAGTTCCACCATACCATAGGAAAGGTGGTAAATCTGGTCGGCCCATGGGAATCCGAGCTTTGAGAGCACCTTCTTGAGCACCTGAAAATGGTAGTTCTGCTCGTCCCCCACCACATATACGTGGGAGTCGAGGCTGAACTCCTCGAAACGTCGCCGGGCAGTGCCCAGATCCTGTGTCATATAGACGGACGTGCCGTCCGAACGCAGCAGAAGCTTCCTGTCAAGCCCCTCGTCGGTAAGGTCGCACCAGACCGAGCCGTCGTCGTCACGGACGAAAACGCCCATATCCAGTCCCTTCTGCACCAGTTCCTTGCCGAGAAGATAGGTGTCGTGCTCATAGTATGTCCTGTCGAAACTTATGCCCAGCGCCCTGTAGGTCTGTTCGAACCCGTCGAACACCCATCCGTTCATCCTCGACCACAGGTCGCGCACCTCGGGGTCGCCTTCCTCCCACTTTATGAGCATCCTGTGCACTTCATCCATCACGGAAGGGTCCTCCTTCTCCATCCTGGCGAACTCAACGTAGCAGTCGCCCACGAGGTGGTCGCCTTTCTTGCCGGAAGACTCCGGGGTGGCGCCGTTGAAACGTTTCATCCAGGCATACCTGCTCTTGCATATATGCACTCCGCGATCATTGACAAGCGTGGTCTTTATGACTTCGTTGCCGGCGGCCTTGAGTATGTCGGAGACGCTCGAACCAAGCAGATTGTTGCGGACGTGTCCGAGATGGAGGGGTTTGTTGGTGTTGGGCGAGGAGAACTCGACCATTATCCTGCGGCCTGTGGGAGGCAGCTGTCCGAAATCCTTGTCGGCGCTTATCTCCTGCAGGGTCCGCACCCAGTAAACGGGGCTGAGACTCAGGTTGAGAAAGCCCTGGACGGCATTATACGCCTGAATCTCGGGGCAGTTCGATTTGAGCCACTCTCCAAGGGCTTCGCCCGTGGCTGCGGGAGACGTATGGGAAAACCTCAGGAGAGGAAACACCACCAGTGTATAATCCCCTTCGAAATCCTTTCTTGTCGCCGTCACCTGGAGGGTCGAAGCCGGGATATCGGCTCCGTACAGGACCTTCACACCCTCAGAAGCCCTCTGCGATATGAATGCTTCCGCTCCCATCAGCCAAGATAAGGTTTAAGATGCTTGCAGGCCGTGGGCTTCTTGAGCTTGCGGATGGCCTTCTCCTTGATTTGACGGACGCGCTCGCGCGTGAGGTCGAGCCTCTCCCCTATCTCTTCCAAAGTCATCTCCTGACAGCCTATCCCGAAGAAACTGCGGATAATCTCACGCTCGCGCGGGGTAAGTATCTGGAGCGAGCGTTCTATCTCCGTACAGAGCGACTCGCTGTTCAGTCCCTTGTCCGCCATAGGACTGTCCTCGTTGGGGATGACGTCCAGAAGCGAGTTGTCCTCACCCTCGACGAACGGGGCGTCGACGCTGACGTGGCGCCCGGACACCTTGAGCGTGTCGTCTATCTTCTCCTGGGGGATGTCTATTATCTCGGCCAGCTCCTCCGACGAAGGAAGACGCTCGTTCTCCTGCTCAAAGCGGCCCTGGGCCTTGCTTATCTTGTTGAGGGAACCCACCTGGTTGAGGGGGAGCCTCACTATCCTGGACTGTTCTGCCAGAGCCTGAAGAATAGACTGGCGTATCCACCACACGGCGTAGGAGATGAACTTGAAGCCCCTGGTCTCGTCGAACTTCTCGGCGGCCTTGATAAGTCCCAGATTACCTTCGTTGATAAGGTCGGGAAGGCTGAGCCCCTGGTTCTGATACTGCTTCGCCACCGATACCACGAACCTGAGGTTGGCCCTGGTAAGCTTCTCGAGCGCGGCCTGGTCGCCCTGACGTATCTTCTGGGCGAGTTCCACTTCCTCCTCCGGAGAGACCAGCTCCTCGCGGCCTATCTCCTGAAGGTACTTGTCAAGCGAGGCGCTCTCGCGATTGGTGATGGATTTTGTAATCTTCAGTTGTCTCATATATGGCAGAATTTAATTCAAATCAGTCCTTGCCGATGGCGTAGTAAGCGGACCTGCCTTCCCTTGTAACACCCTCTATCAGCACCGCCCTCTTCGCCTTCGAGGCGGCTTTCACCACGTCTTCGGGCGTCCTGACCTGCTGTTCGTTGACATACAGGATGACAAATCCGTCCTCGACTCCCGCCCCGGAGAGCCTGCCGCTGCCGGCTTCGCTCACTTCAACTCCTTCGCGCAGCCCGAGCGCGGCAAGGGTGGCGGGGTCGGCTTCCCGGAGCTTCCCTCCGTAGAAAGCGGTGGTCCCGTCGTCAAGCTTCGCTCCGGTGCTCTCGTCGGGCTCGTCGAACACGACCTTGAGTTCCAGAAGCTTACCGTCGCGGATGACCTTCAGCACGGCCTTGTCCGAAGGATGGAAGGAATTCACCTTCTCCTGAAGTCCGGAAGGGGTCTTGATGGCGGTCGAGTCTATGGCTGTCAGCACGTCGCCCTTCTTTATTCCGGCCTTCTCGGCGGAACTTCCTTTCGCCACTTCAACAATATATACGCCGTCCAGCGAGGAAAGTTTCAAGTCCTTCGCCGTTTTTTCGTCGATGGCGGTCATAGTCACCCCGAGCCTGACCCTCTTGACGGAGCCGAAGTCGATCAGGTCGGATACTATCTTCTTCACGATATTGACCGGGACGGCGAACGAATAGCCCGAATAGGAGCCCGTCTGCGAATAAATCATTGTATTGATGCCGACAAGCTGTCCGGCCTTGTTGACAAGGGCGCCGCCCGAATTGCCCGGGTTGACCGCGGCGTCGGTCTGGATGAACGACTCGATTTTGAACTCGCCGGAGGAGTTCATCGCACGGCCCTTGGCGCTGACTATGCCCGCCGTGATGGTGGAACGCAGGTTATAGGGGCTTCCTATCGCAATGACCCATTCGCCGAGCCTCAGGCGGTCGCTGTCCCCCATCGGGATGACAGGCAGGTCTTCGGCTTCAATCTTGATAAGGGCGACGTCGGTGGCAGGGTCCGTACCGATGAGCTTCGCTTCATAAGTCTTGTTGTTGTTCAGCGTGACTTCGATTTTGGATGCGCCGGCCACAACGTGGTTGTTGGTGACGATATAGCCGTCCTGGCGTATGATAACCCCGGAGCCGCTTCCCTGCTGCTCCCTCTCCCTCATCTGGGGCGTTCCGCCGAAGAAGAACTGGAAGAAAGGATCGTTCATCTGCGGCACCTGCGACTTCACCGTCACCTTGACGAATACGACCGCATCCACGGAGGATTCGGCCGCATAAGTGAAATCGGGATAGCTTGTTTCTGACAGATTGACAGTGCGGAACGCCGCGCCGGGCACGGAGCCGCCCGCGCCGTCAGCCTTCACGATACGGTCCGGAGTCGCCGCCTTGACGATGAAACCCGCCGCCAGGCAGCTCAGGACAACGGATGAGATGACTGTTACTAGATTCTTGTTCATAACGGTAAACGTTTTTAAAAACCGAATATACAAAAGTCAAATAATATGCCAGAAATCCAAAGAATTTATATTAAATTTGCCAGAGACAAAAAACAAGGACATCATATGGATTTTACCGTTTCCAGCGCTGAATTGCTGAAAGGACTTCTGGATGTGTCGAAGGCCATCCCCGCGAAGTCAGTGCTTCCCATTCTGGAGAATTTTCTCTTCAACGTCAACGAGCAGAGTCTGACGCTCACGGCCTCCGACCAGGACCTGACGCTTATGACGACCGTTCCGGTCAGCTGCGACGAGCCCGGTGCGATAGCCGTTCCGGCCCACCAGATACTGGACCTTATGAAGACCATCCCCGACCAGCCGGTCAGAATCAACACTTCGTCCGACTCCACGTTCGAGTGCAAATGGTCGAGCGGCAACTCCTCGCTGCCCTATTTCCCCGCCGAGGACTATCCCGAGATCCACGGTGTGCAGGACGGGGCGCAGAAGATAAGCTTCAAGGCGGAGGACATCGCGGCGGGCATATCCGGGACCATTTACGCCACGTCCGATGACGAGATGAGGCCCGCAATGAACGGTATCCTGTTCGACATCAATCCCGGAGCGGCCACTCTCGTGGCTTCCGACTCCCACAAGCTCATCTGCTACTCCACCAAGGACGTGCAGACCTCCATCACCGCTTCGTTCATTCTCCACAGGAAGCCCGCGGCAGCGTTGCGAGCCATCCTGGACAAGGACGTGGAGACGGTGGACTGTATGTTCGACGAGAACACGGCCGTGTTCACCTTCGGAGCGACCACGATGACAAGCAGGCTCATCATCGGCAAGTATCCCAAATACCGCGACGTCATCCCGCAGAACAACTCCAACATCCTCAAGATTGACCGCGAGCTTCTGCTCTCGACGGTACGGAGGGTCGCCGTATGTGCCAACAAGGCCTCCAACCGCATCAAGTTCGATCTGGCCCAGGGTCAGGTCGAAATCACTGCCGAAGACCTCGGATTCTCCACGTCGGCGTATGAGAAGATAGTCTGCGACTATTCCGGGGAGAACATCTCCATCGGCTTCAAGTCCTCGTTCCTCATCGACATCCTTTCGAACATGACCTGTCAGACTCTGATGATAAAGTTCGCGGATGCACGCAGGGCGGCGCTCATAGTGCCTTCCGAGGAGGAGGAGTCAAGCGAGAAGATATGCGGCATACTGATGCCGATAATGGTCTGATTCAATCCGCAAGGCATGGAACTCAACCTTGAAAGGCCCCTGCTCTTTTTCGACATAGAAAGTACGGGCTTGAATATCCCTTCCGACTCCATCATTGAGCTCAGCTTCGTAAAGATTCTCCCCGGCGGGGAGCAGCGCATCAAGACCTGGAAGATAAAGCCGTGGGACTACGAAAAGGAGGCCCAGAGGCCCATCGATCCCAAGGCGTCCGAGGTCAACGGAGTTACCGACGACATGCTGGTGAACTGTCCGCGGTTCAGCGAGGTGGAGCCCGAGATATCCGGGTGGCTCGAAGGCAGCGACCTGGCGGGCTTCAATTCGGCCAAGTTCGACCTGCCGATGCTCGCCGAGGAGATGGAAAGGGTGCGTCTTTACTGCAAAAGGGAGGTCAGCGTCAATCTCCACGACGCAAGGATGGTCGACGTCCAGAACATCTACCATCAGATGGAGCCCCGCAACCTCCGTGCGGCCTACCGTTTCTATTGCGGCGGAGAAGATTTCGACAACGCCCATACGGCGGAGGCGGACACGCTCGCGACTTACGAAGTGCTCAAGGCCCAGCTCGATATGTACGAAGGCACGCTGAAGAATAACGTGGAGCATCTAGCGTCATTCGCCCCACAGCGCTCGATAGACTTCTGCGGATATCTTGTCAAGGGTCAGAACGACGAGCCGGTCATAAACTTCGGCAAGCACAAGGGCCGTACGGCGGCGGAGATTTTCCGCAATGAACCATCCTACTTCGACTGGATTCAAAAAAGCTGTTTCGCCCTGGATACGAAGAGGCAGTTTGCACTGATTGAAGCCAGGCTCCGCGAAGAGCGCAAGAAGCCCCTTGGCGAAGAGGCTCTGCGCAGCGCAGCGCTCAACCTCAAGGAGCACTTCAACGGATGAACATAATAGTCCTCACAAGCGACGGGAAGGTCGTCACACGGCCGGACACCACGCTCGTGCACGACAACGGGGATTTCTTCGTCCCCGATTACGTGACTGTGATGGCGGCAAGCCCCATCGCCTATTTCAAGGTCGTCAAACCCGGCAAGTGCATAAGTCCCGAATTCGCCGGGCGCTATGTCGGCAAGGCCGGCCTGGGCGTGCTTCTCTACCCTTGCGAATACAACGGAGTGCCGATTTCACTGGCGGAGGCCTCCTGTCTGGACCACACGACATATATCAGGGAGCCGGTACTGAGTGCGGAGGAGTTCTCGCACTCGCCGCTGTCCCTCTCGGGAGGGTTCGAATTCGGAACTCCCTCCGTCGAGCGCTTCCACAAGGCGCTGGAGCTCGTCAGTTCACGCATTTACCTGCGCAGCGGTGACGTGGTATGTCTGGAACTATGCTGCCCGGAGACACTTCACTTCGGCGGTTGCATAAGAATTACGGGCAGGACAGGCGACGCCGTCGAGGTCGATTTCCGCATAATCGGGTAAATCGGGCGACAGGCAGACGGTCATAAATTTTGCTCGCTTGATAAAAATAATTATCTTTGCACCACAAGCCACTTTAGCTCAGTCGGTAGAGCAGCGCATTCGTAACGCGCAGGTCGTCAGTTCGAGCCTGATGAGTGGCTCCAAAGTCAGCGCTCCGTTATCCCGGAGCGCTTGTTTTTTACCGCCGTTCTTATAGAAGATAGGGATGAAGGGAGCCGGCCTCTGTGCATTTCAGGCCGTTTTGCACAGCAAAAAGCCCCCGTGGCAGCGCGGAATGCTTTCAAGTTTTTTTCAAGGTCAACTTTCCTGAGGCCTGTGGCCTTGGGAAAGTTGCTTAAAATTAATTGATATCCGAGACGGGACGCACAGATCGGCCGCTGCAACGGCCGTCGCTGCCCCGCGGATTGACCTCACTACCTTTGAAGTACAAGCTGTACGCGATGCCAATATTGCTCGTACCCAGACTACCGGACCAATAGTATCCGAGGATGCCAGCATAGAAGAAGCTGGTATGGTAGCCGCGGCCGGCAGCAGGAAAAAACAACCTGTTCGTTCCGTCGCAGAAGAGGAGGCCTGCCACTCCGTCGTAACTTGTGCACCAGTAAATACCCTTGGAGACTGACGCGCCTGCTCCGGAAGGATTTGTGGATGTGTTTGGCGTGAATGAACCTGAAGTATAGCCCCCTTCATTGCAGGCATTCGCCAATGCCGTGAAATCCTCCTTGGTCGGCATACGCCAACCTGCGCCACAATACA
>JAKSJZ010000041.1 GCA_024401995.1 Bacteroidales bacterium
TTTCTTGGTGAGTCTGAACATAAAATCTTCAGGGAACTTCTCAAGATTCCTTCGATGTGGTGAAACAAAACGTCAAGCACGGCTGGCGCCTGCCTACGGTGGAAGATTTCACGGCATTGGCCAATGCCTGCAGGGAAGGAGGCTATACTTCCGGTTCCTTCTATCCGGTTCACAGCGGAACAAGCACGACAACCGAAAAGGGGGTCTATTGGTGCGCCAATTACGATGGTGTGGCAGGAATGCTCTTCTGTGACGGAACCAAAAAATTGTTCTTCCCAGTTGTTGGCTATGGCTACAACACCTCCCTGAGCGATGCGGATGTGTCCAGCAGCTATTGGACTGGCAACGTATATAATGGCAATACCGAATACGCGTACAATTTGCACCTGAATTTCAACGGCGTCTATCCGCAGAGCTTCTGTTTTCGTTGCACCGGCAGATTCGTGCGTCCCGTAAAGGACATAAACTAATCGGATTCCAAACCGACGAGGATGTCGGAGAGGGCGGCGGAGATGCCGGCGGTGTCAAGGCCGCCGGCGGCACGCTGAGCGGACTGCGAAGCATGCCTGACAAAGTCATCACCTACGCCGAGCCCCCGGCACGGCACCGCCAGCCCCTTGTCCTGAAGGAACTCGCAGACCGCCCCGAACAGGCCGCCCTTCACAACCCCGTCCTCAACCGTGAGTATATACCTGTAGCGCCCGGCAATCGCGCAGAGCAACTCCCCGTCGAGAGGCTTCACGAAACGGAAGTCATACACGCCGACGCGCCCGGCGAACTGCAATGCCGCCTCAAGCGCCCTGTTGACCGGATGTCCCGTCGCCACTATCGCCACGTCGCTCCCCTCAAGCAGCGTCTCAGCCTTGCCGACAGGAAGCGCCTCCGGCTCGGACCGCCTCCAGTCAACGCCCTCTCCGCACCCTCTCGGATAGCGGATGATGAAGGGTCCGGAATCGCATCCGAGAGCCGTGTAAAGCATATTTTTAAGTTCAATCTCATTGCGGGGGCAGGCTATCACGGTACCAGGCACGCTGCGAAAAGCGGCAATGTCGAACACCCCGTTGTGAGTCGCTCCATCCTCCCCCACCAGTCCTGCCCTGTCCAGACAAAGTACCACCGGAAGCCCCTGCAGCGCCACATCGTGAAGGACCTGATCGTACGCGCGCTCGGCGAACGTCGCATAGCCGGCGCAGAACGGCTTCAGGCCGGCGGCCGCAAGGCCCGCGGAGAACGTCACGGCGTGCTCCTCCTCTATCCCCACGTCGAAGAACCTGTCGGGGAACCTCGCCGCAAAATCCGTCATACCGCTGCCCGTAGCCATAGCCGGGGTGATACCCACCACCCTGCCGTCGGATGAGGCCATATCGCAGAGCACCTGACCGAACACGTCCTGATAACGGTCGGCGTCATAGTGCCTGACCTTCCTCCCGCCGGTCTGAACGTCGAATCTGCCGGGATAATGCCAGACCGTGGGGTCGTTCTCCGCCGGCCTGTATCCGAATCCCTTTTTCGTTATGCAGTGGAGTACGCGCGGCCCCTTCAGATCGCGAATCCTGCGCAGCGTGCGTACCAGTCCGATGACGTCCGAACCGTCAACGGGACCGAAATACCTCAGGCCCAGCGACTCGAAGAAGTCGCCGCCGCTGTCGCGGACTATCCAGGACTTGAACCCGCGTGACACCCTCATTATGAAATGCCTGAAACGGGTATCCCCCATTACGCTCCAGACCGTATTCTTGAGCGTATTGTACGGGGCGCTGGTGGTAAGCCGGAGGAGATTGTTGTGGACGGCGCCCGTACTCCTGTCAACCGACTGGTTGTTGTCGTTCAGCACGATGACAAGATTGGCCCCCGATACCCCCGCATTGTTGAGCCCCTCGAAAGCAAGCCCTCCGGTCAGCGCACCGTCGCCGATAAATGCTATGGACGCGACCCCGGAGCCTTTTATCCTCGCAGCCTCGGCAAATCCCAGGGCCGCCGAGACCGAAGTCGAGGAATGGCCGACCCCGAACGCGTCATAGATACTTTCGCCCCGGCTCGGAAAGCCGCTGATTCCACCCTCCCGCCGCATCGAGGCAAACGCCTCCCTGCGTCCGGTAAGTATCTTGTGGGCATAAGCCTGATGGCCTACGTCAAACACCAGATTGTCCTCCGGAGTATCGAAAACGTAGTGGACGGCAACTATCATCTCCACCGTGCCCAGACTCGAGGCCAGGTGGCCGGGATTGTCGGCGCAACACCTCACTATATAGTCCCTCAACTCCGCGCACAACTCCGGCAGGACGGATACGTCCAGCTTCCGCAGATCCGCGGGTGAATTTATGGAGTCGAGGTACTTGTACACAACAGTGCAAATTTAGCACATAATTCAAGACTTTGAAAAAAAACAATTACCTTTGTCCGGATTCAAAAACCCCATCCCGATGAAAGTCAAACTTATGAATGATTCGCCCCTCGCGCGCTGGTCCGTACTGGTGCTGGTGGCCCTTATGATGTTCTTCGCCTATATGTTCGTGGACGTGATGTCCCCGCTCAAGTCCCTGGTCGAGACCAACCTGGGCTGGAACAGCGGAGTCTTCGGCAAGTACGCGGCGTCGGAGTACATACTTACTGTCTGCGGATTCCTGCTTGTCGCGGGAGTCATCCTCGACAAACTGGGAGTGCGCTTCTCCGGCATCCTTTCCGCCGCGATAATGGTCACGGGCGCGGCTATCAAGTTCATCGGAATCTCTGACTGGTTCCAGACCACGGCCCTGTTCAGATGGCTGGGGTCCTGGTGGGTGGAGATGCCGGCGAGCGCCAAGATGGCGGCTTTCGGCTTCATGATTTTCGGATGTGGATGCGAAATGGAGGGGACCAACGTCTCCAAGATTCTTGCCAAGTGGTTCAAAGGCAAGGAGATGGCCCTCGCGATGGGGCTTGAGATGGCTATCGCCCGCCTGGGAGTGTTCGCCGTGATGTGGGTTGCACCCCTCATCTCCGCAAGGTTCGACAACTCCATCATCGCTCCGCTGGGATTCTGCGGTTCGCTGCTTTGCATAGGACTTATGAACTTCATCATCTTCGCCTTCATGGACCGGAAGTTCGACAGCCAGCTCAAACAGGCCGGGATGGAAAGCGGGGAGACGGCCGACGACGAGGAATTCCACGTCAGCGACCTCGGCGCAATTTTCAAGAGCAAGATGTTCTGGATTGTGGCCCTGCTCTGCGTGCTGTACTACAGCGCCATCTTCCCCTTCCAGCGCTATGCCACCAACTTCCTGGAGGAAACCCTGGCCATCGATGCGGCGACTGCCGCCAGGATGTTCAGCTGCTTCCCGATACTGGCCATGTGCCTGACCCCGCTGCTGGGCATATTCCTCGACAGGCGCGGCAAAGGGGCTTCGATGCTGATGGCGGGAGCCGTCATAATGATTTTCTGCCACCTGAGTTTCGCATTCCTGCTGCCGGCCCTCCCCTCGAAGGTTCTTGCGGTGGCTCTGATCGCCGTTCTGGGCATAAGTTTCTCGCTTGTGCCGGCCGCCCTCTGGCCCTCCGTCCCCAAGATTATCGACGAGAAGATTCTCGGGTCGGCCTACTGCCTCATCTTCTGGGTCCAGAACATAGGCCTCTGCCTCGTGCCGATGATGATTGGGTCCCTGCGTCAGTCCACAGGAGGATATCTGTGGCCGATGATAGTATTCTCCTCCTTCGGGGTGCTGGCATTCCTATTGTCAATCCTCCTCAAGTATGAGGACAAGCGCAAGGGATACGGCCTGGAAGAACCTATCATCAAGCGATGACCGTCTGCCTCACCGGCTTTATGGGCTGCGGGAAGACCAGCGTCGGTCGGGAACTGTCCCGACAGCTGGGATGGAAATTCCTGGACCTCGATGAAGAAATCGAGAGACGGGAAGGCAGGACCGTAAGCGATATCTTCGCCGACGATGGCGAACCGGCCTTCAGGGAAATCGAAGCGCTCGTTCTGTCCGAAGTTATAGACGGGGCGGGCGGCGAAAACTTGATACTGGCGCTCGGAGGCGGCGCCACCCTCAGGGACGACTCAAGGCGCAAGGTGCTTGAAAAGACCACCTGCGTATATCTACAGTGCCCCCTGGAAGAGATTCTTAATCGTTTCTCCCCCGCCTCGAAGCCCCGGCCCCTGCTCGGCGCCGGCACGGAAAACATCTACAAGGCCAGGCTCCCCATCTATGAGCAGGCTCCCGTCCACATCTGCACGAGCGGACGCGACAAAAAAGAAACGGCCGTACGGATACGGTCGCTTCTCGGTTTGAAAGCCAGTCAGTAGCCGGCTACTTCCTGGGCTTGATATCAAGCTTCACCGGACGAATCATATTCTCGGGCTTGAGTATCTCGTCGAGCTCCTCCTTCGAAAGGATTCCTTCTTCGAGCACCAGCTCATAAACCCCGCGTCCCGTCTCCTTGGCCTTCTTGGCAATCTTGGTGGAATGCTTGTAGCCTATGATGGGGTTGAGCGCGGTGACGATGCCTATGCTCCCCTTGATATACTGCTCGCAGCGCTCGGCATTCGCGGTGATGCCTTCGATGCAGTTGACGCGGAGGGTGTCGAATCCATTCATAAGCAGTTCGGCGCTCTCAAAGCAGCACTGAATCATAACGGGTTCCATAGCGTTAAGTTCCATCTGGGCGGCCTCTCCGCTCATCGTGACACAGACGTCGTTGCCCATAACCTTGTAGCATATCTGCGTCATAACCTCAGGGATGACGGGGTTGACCTTGCCCGGCATAATGGACGAGCCGGGCTGCTTCTCGGGAAGATTTATCTCTCCCAGGCCGCAACGGGGACCCGAAGCCAGGAGCCTGAGGTCGTTGCTTATCTTGGAGGCCTTGACCGCAAGCCTCTTGAGCGCGGCGCTGTAGCCTACAAGACTGGAGGTGTCGGAAGTCGCCCCGACAAGGTCCGCCGCAAGCCTTACGGGCCAGGAGGTGATTTTAGCAAGGGCCTTGACACACTTCTGTGCATAGCCGGGCTCGGAACAGATACCCGTTCCGATTGCGGTGGCTCCCATATTGACGGTAAGGAAGTCGGCCGCAGCCTCGTCGAGATGGAGGAACTCATCCTCAAGAATCGAAGCGAACCCTCCAAAAGTCTGGCCGAGGGACATCGGAACCGCGTCTTCCAGCTGGGTGCGGCCCATCTTCAGGATGGGGGCGAATTCCTTCTCCTTGGCGCGGAAGGCATCAACCAGGGCGCGCAGGTGCTTCTTCAACTCCAGATGGGTGAAATAAAGGCCCAGATGAGCCGCGGTGGGATACGCGTCGTTGGTGGACTGGCTGCGGTTGACGTCATCGTTGGGCCAGCAGTATTTGAATTCGCCCAGTTCGTGGCCCAGAATCTGGAGCGCGCGATTGGCTATGACCTCGTTTGCATTCATATTGGTTGACGTTCCGGCTCCGCCCTGTATCATATCGATGGGGAAAGCCTCGGCGAACTTGCCGTCGAATATCTCACGGCAGGCCTGCATTATGGCCCCGTAAACCTCATCGGTTATGAGGCCGAGCTCGTGATTCGCCTCCGCGGCGCCCATCTTGGTCACGGCCAGCCCCTTGAGGTAGTCGGGATACTCGTTGAGATGGAAATGGCTGATGTTGAAGTTCTCCAGACAACGCAAGGTCTGGACATCGTACAAAGCGTCTGCGGGAATCTGCTTTTCGCCAATCAGATCGCTGCCGGTTCTGAATTTCTGTGACATATTATGTGGTATTGAAATTTTTTCAAATATACCCAAATTATGGGATAAAACTTGTATTTGAGCCATAATATGACTAAATTTCCGAAAATTGGACACTATCTATGATAACCTTTCGAACCACATTCCCCGCGGTTCTGACCGCCATTTCAGTCATTTTATCATCCTGTGGAACAGACTCGGCCAGATGGGAGTCTGAGCCTTCCGCATATGACGCGTGGAGGGGCGAAAGAGTCTGTGCCGGGGCCTGCTTCAAGGCCGGCCGCGATGCCGCCTCCCTGCGCGTCAAGCCATCTCCCCTGAAGAACGGCCGCAGCAGAATCAGAGCCGTCGAGACTGGATTCCTCGTGAACGTGACAGGCGACGAACTGGCGGAAGGCTACAGCCAGTGCGGCGAAAGGGATACGGTGAATTTCAAGGCCATACACGTGCCCGACCTTATCAGCGAAGCCCCCGTGAGCGTATGCGGAGGCGGAGTCGCGAAGGTATGGCTGGCGGTCAACGTACCCGCAGACGCCCCCGCAGGGGTTTATACGGGTTGCCTGAAGTTCAGACGCGGCCTTCTGACGGTCAGCCGCCTCAAATACTCGCTGAGAGTCTCGGAACGCACCCTCACCCCGGCTCACGAAAGGCCCTTCCATCTGGACCTGTGGCAGAACCCGTATTCCGTAGCCCGCTACCACGGCGTCGAACTCTGGAGCGAGGAGCACTTCAAGGCGATGGAAAAGGTGTTCCGCCCCCTGGCGGAAGCAGGTCAGAAGGTCGTGACGGCGACCCTCATAGACAGGCCCTGGAACGGCCAGACCTTCGATCCCTTCGGGCCTATGGTCCTTAAAACAAAAGCTGCGGACGGCAGCTGGTCCTACGACTATACGGTATTCGACAAGTGGGTGGAATTCATGTTCTCGCTCGGAATAGACAGGCAGATAAACTGCTACTCCCTGATTCCCTGGGCATTGAGTTTCGACTTCATCAATGCCGACGGTACGCCCGGGACGGTGGTGGCCGAGCCCGGTACGGAGGCATACGCGGCATACTGGGCCCCGTTCATAAAGGACTTCGCCGACCATCTGCGCGCGAAGGGCTGGTTCGACATCACCCATATAGCGATGGACGAAAGGCCGGAACGGGCGATGAAGGAGGCGCTCTCGCTGATACGCAGCGTGGAGCCGGACTTCAAGGTGGCCCTTGCCGGGAACTACCACGAATCCATAGCGGACGACATAGACGACCTCTGCATCTCGATGCACAGGAACTTCCCCGAAGGGGTTGTGGAGGCGAGGCGGGCCGCCGGAAAGATATCCACTTACTACACCTGCTGCTCCGAAAGGTATCCCAACACCTTCCTTGCAAGCGATCCGCTCGAAGCCGCGTGGCTGCCCTGGATTGCGTTCGCGAAAGGCTATGACGGGTACCTGCGCTGGGCGTTCAACAGTTGGACGGAAGACCCGTTGAAGGATGCGAGATTCCGCACCTGGGCGGCGGGCGACTGCTATATGATTTATCCCGACGGGCAGCGGAGCGTGCGCTTCGAGAACCTTGTCCAAGGCCTTCAGGACGTGGAGAAAGCCCGTCTGCTGCTGGCCGAATGGGATACGTCCGCCCCCGCTAAAGCCTCCGCTCTGAGAGAAGCGATGAAGGCCCTCACCCTTGAGAGGCTTAAGGCCGAAGGCCCCGCTCCGACGCTCAAGGCCCTGCGCGACATCCTGGACCGGGACGGAGCGCCGGCGGCGGACGGAAACACCCTGTCGCTGAACTCTCCGGACGGAGCGCTGAAAATGACCTTCACCCTGTCCCGCAGAGGATGCCCAACCTATTCGCTCTCCCACAAGGGTACAAAGGTGATTCTTCCCTCCTCGCTGGGATACGAACTGCGTTCGGAACTCAAGGCCGGGAAGTTCTTCCGCAGAGGGGTTAGAATCCTGAAGAAAGACAAGACCGGCCCGCGCAGGTTCGACAGCGGCTTCGAGATTGTCAGGAGTTCCGCCTCTTCCTTTGACGAGACCTGGAGTCCGGTGTGGGGCGAGGAGCACAATATCCGCAACAACTACAACGAACTTCTCGTCCAGTTGCGCCACCAGAAGGACGGGGATCTTATGAACATCCGTTTCCGGCTCTTCGACGACGGGCTGGGATTCAGGTATGAGTTCCCCTCCGGCCAGAAACTTACCCACTTCGTGGTCAAGGAGGAGTTGAGCGAGTTCAACTGCGCCTCGGACAATCTGGCGTGGTGGATTCCGGGCGACTATGACACCCAGGAATACGAATATACGACCTCGCGTCTGAGCGAAGTCAAATCCCATATGAGGAAGCGCCTGAGCCGCCACGACACCGGATCCACGCCATTCAGCACCAAAGGCGTGCAGACCAGCCTCCAGATGAAGACTCCGGAGGGGCTTTACGTCAATATCCACGAAGCGGCGCTTGTCAACTATCCCTGTATGCATCTGGTATGCAACGGAAAGAGACTCCTGTCGCACCTCACACCCGACGCCCAGGGCTGGAAGGGCCACCTGATGACCCCGTTCAACAGCCCCTGGAGGACTGTCCAGGTTGCCGAATCGGCAACGGCCCAGCTGTCGTCGAGAATGATTCTCAACCTCAACGAGCCCTGTGCCTATGAAGACGTGGCCTGGATTCATCCCGTCAAGTATATGGGCGTATGGTGGGAGATGATATCGGGCTACGGTTCGTGGAACTACACCTCCGCAAGTTCGGTTGACCTCAAGAAGTTCGACTATGCCTCGGCGGAGCCCTGCGGCCGCCACAGCGCCAACAACGCCAACGTACGCAAGTATATCGACTTTGCCGCTGCGAACGGCTTCGACGCCGTATTGGTCGAAGGATGGAACACAGGCTGGGAGGAATGGGCCGGATGCAACAAGGAGGACGTATTCGACTTCGTCACCCCCTATCCCGACTTCGACATTGCAGCCCTCAACGCCTACGCCCATTCGAAGGGCATAAAGCTTATAATGCACCACGAGACCTCGGCCAGCATACGCAACTACGAGCGCCATATGGAAGAAGCATACAGTCTGATGAACCGCTACGGGTACGACGCGGTCAAGTCCGGATACGTCGGGGATATCCTCCCCTTCGGCGAGACCCACTACGGCCAGTGGATGGTCAACCACTATCTGTATGCCGTGACCCGTGCGGCCGACCATCACATTATGGTCAATGCCCACGAGGCCATACGCCCTACGGGCCTCTGCCGCACCTATCCCAACCTTATAGGCAACGAGTCCGCGAGAGGCACGGAGTATCAGGCATTCGGAGGCACGGTGCCGGAGCACGTCACCATTCTCCCGTTCACCCGCCTCAACGGCGGGCCCATGGACTTCACGCCCGGCATCTTCGAGCAGGAACTTTCCAAATGGTGCAACAGCACTTCGCACGTCAACGCCACAATCGTCAACCAGCTGGCCCTGTACCTTACGATGTACTCGCCGCTGCAGATGGCCGCCGATCTTCCGGAGCACTACGCACAGTTCCCCGATGCCTTCCAGTTCATAAAGGACGTGGCGGCGGACTGGTATGAGAGCCGGTACCTGGATGCCGAGCCGGGAGACTATATCATTGTGGCCCGCCGGCCACGCCAGGAGACACTTTCCGGAAGCGCGAAGGAATTCAGCGCCGGAAGGGACACCTGGTTCCTCGGAGGAATCACCGACGAGAACGCCAGGGAGTTCGACATTGACCTGGACTTCCTCGGCAGCGGAAAATACGAAGCCGTCTTCTATGAGGATGCCCCCGACGCGGACTACAGGACCAATCCCCAGGCTTACACAATCAGCCCCCGAACCGTCTCGTCATCCGACACAGTTCACGTCCGTATGGCTCCGGGCGGCGGAGTGGCAATATCATTCAGGAAAATATGAAGATTACATTCTCGATAGAATACAACACAAGGTGGGGCGAGACCATATCGCTCCGTCTGGGCGGCAGGAAGTACCCGATGAACTGGGAGGACGGCGGCCTGTGGAGCATCACCCTGGAAGCCGGGCCCGATGACCTGAAAGACTACGGGTACCTGCTGATGCGCGACGGCCTTATCGGCAGGGTGGAATGGACATCCCACAGCGCAGATGTCCCGGCAGGCAGAAAGTCGATGAAGATTCACGACCGCTGGATAGACTGCCCGTTCCCCGGCAGCCCCTTCATCCGCAGTCACCAGGTCCCCGACTTCGACAAGCCGGGATTCAAGGCCGCCGGACTGGCAGTACCGGTATTCTCCCTCAGGACGGCCGGCGACTTCGGCATCGGAGAGCTCTCCGACCTGATCCCGCTGACCGACTGGGCCGCTTCCGTCGGCCTGAAAATCATCCAGTTGCTGCCAGTCACGGACACAACCCGCCACGGCGGATGGGAAGACTCCTATCCGTACGGCCCGGCATCGAGTTTCGCACTTCATCCCCTGTATGTCAACCTGTCCAAACTGGGAGTGCGGTTCACCCCCCGCGTCAAGAAATTGCAGGATGATCTCAACGCCCTGGCGGAGATAGACTACCCGCGGGTGTTCAAGGAGAAGATGGCCCTCATCCGCAAGGCCTACGAAGAGCACGGAGCCGATGACTGCGCGCTCGATGCCTTCCGCAAGTTCGACGGCGAGAACGGTCCGATATGGCTGGAGGAGTACGCCGGGTTCTGTGCGGAAAGGGACGGTGATTCTCCGCTTTTCTGGAAATGGATACAGTACCATCTGGACCTCCAGTTCACCGAGGCGGTGAAGCACGCCCGCAGGAAGGGAGTCCACTTCAAGGGAGACCTCCCGATAGGCGTGAGCGCCGACAGCGCCGACGCCCGTTTCCATCCGGAGTTCTTCAACCTCGACTCCTATGCGGGGGCTCCGCCCGACTTCTTCAGCACGGAAGGCCAGTGCTGGGGCTTCCCGACCTACAACTGGGACGAGATGGCCCGCGATGACTACGCCTGGTGGAAGGCACGCCTGCGCCATATGTCGAAATACTTCGACGCATTCAGGATTGACCACATACTGGGATTCTTCCGCATCTGGGAGATTCCCGCCGACTCGGGCAGGGGTTCGCTCGGCCATTTCAACCCGGCCCTTCCCTACACGGAGGACGAGATTGAGGCGATGTATCTTCCTCTCGAAGGGCTCTTCCTTCCCGACCCGCGCAACAAGGGATGCTGGCAACCCCGCATCAGTCCCGACACTTCTGGACTCGAGTGGTGGCAGAAAGAACGCTTCGATGCCCTGTATGACGACTTCTTCTACCACCGCAACGACAGTTTCTGGAGGCGCAACGCGATGAAGAAACTCCCCGAACTGCTGTCCGCGACCGGTATGCTGGCCTGCGGGGAGGACCTCGGAATGGTGCCGGAGTGCGTCAGCGGGGTTATGGAAGACCTCGGCATACTTTCGCTCGAGATGGCAATGATGGACAAGGGACGTCCCTGGCCGGCGCTGTCCGTCTGCGCGACTTCGTCCCACGATATGGAAACTCTGCGGATGCAGTATGCCAATGCCAATGAAGGCCGCGATATGCCCCCGGAAGAGGTTTACAACGTTCTGGCGGCACACTTCAACTCGGATTCGATGCTGACAATCAACCCCATCCAGGACTATCTCGCGCTGGATGCGGCGAAAAGGAGGAAGGATTTCGACTCGGAGCGCATCAATATGCCCGCGGATTCAGGCCATCACTGGCGCTACAGGATTCACCTCGACATCAAGGCCCTTGCCGGGGCCCGCAAACTCAACGCCGCAATCCGGGAACTTGTCCGCAACAGCGGCCGTTAATCCGACCTTGATGAGATACAGAATCAACCTGTGCTATGACGGATCGGCCTTCTTCGGATGGCAGCGCCAGAACGACGCCCCCACCGTACAGCAGGCTCTGGAGGAAGCCCTCTCGACCCTGCTCAAGGAAGACACGGACGTCGTCGGGGCGGGCAGGACCGATACCGCCGTCAACGCATCGTACTACGTCGCCCATTTCGATTCGCGCGACGGCCTGGACTGCGCGGATCTCCGCCGCAGGCTCAACGCCATCCTCCCGGAGCAGATTGCCGTATTGGGGATTGAAGCCGTGCAGGACGAGTTCCACGCAAGATTCGGGGCCGTCAGCCGTACCTACCGCTACTACGTCCACCGGACGAAGAACCCCTTCTTGCGCTCCGGCTCGTACCTCTGCGCCTACCCGGTGCTGGACTTCGAGGCGATGAACAGGGCGGCGCAGCTGCTCGTGGGACGCCACGACTTCAGCTGCTTCGAGAAGACGGGAGCCGACAACAGGACTTCGATATGCACGATAGCCGAGGCGCGGTGGAGCCGCGTCGATGACGGGGACGATACGAGGTGGGTGTTCACCGTCACGGCGGACCGGTTCCTCAGAAATATGGTAAGGGCCATTGTCGGGACACTCATAGAAGTGGGGCGCGGCAAGCGCAGCCCCGAGTCCGTCGCGGACCTGCTTGCAAAGGGAGACAGGTGCGCCGCCGGCGAGTCCGTGCCGGGATATGCCCTCTATCTGTCGGACATAAGGTATCAGCCGTAGATGCTCACGTCGAAGCCCTCGCCGACAAGCGGCTTCACAAGGCTCTCCATTTCCCCGACGCTCAATTTCGTGATTTCGGATGCAGGGGTCGGACGATCTACCG
>JAKSJZ010000042.1 GCA_024401995.1 Bacteroidales bacterium
CGTGGAGACAGGGGCCCCGAAGGGCCTATCTCCTACACCTTCCGGCCCGTCGGGGCCCCTGTCTTCCGCGCCACTACCTGGCCTCGCGCAGTTCCTTTACAAGCGGGGTGAGCACGCGTGCCGCGGGCTCCGCCGTGATTGTCGAAAGGGTTATGTCCTTGCCCATACCCATAATCAGGGTGAGTTTGAACGCAGGGTCGTTATCGAAGTCTATGTCCGAGGGTTCCCCGCCCGACAGGAGAGTCACAGCCTCACGGGACAGGGCCTCGAGCTTGAGGACGTACGGACGTATGTCCTCCCACATCAGCCTGTCCGACTCGCAGGAGGAAGTCTCCAGCGCCTTGATTTCGCCGCAGACGGCTATGACTCCGGACAGCTTCCCGACAAGGGCCGCAGGTCTGGGATGGCCCTCCCTCACGGACGCGCGGTAGTTGCGCACGTCGATGGAAAGGACATCCTCGTCGAAATACCGCAGATACGGGGCGATGGTCGCATACGCTTCCGCCCTTTCCCTGCCGAAGACCGCAGGAATCGCGGCGGCAAAGCTCTGCTCATTGTTGAACGCGGCATTGTTCCACGCATAGTCGGCCACGCTGAAAAGGCTCACCTTCGAAAGCTCCCCCTGCTGCATCGGATTGATGATAAGGGTGCCGGCGCCATTCAGAGGCTCCATCCTGGAGAGCGGCTCGATATGGGACTCGTCGCGGAAGTTGGAATACATATCCATCGTGAAGACCTTGTTCATATCGTTGTCGTTGCAGGGGTAGTTCCACCACCAGCTGACCGGTCTGCCCAGGAACTCCTTCACCAGAGCGAGGTCTTCGTTGTTGGGCACGGTCCAGACGGCCCTCCCGGTTATGTAGATGTCAATCTTGGCGGGTGTGGGGCGCAGCGATTCGAAGAACTTGCGGGCCGTCCTGCGCGGCACCCACGAATAGGCGTAGAGCTGGGGCACATAGTGGAGAGGCTTCACGGTATCCTCCGGTGCGGTGCCCGCGGCATTCCAGCGGCTGTCCAACCTGGACTGAAGGTCGGTCAGACGGTCTGCGCCCAGCTTGAGCACCGACTCGTCCGAAGGCACGCCCACGTCGTCCACAAATACTCCGAACTGCCTTACTCCCAGTTCATACATACTCTCGAACTTCGACATTATGCGGGAGTTGACGTCGGCGTCGGCCGGATTGCAGAAAGCCGTCCCCGGGTGTATGGCCCAGATGAAGTTGACCTTGGCCGCGTGCGCCGCGCCGGTGATGTCCTTCATCATCGCCTTCGAAAGATAGCCGATTCTCTCCTGCTCCGGGGTTATCTCATCGGGATACGGCTCCGACCAGAACTCGGAATGGTAGGGGTCCGACTTCGCGCCGTACATATAGGTATTGAGCTTGTAGCGGGCCATAAAGCGGAAGAGGTCCTTTGTCACGGCAGCGCTGTACGGCATTCCGTAGTAGCCCTCGATGATGCCCCTGTTGCGGATGTCGGCATAGTCGTGGATATCGACGCATTCGAGGCCGTCCACCCCTCCGTCCAGAATCTGCTCGAGGGAAGCGAGGCCGCAGAATACGGCATCGGTGTTCTCGCCGAGCACAAGCACCTGGGCGAGCCCGTTCCTGTCGGCGGCAAGGCTCAGGATATGACGGTCGAACTTGCCGTCGAGATAGAACACCTCGCGCGAAAGGCCCATCCTGCCGGCATACCTGTCGGCCATCCCGTTCTCCGCATTGACTCCGAGGATAAGATTCGACTTCCCCTTGACCTCAACCGGAGCCGTACTTGTCTTCAGCCCGCGCTCGGAAAGCACCTGCACGGCCCTGTTGAAAGTCGCCTCGTCGATGGACGCATCCCTTACAATCACAACCTCCCCGGAGAAAGAGGCCTTCTGCGCGGAGCAGACCTGAGTGTGGGGCACGGGGTAAATATCATATCCGGCAGCCGGGCACAGCACCGGACAAAGCAGCGCCAGCGCCGCAATAAAAAAAGTTCTTCTCATTTTCAATGTTTTTTATAGTTCATAACCTCAAGTCCGCTCACTGCGCTGCGGAACTCCCCGGCCTTGCAAAGCGGAAACACAAGGGTGCGGACCTGATAGGTCGGACGGTCCGCCCCTGCATGGAATTGCTTCCTGATATCCAGGGTTTCGAACAGTTCACCGTTCACGTAAAGGGACGTGGACCTGTTATCCCCCTCCACCGATATCCTCACCTTCTCGCCGGGATAGGGCCTGTATCCGAAGGTATAAAGATAGCCGTCGCGCGCAAATCCGAACATCCCGCTCACGGGGTCGGACAGGTAGAAGACGGCATTACCCGAGTCGAACAGCACGGTACCCCTGTCCTCCGCGGAAGCCGTCAGGTCGAAGGATACGGTATAGCCATACCCTATCTCACGCACGGGCAACTCCTGTCCGGGGACCACCTTGTCAATGGCAAGCACCGTCTGACCGGGTTCACCCACCGTTGCAAGCCGGTTGACTCCGGGGGCTTCACGCAAACTCCGGACACCCTCCGCAAATTCGGCATAGGGCAGAACCGGCGCCGGGTTCCAGGTCTTCACGGCTATCGTCCTGATGGCCGGAACCATACGGTGATGGATATCCTGGACGGATATGCCGTTGCCGCAATGATCGTTCCACTCGGCGAACATACCGCCGAGAATACCGGGGTGACGCTCCTCATAGACCGTATCCACCATATGGACAGGCGTCCAGTTTTCATACAGCCATTCCGTATTCAGATAATTGTAATAATACCCGACTTCCGGCACTATGTACACATACCGGTCGGGAATGCTGATTATGTCGTACCCCGCCTTCAGCATATCCTCGGTGACGGCGAAGTCCTTCGACCAGCTCTGGAGCACCACTCCATCCGCCTTGACGGGAGTGGTACCCTTCGCATATGACAGGGATCCCCACACGCAGGCGGTCTTGCCGAAACTCTCGACATACCTGATATAGTGATCCGTGAACTCGCGGAACTTCTCGACCGTAGCCTGATCGCGGTTGGAATACTCGTCGGTACCTATATGCACGATATTGCCTCTGAAAACGGGGTTCTCCCCTTCGAGATACTCCCTGAACAGGTTATCGAAGAAAGGATAAAGCCCCGGATAGAACAGGTCCAGATGATCCATTCCGTACTCCTTGCTGCCGAGTTCCGGCCTGTAATGGGTGAAGGCAAGGGTGTGGGCCGGCACGTCTATCTCGGGGATGACTTTTACTCCGATCTCCGCCGCCCAGTCCTGGAAACGGCCGAACTCCTCCTTCGTATAGTATCCGTCCCTGGCGGCAAGCCCCGGATAAGTCTCCGACTCGAGGCGGAAAGCGGCATAGGTGCGCCCCCAGTCCCCTCCGAAGAACTGCTTGAACCCGTTGTCATTAAGATGGATCTGAAGCGTGTTCATCTTGTGGTAGGACATAACCTTTGCAAGGTCCTCCAGATAGTCGAGCGGTATGAACTTGCGTCCCGCATCTATCATAAGTCCGCGCACGGAATAGTCGGGCCAGTCCCTGACCGTTCCGGCGGGCATCGAACGTGCCGGGCAACGGTCCGCAATCTGAAGAACGGTACGTGTGGCCCAATAAAGGCCCTGAAGCGTCTGCGCCGCCACGGTCACACCTCCGGGAGCAATTCCGAGCGAGTATCCCTCCCCGCCGGGGATTCTTTCCTTCCTGACAACAAGGGATATGTCACCTCTGGCGGGTCTGCCCTTCACCACCTGCGGCTCCGAGCCACCGAACATTACGGCCCAGTCCCTGGCAAGGAGCTTGCCGACAGCAAGGACGGAGTCTTCGCCACACACTATTCTCATCGACTCCGCGGGCACGAACTCCCCTGATGCGGCACCCTTCCACTCCTTGAGTTCCGGGACCACAAACGGTTTCGCATTCTTCGCGAACGCCGATGCTCCGAGGCACAGGGCCATCACAAACAAAAATGTCTTCTTCATACGGTTCCAGTTATGCAAACAATTATTCTATCACGGCCACGAATCCTCCTCCGGGAGCCAGATGAGCCTTGAGCGTCTTCTCTCCGGACAGGTTGACTTCCTTCTTCTTATAGTCCCTGGCGGCTTTGGAGGCATTGACCCCGTCCACGTAAAGAGTGGCCGCGGAAGCGTCCCTCCCCAGGAAGTCCAGGCTTATTTCCAAATCCATAGGCTCCCAGGCATTCATCGCGCCCACATACCAGGTATCCCCCTTTCTCCTTGCGATTACGACGTATTCGCCCACTTTGCCGTCCAGAGCGACTGTCTGATCCCAAATCTCGGGGACTTTCGATATGAACTCCGTACACTCCGGCTCGCGCATATAATTGGAGGGGGAGTCGCAGAGCATATTGAGCGGCGAGGAGAATACCACGTACTCCGCCAGCTGGCGGCAGCGCGTACCCTGGCTCATCGCCTCGCTGCCGACAGCGCGGTAATTCTCCCTGGTCGCGTTGCGCATAGCTCCCTGGGTATAATCCGCCGGCCCGGCGAAGAACCTCACGTACGGCAATATCGTCTCATAGGTAACCTGATCGGTCCTGGGATCCCACTTCATATTCTCCAGGCCATATATTCCCTCATAGTTGATATTGTTGGGATATGTCCTGTAAAGGCCGGTAGGCTTGTAGGTTCCGTGGAAATCCACAAGAAGCCCGTATTTGGCGGTAGTGGCGGCGGCGCGGCGGTGGAAGTCAACGACCAGCTGGTCGCAGGCATCCATAAAGTCCACCTTGAAGCCCTTTATTCCCATCTCCGAATAATGGCGGCAGACTTCCTCCATATCCTTGTCGAAAGGTCTGTATCCGGCCCAGAGTATAATGCCCACGTTCCTTTCGCGCCCATAGGCGACAAGCTCCTCCAGGTCGATTGACGGCACGACGTGGAAGAGGTCTTCGAAACCTTTGGACCACCCCTCATCCATAATGATGTACTCTATGCCGTTGGCCGACGCGAAATCGATGTAGTACTTGTAGGTCTCGTTGTTGACTCCGGATTCGAAATCGACTCCGTAAACGTTCCAGCTGTTCCACCAGTCCCAGGCCACCTTGCCGGGCTTCACCCAGCTGAAGTCCGCCGCAGGGTCCGGTGCGGAGGCAAGACGGTAAACCATATCGTTGTCCGCCATCTCCCGGTCGTGCCTGGATATGCCCACAACCCTCCAGGGGAAGGCACAACCGCTCTGAAAGCTTGCAATATAGTCGGCGGCCCTGTCAACATACAGGGACCTGCCGTCTCCGCCGCCCGTGGACCTCTCGAGAGGATATTTCGGAAAATATCCGCTGAGCGCGGTCGTATGGTCTCCGTTATAGAGGAACATACCCGGATAGTTCAACAGGTCGGCCTCGGTAATGCAGAGCTTCACGCCCTTGGGAGCCTCCACCATAAGGGGAAGGAAAGCCAGGCGGGTCTCATCCCAGCCGGAGACGTTGCCGTAGGCATACACGTTCTCGAAAGAATTGTGTGTCTGCCCCTCCAGGCCTTTCCTGACATTCTGGTTGACATAGGGGATATAGGCTTTCCAGTCCACCGGGAAAGCGAACTCCGCCTTCTCCCACTTCACTTCGAAGGGCTTTTTCGAAAGACTCTCGAAGCGGTATGCGACGCCGTCGTCATACGCCCTGAACGTGAGCTTGAAGCCATTGAAGAGGAGCACCATCTGGTTGTATCTGTCCTCTATGACGGACTTCCTGTACACGGAAGCCTCTATCTTCGAATCGACGGACTTCCTGGCAACGCTCCTGTGCCTTGCCGCTCCTCCGTAAACCCTGCCGTCCGAAAGGGTCATCGATATTTCCGAAGGGCTTATCACCACGTCACCGTCCACCGAGACGGAATACCTTATCGCGGAACCTTCACTCACCTCGACGGCAATCCTGCCGTCCGGGGAACAAAGTTTCTGGACCGAGCCGGCAGCGAAAGCCGCCAGCGGAAGCACGGCACATAACGCCAATGCAAAAATTTTCTTTCCAAAAGATTTCATACTCTTCTATAATTTGATTTTCAGTTTCTGTCCTTTCCTGAGGTGAACCGGCCCGTCAGTGACACCCTTCACGTCAAAATCACCTCCGACACGCGCCCGAACCGTCACGTTCTCGAGACGTCCGTCCTTCCATTCCGCCGACAATTCCGCCCCGCCCCTGGCGCAGAGGCCCTTGAACGAGCCGTTACCCAGAGCCTTCGGAAGCGCCGGCAGAACTTCTATCGAACCGTCCGGCCCGCTCTGCAGCAGCATACCGGCTATACCGGCGCACCCGCCGAAATTGCCGTCGATCTGGAAGGGGGGATGGGCACAGAAAAGATTGGGATATGTGCCCCCTCCCGGGCCGTAGTCGAACCCCGACGAACTTACGGGATGAAGCAGGTCGCACAGGAGCTTATACGCGTGGTCGCCTTCGTGAAGCCTTGCCCACAGGTTTATCTTCCAGGCCATCGACCACCCTGTGCTCCTGTCTCCCCGGACCTCGAGTGTCTTCCTGGCGGCCTGCGCCAGTTCGGGAGTGCCGTCCACGGTTATCTCGTCTCCGGGATACAGTCCGTACATATGGGAGACGTGGCGGTGGTGGAGGTCAACCTCCTCATAAGGCTTCAGCCACTCCATCACCCTGCCGTCCGGCCCTATCGTGGTGGGCATCAGGCTGTCGGCCTTCGAAGCGAGCAGCGCGGCGAAATCCGCGTCCTCTCCCAGAATCCCGGAAGCCTTGATGACATTGCCGAACAGTTCGCGCACTATCTGGTTGTCCATGGTGGACCCGGCACAAACACCGACCACGCTCCCGTCCGGCAGGCGGTATGCATTCTCCGGCGAAGTGGTGGGCGCCGTTACCAGCCAGTGGCTCTCAGGATCCTCCACGAGCATATCGGCGAAGAACAGGGCGGCCTCCTTCATAACCGGATAGACCTTGCGCAGATAATCCTCATCCGGAGTGTATTCGTAATGGCGGAACAAATGCTGGCAGAGCCAGGCCGCGGAAGTGTTGGTCGCTCCCCAGGCAGGGTGCTCGCCCGGATAGGTGAACTGCCAGGGATTGCCCAGGATATGCGTCACCCAGCCGCGCGCTCCGTAGAATACCTCCGCTGTCCTCCTGCCGCTCTCAACCTGCTGCATGGTCCAGTCGATGAGAGGGACGTGGAGTTCGGCCAGGTTGCCGCTCTCCGAGGGCCAGTAATTCATCTGAAGATTGATGTTGAGGTGGTAGTCACCGTTCCAGGGCGTCGCTATCGTATTGGCCCACAGGCCCTGAAGATTGGCCGGCATCGCACCGGGACGGGTCGAGCTTATCAGCAGGTACCTCCCGAACTGATAATAAAGTTCGATAAGTGAAGGGTCATTGCGGTCGCAGTCGAAAAGCCTCAGCCTGCTCATTATGTCAAGGCTTTCCCTTTCGGGAAGATGGCCGAAATCGACGTCAACCCTGTCGAACAGTTCGCGGAATCCCCTTTCGTGACGTCGCGAAAGTCTCGTCCAGGACTTGTGCGACGCCTTCCTCACCTGCCGGAGCGCCTGTCTGCGGGGATTGCCCCCGCCGTAGTCCGTATCCATTGCGATGAGGACTATCGCCTCCGTCGCGCCGCTTACCATCAGCGCCCCTTCTTCTTCAGTGACCTCTCCGTCCCGTGGAAGAACGACACGGACACGACCTTCATACTTCACCCCCTGCAGTTCCTCGGCGTCCTTTTCCTCCTTGCCGCTGCAAAGACGGCCCGATATCAGAAGGTCTCCATTCTCCGCGCGGACCTCCGGCTCATAGCCGGGTTCGGTCCGGACATTCGAGACCCTGTCCAGCGTTATCCTGAAACCCAAAGCCCCCCTGCGGGCAGCCGTGAGGCTGAGCGCCGTAACGTCGTCGGCATACGAGGCGAACATCTCCCTGCGGAAATCAGTCCCGTCCAGGGAATACTCCACGGTGCTTGCCGCCCTTTGTATATCCAGTTCCCTGCGATACCCTTCCGGCTCTCCGGAAGCATCATAATCAATCCTCAGGTTTGAGAAAAGCTGGTACGAGCCATAAGTGGCCCCATACCCGGCCCCCTGGTTCGAGCCCTTTCCCGCACAGGTGAACGTCTCGTACATAAGCTTCTGCGCCTCCGCATTGCGTCCGCTGAAAAGCAGCGCCCTGATTTCGGGCAGGTATTTGACGGCATCCGTGTTCTCGTTTATGTCCCGGCAGCCGGACCACATCGAACTCTCGTTCAGGACAATGCTCTCATTGAACACTCCGCCGTCCGAAGTGGCCCCGATGCGCCCGTTACCGAGCGGAAGGCATTCCTCCCACCGGGAGGCCGGGGCATTGAAATGGTATGAAAGCGACTCCTTCGACGAAGGACCGCCGCAGGAAACCAGGAGCGCGGAACAGAGAACGGCTCCGCAGAATATCGTGCGTCCCATACTACAGATTCACCTTCTCGTTGGAAAAATAGACTCCCACATTGGAAATGAGCGGACAGGCCTTGCTGTCGAGGATGCTGAAACGCAACGCCGACGCCTTCACGGTCGAGAAGCGTATTATCCTCTTGCGCCCTATGGTGGTGGTGGCGTCTTCGGTCCCGGAAATGTCGTTGAGCTCCACCCATTCGCCATCAACCAGGGCCTCCAGGGCGAAATCCTTCACTCTCTGGCCCAGAGCCACATACTCTCCGGCCACGAAACGGTTGAACTCAGTCGGCGCGTCGAACTCCATCAGCATATTTGCGGATACGACACCGTCGTCGGTGGCCCAATAAGTATCCGGGCGCCCGTCCACCGCCTTGCCCGCGGCATACCTGCGGGACCCTCCGCGCACGTTGTCCGCGCTTATCTTCGCGCCTTCGGCCAGATTGTGCGCGAACACTCCGGCAACCGTCGCCGCGAACTCCGCGCCGCGGGCACTGTCAACCGGATGAATGAGACCGTCACGACCGATGGGGAAGTTAAGCAGCAGGGTGGAATTGCGGCCTACGGACTTGTAGTAAATCGCCATCAGTTCGGGCAGCGTCTTCACCAGACTGTCCTCCCTCTCGTGATAGAACCAGCCCGGCCGGATCGAGACGTCCACTTCGGGGAACACCCATCTGTCTCCGGTCTCGAGCCCGTGGCCGAGTTCCTCCATATCGGCCCTGCGACCATTCTCCAGAAGAGACCAGTTCTTCTCTCCGGCGAACCCGCTCTCGTTGCCGATCCATCTGAAGTCGGCGATGAAGCGGCTGTCCCCCCAGACGATAATATCCTTCTGCAATGAACGCGCAAGCGCATATGTCTCGTCCCAGCCGTAATAAGTGTCCTTGTCGATACGACGGACGGTATCCGCGCCGCCGTACCAGCCGTTGCCGCCGTTGGCTCCGTCAAACCATACCTCGAACATATCGCCGTAGTTCGAGAGGAGTTCCGTAAGCTGGTTGCGGAAATACTCCACATACTCGGGGCCGCCGTAAGCGGCGTGATTGCGATCCCACGGGGACAGATAAACGGCGAACCTGAGCCCCTCCTCACGGCAGGCCTCCGCAAGATCCTTCACCACGTCCCCCTCCCCATTCTTCCATGGTGAATTCCTGACCGAGAACTCCGTATAGGCCGAAGGCCACATACAGAATCCGCAATGATGCTTCGCGGTGAATATAATACCCTTCATCCCCGCGGCCCTGCAGGTCCGCGCCCACTGGCGCGCATCAAGATTCGACGGGTTGAAAATCTCCGGGGATTCGTTGCCGTAACCCCACTCCGCATCGGTATAGGTGTTGAGCGAATAATGGAGGAACGCATAGGTCTCCATATCCTGGACTTTCAACTGATTGGACGAAGGGACCGGGCCGCACGCCTCCGGTGCGGGCACGGCGCTGCAGGCGGCCGCAAGAACGGACAACGCCAAAAAGGGGAACGTAATGTGTTTCATATTGCGGTTGGTTGTTTCAGTGTCAACTTTACAAATATAAAAATTTGTTGCCAAATTTTTTAACTTTGCAACTCAACGTACTCTTACAGCGAATGGGACTCGTCGGTTTTGCCATCATACTGGCTTTTCTGGTCTTGGGAGAGGTTGTGGCCGCCCTGACCGGCAATTTCCTCCCCGGAAGCGTAACGGGTATGGTCCTTCTTTTCCTCGCGCTCCGCTTCAAGCTCGTCAGGCCCGACTGGATACGGCAGGCCGCCGACCTGCTCACACGCAATATGACACTGCTGTTCCTGCCGCCTGCGATAGGGATTGTCGATCAATGGGCGATGCTTTCCTCACATATATGGTTATGGGCGGCGCTGGTTGCGGGCTGCTGGCTGCTTGTGCTTTCATCCGCGGGGCTGACGCACAAGGCCGTGTCGTCGCTGCTCCATAAAAAGAAAGAAGCATGAACGGAATTGCGTGCGATATGCCGGCGATGCTGCTCCTCACCCTGGCGGGATACCTGCTCGGAGTGTTTGTCAAGCGGCGCAGCGGCATCTCCCTGCTCCACCCGTTCATAACGGCCATGGTGGTCATAATAGGGGTGCTGCTGATATTCAAAATCCCTTACCATACATACAAGGAGGGGAACAGGCTGCTCGACTTCCTGCTCGGCCCCTGCGTCGTGGCGCTCGCGTTGAGACTGTATGACAACCTGGACATAGTCCGGAAGAACCTGGCCGCCATATTGTCCGCAGTATTGGCAGGCAGTATTGTAGGCATTCTGGGAGTGTGGGCCGCAGCATCCCTGTCGGGAGCGTCGGCCGAATTCATCAAATCGCTGGAAGTCAAGTCCGTGACGGCTCCGGTCGCCCTGGACATAGTATCCCTTACCGGAGGCAGCGCCCCGCTGACCGCCATATCCGTCGTATTCACCGGAGTAACGGGAGCCGTCTTCGGCCCGGCCGTCCTCAAGCTGCTCAAAATCACCGACCCGGTAGCCAGAGGCGTTGCAATGGGCTGTTCGGCGCACGGTATCGGGACAGGGCGCGCCATAGAACTGGGTTCCATAGAGGGTGCGGTCAGCGGGCTCTGCATAGTGCTGATGGCCTTCACCACCTCCCTTCTGGTCCCGCTGTTGAACAGCCTGCTGGGCATATCCTGACAATTACCAATTCAAACACATACGTTATGACACACTCTTTCAGAATCCTTTCAGCAATCCTCGCGGCAGGAGCGGCATTGATGGTCTCCTGCGCACCCAAGTCAGTCAGCATCGTCGAGTTCGGGGCCGACACTTCGGCGGAGAACAATGCCGAAGCTATCGACAAGGCCATAGCCGCCGTCGCAAAAGGCGGGACCGTGGTTGTCCCGTCCGGAGTATTCCTGTCCTCGACAGTCCACCTCAAGAGCAATATCACCCTGCACCTGGATGAGGGCGCCACGATTAAGGGCGTTGATGACCCCGGGGCCTATGATTCGTATATCCCCACAAAGGACATGAGCCGCTATGACAGCGGCGCCGGGACGCTCAACTCCAACGTGAGCAGCGACGCGGCGTGGAACAGGGCCCTTGTACTTGGAGTCGGCGTGGAGAACGTCTCCATCACCGGACCCGGAGGGTTCGACGGCTCGCACGTCTTCGATTCCACGGGAGAGGAGCATATGAGAGGGCCTCATACCATACTGTTCGCCGAAAGCCGCAACCTGCGCCTCGAAGGCTTTACGGTTGACTGCGCCGCCAACTACGCGACAATGGGTTATGAGATTGAAAACGCACTGTACAAGGACCTGCGCATATGCCAGGGATGGGACGGCGTCCATATGAGAGGGGCAAAGAACGTCGTCATAGAGGGATGCGACCTCAAGACGGGCGATGACTGCATAGCCGGCGGGTACTGGGAGAACGTGGTAGTGAAGAACTGCCGCCTCAATACCTCCTGCAACGGATTCAGACTTATGCAACCTGTCGAGTCGCTCGAGGTCTTCGATACCGAGATTTACGGGCCCGGCGTATATCCCCACCGGACCAGCGGCAACCACAAGACCATCTTCGCGATGGTGGTTGAGCCCGCAGCCTGGGGTCCCGCTCCCGGCGACGTGGGGACAATCAGCATCCACGACGTGGCAATACGGGACCTGACCGAGCCGGTAGTCGTTGACCTCACCCACGGGGCAAAGGGCCGCGAAATCATAATGCGCAACGTGGTCTCGACAGGTATCCGCGGGACTGCGACCCCGCTGCGCTCGGTTGACGGCGTCAGGTTCGAAAGCGAAGTTGTGGAGAACTGCCCGGTCGCGAACTGACACGCGGAAACCTTTTCCTCTCCACGGTTAAGCGCGGAGAAGACGACACTCGCCGGAAAGCCCCCGGTCGCAGGACCGGGGGCCTGTGGCCTTGGGAAAGTTGTTTAAAATTAATTGATATCCGAGACGGGACGCACAGATCGGCCGCTGCAACGGCCG
>JAKSJZ010000043.1 GCA_024401995.1 Bacteroidales bacterium
GGGGGCCAGATACGGGGCGTCCGTTTCCAGAAGAATCCGCTCCAGAGGTATGTCCCTGACCGTATTCTGCAACGAGGCCTTCTTGAAGGTGACCACACCGCCGATGCCGACGTACCAGTCCCCGCAGCGTGATATCTCCCTGAAGGTCTCGGCCGATTCGCTGAAAGCGTGGATGTTGCCCCTGAGGTGCAGGGAACGGCAGTCGCGGATGATTCTTACAAAGTCGGCGGTTGCATCGCGCAGATGGATGTTGACGGGAAGATCCTTCAGGGAGGCAAGTTCAAGCTGGACCCGCAGCGCTTCCTTCTGCTCCCCGGCGAAGGTGTCGCCGTTGTGGTAGTCGAGGCCGATTTCGCCGACGGCGACGGCCCTGCCGCCCTCCAGGTAGGGAAGCATCAGGTCAATCTCGTCCCTCCAGCGCCCGTTGACGGAGCCGGGGTAGAGCCCGACCATCGGGAACAGCACGCCGGAGTGCGCATCGCACAGGTCGTACATCTTCTGCCTGTCGGTCGAGTCGATGTCGGCCTGAATCATACGGTCAACCCCGGCGGCGACGGCGCGCGCAATCGCGGCGTCAATCTCCTCGCGGCTTTCCCAGGCCTCGTCGCAAAAATGGCAGTGGGTATCGACAAACCTCATCACGAGGGCAAATTTACATAATTTTAGGGTTAATGCTGCATCTTCCGAGCAAATCCGTTATCACAATCCCGTCGCTTTCAAGCAGGGCCGCGGCGCTGGAAACGTCGGCGTACCTGAGGCCGAGGACTCCGGCGAGGTGCTCGACGGAGGAGCCGCGGTCGCGCCTTATCGCCAGGGCGACGGTCTTGAGCCTGGCCAGCATTTCCGGACCGGCGGACGAGCCGTACCTGCGCAGTATGACCGTTTGAAGGTCCTCTTTGTCCGGGCCGCCGAACAGCCCCAGCCCGAGCGCCTCGCCGACCGTGCCGGGGTCGGTCAGCGGCTCGGCTATCTTCCGGCGCAGAAGTTCGTTGCATCCCTGCGAGCGCTCGTCGTCGATTCTTCCCGGCAGGGCGAAGACGTTGCGCCCATAGCCGAATGCCAGCCGGGCAGTCATCATACCTCCTCCCTTTATCTTCGACTCGATGAGTATGGTCGAGGAAGAGAGGCCCGCGATGATGCGGTTGCGCCGCAGGAAAGTGTTCTTCTGCGGCCCGGTACCGGGAGGAAAGTCCGTTATGAGGGCGCTCCCCGGAGAGTTGGCGATCCTGTCGGCGAACCGGAAGTGGCGGGGCGGGTACACGTCGTCGATGCCGTTGGGGAGTACGGCAATGGTCGGCAGCCCCGAGTCGAGGGCGGCAAGGTGCGCGGTGATGTCAACGCCTATCGCGAGACCGCTGCATATGGCGGGCTTCGTGGCGCAGAAGGAGACGGCGTTGACTATTCTCTCGCACCATTCCCGCCCGTAGGGGGAGATGTCCCTGGTGCCGACAACCGATATGCAACAGGGCCCGGAGAAGACCTCTGCAGCGGGGGTCCCGCTCCTGACATACAGGGCAAGGGGGGAATCCGGGCATTCGCGCAGGGCCGCTGGAAACGATTCGTCCCCTGCCGCGAGCAACTGATAGCCGTTCTCTTCGAGAGAACGGTTCTCCTTGCGGCAGTCGTCCCATTCCCTGCGGGAGATTCTGCTGCGGATTTTGGGGAAGCGTCCGAAGGCGTCGTCCAGTTCGGAGTCGCTCATCGCGAAGACGGCGCCCGCGCTGCCGAGACTGTCGATTATACTGTGGGGAATGCCGGGCTCATAGCCGAAGGCCCTGTTGAGTGTGAACGCGCTGATGCGTTCGAATTCTGAATCCATCATCTTCCATAGTTTTAAGTTCGGTACAAATTTATACAAACGTGAAACTTTCCGCAAGTGTAAAACGTAATAAATAGGTATTCGCTTAATATATTCATATGAAACTTTCCCAATTCAGATTCGAACTTCCCCAGGACTCGATTGCAAAGAACCCCACGCAGTGGAGGGATGAATGCCGCCTGATGGTGCTCCATAAGGACACGGGCGAGATAGAGCACAGGCAGTTCAAGGATGTCATAGACTATTTTGAAAAGGGCGACAGGTTCGTCCTGAACGACACGAAGGTATTCCCGGCCCAGATGTCGGGGCGCAAGGAGAAGACGGGCGCGGACATAATGGTGTTCCTGCTCAGGGAACTCAACAGGGAGCAGAAGCTCTGGGACGTGATAGTTGACCCGGCAAGGAAGATAAGGATAGGCAACAAGCTCTATTTCGGCGACGACGAAAGCCTTGTGGCCGAGGTCATAGACAACACTACGTCCCGCGGGCGCACGTTGAGATTCCTGTACGACGGACCCTATGAGGAATTCAAGCAGGCTCTCTTTGCGCTGGGGCGCACCCCGGTCCCCGAATGGGTGAAGGCGGAGCCGGAGCCCGCGGACGCGGAGAACTTCCAGACGATATTCGCTGCCAACGAGGGTGCGGTATCGGCCCCGGCTGCCGGGTTGCATTTCAGCAGGGAGTTGTTCAACCGGATGATACTTAAGGATATAGAGAAGACCTTCATAACCGTTCATATGGGCATAGGTCATTTCCGCAAGGTGGACGTCGAGGATCTCTCGAAGCACCGTATGGACTGCGAGAGGATGATTATAACCGACCGGGCCGCCGACCAGATAAATGCCACGAAGCGTGCCGGACACAAGGTGGTGGCCGTGGGAGTGACGGTGGTCAGGGCTCTCGAAAGTTATGTGACTACCGACGGGGAGATACGCCAGAACGATATGTGGACCAACAAGTTCATCTTCCCTCCCTATGAATTCAGGATTCCCGATGCGGTCATATCGAACTTCCATCTTCCCGAATCGACAATGCTGATGTCGGTTGCGGCCTTCGGCGGCTTCGACAAGGTGATGGAAGCCTACAGGGTGGCATTGGAGGAGGGATACCGCTTCGGCCCTTACGGCGATGCGCTTCTGATAGTCTAGACGCCGGCGGCGCGGAACACTTCCAGTATGGAAGGAAAGGTGTTCTTCAGGAATGGAGGCAGGCTGGATTTTGCAACCCAGGCTGCCTTTGTTATATCCTCCTCCCTCTGCGGGGTGAGGTCAACCGGGTTGGTGTAGAGCATATCGTACCACCAGGTATGCTTGAGGTGCCATATGCCGTCTCGCAGATAGCAGTGGTCGGTCACGCAGATGAGCTTGCGGAGTTCCAGCTCATCGACTCCGGTCTCTTCACGGACCTCCCTCAGGGCTGTCACCTCCATCTCTTCACCCTTTTCGCGATGGCCTTTCGGCAGGTCCCAAAGGCCGTTCCGGTTGATAAGCAGGTAGTCGCCCCTCCTGTTGGACACGAGCCCGCCGGCGGCGTCGACCTCGCGGAATTCGGAGCACAGGCAGCGGTAGGTTTCCGCCGTGTCCCGGGCGGGTATATATATGCGGCTCAATGATTCGGAGGCCTCGAACATCTTGACCAGCGTACCCATACCGAGCCTCTCCCCGGCGTGGAACTCGACCGAATTGGGGTCGGACAGTGCCTGGTCGGAGGGCTCGCAGATGATGACGCAGCGCTTTTCGAAGTATATTCTTTGCATCGGAAAAATGCGTAACTTTGTGCGTCTGCAAATTTAATCATTTCTCCGATGAGTCAAAGCGCGGTGGCGATAAGATTGAATCCATTCAAGGGAACTGACGGGCCCGAGGGGGCTTCCGTGCCCTGGAGCCCGTACGGCAGGATGCTTGACGCAAGACCGGCTTTCACCCTCGACCCGCGTTTCCACGCGGGCTGCTATTATGTCCAGGACTCTTCCGCGATGTTCGCGGGGCACGTGTTCCGCAAGTATGTGCCGGAACGCTGTTTCAGGGTTCTGGACCTATGTGCGGCCCCCGGAGGCAAGACAACCGACCTTGCCGCGAGCCTGCGCGAACGGTTCGGCGATGATTTTCTTCTTGTGGCCAACGAGGTTATGCGGGAGCGCTCGAGGGTGCTGCTGGACAACCTCGCGATATGGGGCGACCCCAATGTGGTGGTGACCGGTTGTGACCCGGCCGCGTTTGCGGCTCTTCCGGGTTATTTCGACGCGATTGTTGCCGACGTGCCGTGCAGCGGTGAGGGTATGTTCAGGAAGGACCCGAAGGCGGAGGAGCAATGGAGCCCCGCGCTTGTTGACCTTTGCGCAAAGCGGCAGCGCAGGATTCTCTCAGACGTGTTTCCGGCCTTGAGGCAGGGCGGGCTGCTCGTTTATTCGACCTGTACCTATGAGGACAGGGAGAACGATGAAAATCTTGAGTGGACGGCCGCGGAGCTCGGGGGAGAGATATTGCCGCCGTCGGAGGAGTTCGGCTCATCCGGGGTCAGGACCACCCGCAGCGGCAACCTGCTCCACGACGGGGAAGTGCCGGGCGAGGGCCAATGGGTGGGGGCTATGCTCAAGACTTCGCCCTCCGGTTCTTCATCGAGGGACTACAATGTGCTCCGCCCTCTCCGCAGCGGCGTTTGCAAGGGGGAGATGAGGGGTAGGGATTTTGTGCCGTCGGCCGATTATGCCCTCAGCATAGGGTATGACGGCTGTTATCCGGAGGTTGACGTTGATCTGGATACGGCGCTGCATTTCCTGCACAGGGATTCGCTGGTGCTGAAGGACGTGCCGACCGGCTATCTGGTGTTGAAATATCGCGGGCACAGACTCGGGTTCGTGAAGAACATCGGGAGCCGCTGCAACAACCTTCACCCTATGTCCAGGAGAATTCTCAAGACCGTTTAGCGGCTCCGCGGGCGGCTGCCGACGAGACGGTCAGCCCGGCAAGCAGGGCCCCGGCCGCGGCGAGAACGATGTCGGTGAATTTGATGACGACCGGATAGGCTTCCGTCGAAAAGGTGCCCGGCATCTTCGCGAGGCCCGTATGCATCTGAAGCAGCGCCAGTGCAAGCCCGACCGCGAGTCCGACAATCATCCCGAGCATGCTCACGGCAAGCCCGTTGTACAGGAAGATGTTCCGGATTGTGGCTTTTGACGCGCCGCAGGCCTCAAGCGCAAAGATATCATCTCTTTTCTCTATGGTGAGCATAGTGAGGGACCCGTATATGTTGAGGGCCACCACCAGCACCAGGAAGAAGAGAATCAGCGCGATTGCGGCCTTCTCGCCGCGCATCATACGGTAGAGAGCCCTGTTCTGCTCCTTTCTGCCGAGTACCAGGAATCCGTCTCCGAGAACTTCGGACAGGCGTCTGGAGAACCGCCGCGGGTTGGTCCCGGGGTTGAGGTTGACATACAGGGCGCTGACCTCGCCGCTTCTTCCGAGCAGCCTTTCCATTGTCGCAAGCGGCAGGATTATAAGCCCCGCCTCGGATGCGGAGCCTGCCGGGAGGATGCCTGAAGGAAACACCCTCACATTCCCAAGCGCTTCCTCGGGGCTGAGCGGCAGGACCGCGGCGTCCTTTCTCGGGTACCATATGTTTATGGGGGACAGAAGGGCGGGGTTTATGTTGTTCCTGGAGGCCAGTCCGGCGCCGACCAGACATTCATCGTCGCCTGCGCCGGAGTCCACACCCCTTGCGACGGCGGCGGACTGGCGGCTTCCGTATGATATGGCGACGTTCTCCTCAAGCACCCCGGTTATGTCCGCCACTTCGGGATTGGCCGCGATGACCTCCGCGATGCTGTCCGGAACGAAGTACTTGCCTTCGGAGGGCGCGATGAGAAAATCCGGGGCGAGTTCGCCCATATTGTCCTCGACAATCCTGTCGAAGCCGTTATATACGGACAGAATCAGCACGAGCGCGGCGACGCCGACGGCTATGCCGGTACCGGCCACCGCCGATATCAGGTTGATGACGTTGTGACCCTTGCGCGAGAAAAGGTAGCGCAGCGCGATGTGCAGTGATATCACTTCTTGAGGAGTTCTTCGATGTGCTCCGCGTAGTCGAGGCTGGTATCCAGCCTGAAGGCTATCTCCGGCACTATCCTGAGCTGGCCGGCGACCTCCCTGCCAAGCTCTCCGCGTATGGCCTTCAGATTGTCCTCAAGCACTTTCATCGCCTCCGCAGCCTTGGCCGATGGGAAGATGCTGACATAGGTCGTCGCGACCGAAAAGTCCGGACTGACCCGCACCTCGGTCACCGATACCATCGCGCCGCCGAAGACTCCCATCCCCTTCTTGCGGATAATCTCGGACAGGTGGCGCTGAATCTCGCGTCCCACCTTGAGCTGGCGTGTGCTCTGACCTTCCATATCAGATGATGTTGATGATGAAATATTCCTTCTTCCCTTTCTGGGCAAGGATGTACTTAGAGTCTATGATGTCCCCGGAAGTCACCGTCCTCTGGATATCCGTTACTTTCTCCTTGTTCAGCGAGAATCCGTTGCCCTGAATCATCTTGCGGGCTTCTCCTTTCGAGGGAAATACCGAGGTCTTCTCCGCCAGCAGGTCAAGCAGCCCGCAGGGAAGGTCGGAGGCGGGCACATTGAAGGTGGGAACGCCGGCGAACACGTCGAGGAAAGTCTTTTCGTCAAGTGCCTTCAAGTCTTCGGACGTAGCCTTCCCGAACAGCATCTGTGAAGCCTTGACGGCGTTTTCGAACTCCTTTTCACCGTGGACCATTACGGTCACTTCCCTTGCGAGCAACTTCTGCAGGGTGCGGCGGCCGGGGTCTTCGCGATGCTCGTCCACCGCGGCCTGGATGGTCTCCCGGTCGAGAAGTGTGAAAATCTTGATGTACTTTTCGGCATCTTCGTCGCTTACGTTGAGCCAGAACTGGTAGAACTGGTAGGGGCTGGTGCGTTCGGAGTCTAGCCATACGTTGCCGCTCTCCGTCTTGCCGAACTTGCCTCCGTCGGCCTTTGTTATCAGCGGGCAGGTGAGCGCATAGGCTTCACCGCCGTTGGTGCGGCGGATAAGTTCCGTGCCTGTCGTGATGTTCCCCCACTGATCCGCTCCGCCGAGCTGGAGCTTTACCCCTTCCTTCTCGTAGAGATAAAGGAAATCATAACCCTGGAGCAGTTGGTAGGTGAATTCCGTGAAGCTCATTCCCTCCGAGGAGTCGCGGGCAAGGCGTTTTTTCACCGAATCCTTGCTCATCATATAATTGACGGTGATGAACTTCCCTATGTCGCGGGTGAAGTTGATGAAAGTGTAGTCCTTCATCCAGTCATAGTTGTTGACCAGTTCGGCCTTGTTGGGCGCGTCGGAGTCGAAATCCAGAAACCTTGCGAGCTGGGCCTTGATGCACTTGACGTTGTGCGCCAGGGTTTTCTCGTCGAGAAGATTGCGCTCCTGACTCTTCATCGAGGGGTCGCCTATCATTCCGGTAGCGCCTCCGACAAGGGCGTACGGCTTGTGGCCGCAGGCCTGGAAATGCTTGAGAATCATTATGCTGACAAGATGCCCTATGTGCAGGGAGTCTCCGGTAGGGTCGATGCCGACGTATGCCTTCATCCTTTCCTTCCTGAGAGCCTCTTCCGTGCCGGGGGTGATGTTGTGAATCATTCCCCTCCACTTCAGTTCTTCTACAAAGTCCTTCATCGAGAATAGTTGTTTGAATCACGCAAAATTAAAAAAATAAGGACTCAACTGCAAGCCTTCACCCGCAGTCGGAGCGGGTGGCGTTTCTCATTTTGCAAAAGTGATGAAAAATTGCGGAACTACGGCAGGATTTGATTATCTTTGCTATTGGCTTTTTGTTTGCTTGGAATACTTCAATTCAATCAGTATATGAGAAAGAAAATCGTTGCCGGGAACTGGAAGATGAACACCACCGTTCCCGAAGGTGTCGAGCTTGCCAAGGCTGTGCTCGCAAAGTCGGCGGAAGTTCCCGCCGGGGTAGGTCTTATCGTCGCGACGCCGTTCACCCATCTTACGGAAGTTGCGAAGGTCGTGAAGGGTTCGCGTGTCGAACTTTCTGCCCAGAACTGTGCCGACAAGGTCTCCGGGGCCTATACCGGAGAGGTCTCTGCGGCGATGCTGGAGTCGGTCGGCTGCAAATGGACCATTCTCGGCCATTCGGAGCGCCGCCAGTACTATGGCGAGACTGACGCCAAACTCGTGGAGAAGACGCGCCTCGCACTTGAGCAGGGGCTTGGTGTGATTCTCTGCGTGGGTGAGAACCTTGACCAGAGGGAGGCCGGGAAGCATCTTGAGGTCTGCACGGAGCAGATTAAGAACGTCCTCTACAACTTCAGCGCGGAGGATATGAAGAGGATAGTGGTTGCCTACGAGCCCGTATGGGCTATCGGAACCGGGAAGACGGCGACCGCAGATCAGGCCGAGGAAATTCACGCCTGCATCCGCAAGGTGCTTGCCGACAAGTTCGGAGCCAAGGTGGCGGATGACACGACAATCCTCTACGGCGGTTCCTGCAAGCCGTCCAATGCGAAGGAACTCTTCTCCCGCAAGGACATTGACGGAGGCCTTATCGGAGGCGCTGCCCTGAAGGCTGACGACTTCATCGCCATCGCGCAGTCGTTCTGAGTCGGGAACGCATTGTAAAAGAAAGGTCGACCTGCGAGGGCCGACCTTCTTTTTCAATGAATGGCAATGTTATTACTTCGAAGCGGCAACGGACTCCTTGCGGAATTCCTTGAGGTCCTTCATAAGTTCGAGAGCGGCCTTGCGGGCGCGAGCGCCGGCAGCCTTGTTTCCCTTAACAACCTGAGCCTCAGCGTTGATCTTGAACGCCTCGATGTTCTCATTGATTTTAGCAACAAGCTTTTTCATCTTTGAAAAATTTAATGGTTTATAAAAAAGTACTGATGGTCAAATATCCAAATCGTCTGCAAGGTATGAAGATACAATTGATTTTGCAAATTTTTTTAAAAAATTATTTATTGCAAGGCTCTGTTTCTTTGGCATTTGTGAAATTCATCGCTGCCTGGAGGCCCTCAAAAGCCCATTTTGTTATGCCTTCGCGGGCTTTTTCACATAAGGCCGGAATCTTTTCCATTTGATTATCATCAAGATGGCCCAGAACATAGTCTATCTGACCTCCGGTGGAGAAGTCGTGGCCGACCCCGATGCGGAGCCTGGCAAAGGCGGATGTCTCCGTCAGTTCGATGATGCTCTTCAATCCGTTGTGCCCGCCGTCGCTCCCGGAGCCGCGCAGCCTCATCACTCCAAAGGGCAGGTTGATGTCGTCGCACACCACAATCAGGCGCTCCACGGGTATGTTCATCTTCCCGACCCAGTACCTGACGGCATTGCCGCTCAGATTCATGTAGGTGGAGGGTTTCAGCAGGAAGAATTCGCGTCCTCTGACCTTGACGGAACAGACGTCTCCGTAGCGGTCAGTTGAAAAAACGGCGTCGGACGCCCGAGCCCAGGCGTCCAACACTATGAATCCCATATTGTGCCTGGTCTCCGCATACTCGGCGCCTATGTTTCCAAGGCCTGCCACAAGGTAGCGTTCACCGGGCATATGCAGGCATATTATTCAGCTGCGGGAGCGGCTGCCTCCTCGCCGGCGCCTTCAGCGGCGGCCTCGGCGGGAGCCTCTTCCGTAACGTTCCTGGTACTCTTGACGCAGCAGATTATCATATCCTTGTCGGAGATAACGTTCGCCCCGTCTATCTTCACGTCGGAAGCCCTGATTTTCTTGTCTATGTCAAGGTAGGAGATATCGACGGTAACGTTGTCGGGGAGCTTGGCCATAGGGGCGCTGATGCGGATGTCACGTGAGTTCTGGAAGAACTTGCCACCCTTCTGCACACCGACGGCGTGACCTGTGATTATGACGGGTACGCTGATGCTGATGGGCTTCTTCTCGTCAACCAGGAGGAAATCGACGTGGAGGCACGCATCGCTCACCGGGTGGAACTGCAGTTCGTGGAGGATGGCGGTGTATTTCTCCTTGCCGAGAACCAGGTCAACTATATAGGACTTGGGAGTATCGGTCAGAACCTTGAGCTCCTTTGCGTTGACTGTGAAAAGTACGTTCTTTGAATTGCCTCCGTAGAGGTTGCAGGGAACGAGTCCCTCCTTGCGGAAAGCCTTCAGTGCGGCTTTGCCTTCGGCCTTGCGAATCTGGCCCTTGAGTTCGAAATGTTGCATTTTTAACTGTTAAATGTGTTACTCATCCCGGGAAACCCCGGTACCCATTGCACCAAAACCCCTGGCGGGTTTTCAAATGCGGCTGCAAATATATGATTATTTTTCCAAGTTGACAAGTCCCGTCTCCTCACCCGCCCCTTCTGCGCCACGGGGAGCAGTGCCCGCCATCCCCTTTCACTAATCTGAAACGGGACGGATAAGGAATCCGTCGTAGCGGTTGTAGAAGCTCGTCGTATAGACATTGCTGTCGGTGAAGTCCATGCTGTACGCGAAGTACATATGGATTGTGCCGAGCGAACTCGACCAATAGAAGCCGTCGGTACCCGCATCATCCAGGGAAGAACCAAAGCCGAGGCCGGCAGCGGGGAAGAACAACAAGGCATTTGACTTGGTGTAAGTGCCAGTGCCATTGTTGACTTTCCCTGCATCCTCGGTAGGAATCGGGGCATAGACATAATGTCCTTTGTCAGTGGCATCCCAAGCCCAATAGGTGGCTGCCTTCATTGCTTTGAACTCCTCCTTGGTGGGCATTCGCCAACTGCCGCCGAGTATGATGGAGGCGACATCGTCCGAGGACTCGAGGACATTCCTGCCGTCACTGGCAGAACCGTTATACTCGGTATAGACGGAGTCGCTGCAATGCGGAGCGCTTGCCAAATCGAAAGACTTGCCGTCCTTGAAAGTGAATGCGGAGGGCTGTTTCGAACCGTCAAAGGATGAACAGCTGAACTCCGTATAGACGAGAAGGCCCTTGTCGGCCGCTGTGGGATCGCCGCAATAGCCCTGGTATGCGCCCCACTGGAAATAGTCGCCGATGATGACATCCTCGTCCGTTCTCGGCACCTTAACGGCGGAAGTGTTGGCGCCCTTCCAAACCTTGTTGCCCGACTCGCTTATCGCAAGGTTCTGCCTTGCCCACTTGAGGATGGTTTTAGGGGTCGCGGAATTGTTGTCATAATCAGCAAAGATTTCCACATAGGCAGCAGGCTCGGAGATTGGCGGATCATTCGGTTTCGAATCCTTCTTGCAGGACGCTGCCAGCGTCACTGCGAGTGACGCCGCGATGATTGCTTTCAAAACGTTCTTCATAATATGGTTTGAAAAATTTCGCGGCAAAGATGTCAAATTCCCCCCCCCGCATTTGCAAGAGTCTATGATTATTTTTCCAAGTTGACAAGTCCCGTCTCCACGTTCCAGCCGAGAGTGTCGTAGAAGCTGTCCAAAAAGTTATCACCCATCTTCGGAAGATACATGCTCAACCCGCAGAAGTTGTCGATTCTGAAGCCGTCCTTCTCCGGGAGGAACTTGTCCGTGGCCGCTTTGCAGGGGACTGCGGCGCGCAGCGCTGCGTCCAGCCTTGCGGAATCGGCGGGGGAGATGCCTGACTTGGAGAGGATATCCTGCAGGTCATAGAACCAGTGCTTGTATCTGCCGGACACGTCTTTTCTGAAAAAACGCTGGACGGAGGCCGGGTTGACATCTGCAATCTGCTGACGGTAGGTCGCGAACAGGTCGCGGCATACCGAGGCCAGGGTATCGAGATTGGTGCAGTCGATCAGAGACACGGTGGCGTAGCTGTTGCCGTCGGCGTATTTCCTGTAATAATCGGTGCATACGGCCCTCAGGTCCGGCTTGTTGCCGGCGAGAAGGTTGCGGACCATATTCTCATAGCTCATACCGCCGGCCAGAATCTCGGTTGGCGAGATTATCAGCATATCCGTCAGGTCCTTGAACTCATATGCCACTTCCACTCCGCCCATCAGGCACATATCAAGAATCATATAATCGGCGTGCATCGGGACGGAGTTGACGAATTCGGGCAGGTCAAGTTCTATCTGATTCGCATCCGAGCCCGCGAACTCGTTCCCCAGGCTTTTGACCGGGGGGCCCGGCATATCGCTGAAGGTGTTCGCTCCATTGCAGAGGATGCCTGCAAGCGTTGGACTGCCGTGGGTGGAGTAGTAGCCCTTCGGCAGCCAGCCGGTACCGTGGGAGGAGAAAATGAATCCGTAACTGTCGG
>JAKSJZ010000044.1 GCA_024401995.1 Bacteroidales bacterium
GATTATCGACTCTATCGTCTCCACGTTCTGCTCCTTCGCAAAACCGGGATCGAGGTCCCATTGCATCGGGGCCGTATTGCCGTAACCCGGCTGGATGGACGCGATGGCGGAAGCCAATGCCAGCGACGCGCCGTCCGCAGCGAACCCAGGCACAGGGTTGGCCCCGTGTGATATCGGAGTCCCTGCCTTGCGCCCGTTCGGAGTTGCCGCGACGTTCTTGCCGAAGAAAATGGTGTTCGCCCAGGAGAAGAAGCCGGGGATGAACACGTATCTTCCCTCGCTGTTGCTCCGCACCGCCTTGACGAATTCGTCCCTGATGGACAGCGCCCATTTCTCGCCTGTCGAGCCCTGACAGCCGTAATGTCCGCTGTTCTTCAGGATGTTCCTGACCACCTCTCCCCCCTCGTTGGCGTAATCGGACCGCACAGCCTCCACAACGGTCTCCCAACTCAGTCTGCCCTCATTCTCAATCCTCTGCTCGAGCGCGGCGAAAGAGTCGGCGGCAACGGCCAGACCGGCGCCGTCGATGGACAGGTTGTAATACTCCGCACCTCCGTCGGACACGTCCCTTCCCTTCTCCAGGGGGCCGTGGCTCAAAAGGTTGAGCAGGAGCTCCGGCTCGTTGTACTTCTGGTACTTGAGATGGTGCCTGATACCGTCCGCAGCCGTCTTGACCGCCACGGCAAGGTGCTTCTTGAACTTCTCCCAGAGAACGCCGGTCGAAAGGGCTCCTCCACCGCCGGTCATCTCGTTGAAAGCCACCTCGAACACCTTGGCGATATTGACCTTCACCAGATCGTTCATCGTGTACTCAAGGCCCGGCAGGGACATCCAGTTGCAGCCTACGGCAATGCGCTGACGTGCAAGGGCTGCGCTGTAGCCGTTCCTCATAAAGCCCTCGACAAGGGCCTTGTCCCCGGAGAAACGGGGCCAGCCGTTGCGGTTCTTGACCAGATATTCCACGGACTTTCTGAGAAGGTTCCTGTCAAGGCCGTCATAAACCCTCACCGTGATGTTTAGCGAGGTGTTTATCTGGTCCGCCGCCTCGAGTATCAGGAAGGAAATGTGCGAAGTCTGGTCGCGGCCGTCCTTGTCGGGGCCGCCCAACTGCCAGTAGATGGGATCGTTGATAAGAAGGCAGCCCAGGTAATATATGGCCCTGTCGGCGTCGATGATACCCTTCTCGACGTCGTGCTCGTAGTAGGGCTGGAGCAGCGAGTCAATCTGACCGCCGGCCCCGTCCCTGTTGTACGTGCGGGACGCCAGGTGGTACCATATTATCCACTGGCAGGCTTCGCGCAGGGTCTCGGGAGGGTTGCTGAGAATACGCCTGTTGGTCCCGGCCATTTCGATGAGATTGTTCCTGCGTATTTCGTCGCCTTCCTCTGGAATCATCGCCTCTATCTTGTCGATATGGCGCTGTATCCAGCCCTGAACGGCCTTCACCGCCCTTTCGTGTATGTCATAGAAATGGGCCTGCTCCGGGCTGCGGTTGATTTTCCGGTACTTCTCAATCTTATCGAGGATACCGCCCCAGCCGAGTTCGAGTCCCATCTTGTAATCCGGGGCGAAATGGGCGTCGTCGCCGATGCCGCAGATGATGTTGTACTTCTCGATACCGGGCTTCAGGGAATCATACGGATAATCCGGATTCCACTTGTTCTTCCTCATCTTGGACATAAAATACATCCACCTGCCGGAGAAGGCGTCGTCCGGATCCACATAGGTCGGATGCACGGCCATCAGGCTGCAGAAATTGTCAGTCCAGGCGTCGAAGCCGTAAAACGACCCGTCATCGTTGTTGGGAATCACGTCCCACAAGCCCGGGGGCGGAACGATGCGTCCGTAGTCGTCCTCGTCAAGAAGTCCCTCCTTCGCGATTTTCTCCTTTGTCTGCTCCAGTTTTCTGGCACGCAGAGCCTTCAACTTTTCACTCAAAATTTTATCCATAGCGTTATCGACCGTTGATTTCGAATTTACGTTTAAGTTCATTCAACCTCTCCTCTCCGAGAGGGGCATAACCCTCGAGTTCGTTCACGATACCAGTCGTCCTGTATTTGTCGAAGCCGAGCGTATGGAACCCAAGCAGCCTGTATTCGACCTTCAAATCAGACAGGAAATCCGATATCGCGCCTATCTCCCCTTCATTGTCGTTCACACCGGGGATGACCGGAGTGCGGACAAGCATCCTGCCGCCGCTCTCCGCAAGACGGCGCATATTGTCCTTGATACGGACGTTGTCCACTCCCGTCCACTCCCTGTGCCTTTGACCGTCGAACAACTTCAGGTCGCACATCCACAAATCCACAAGTGGAAGAAGTTCCTCAACTCTCTCCCACTCCAGGGAGAGATTCGTCTCGATGGCGGTATTGACCCCGCCCGCCCTGCAAAGCGCAAGGAAAGACCTTACGAAATCCTTCTGGAGCAGAGGCTCCCCTCCGGACACCGTAACTCCGCCTCCGGAATTCCGGAAAAATGGCAAATCAACCTTGACCTCGCTCCACAGGGCCTCCGGAGAGACTTCCCGTCCGATCAGGGAAAGTGCTCCGGTGCAGCAGTTCGCGGCACACACGCCGCATCCGCGGCAACTGGCATAGTCGATATCGAGTTCGTCGTCCTTGAAAGCCAGGACCCGGTTCGGACACACCTCCGTGCAGATACGGCATCCGATGCACTTGCTCTTAATATACTGAATCTGGGATTCGCGCCGCCAGGTCTCGGGATTGTGGCACCATTTGCAGCGCATATTGCACCCTTTCAGGAACACGACCGTCCTTATGCCCGGCCCGTCGTGCACGGACATCCTCTGACCAGACGTGATTATCCCGTTCATATCAGTTTCAGTGTTACGGAACAAAGGTATATATTATGTTTGAACTTTTTCCGACATTCTATTATTTTAGAAGGAGGATTTATTACTCTATTCCGACATTCTGGCATATTCGCGCATTTCCCGGTGTCACGGGCGTGCTGCCGGCGGGCAGACCCTGGCCTTCGGGCAAACCTCTCCCCTTCTTCCCGGTTTGTCCCGGAGGCCAGGGTCTGCCCGCCAGCCATCACCCGCGCTCAAAACGCCGCGGACACCGAATACGGGGCGGAGATCTCCGGTGAAGAGCCCCGGCTGTAATCAGGCTCGCCGGACAACCTCCACACCATCCTTGCCCCTTCCTTCAACGTCCCGTGAGTGACGAAGTTCCTCCCGTATGCCCTGCCGTTGACCGAAAGCGACTTCACGTAGCAGTTCGCGCGCGAATTGTTCCCGGCCTTGATTCTTATTTCCTTCCCGGACGGAAGGGATATCACGACCTTGTCGAAGAGCGGCACTCCCAGGGCATATTCACAGGAAGCCGGGCAGACGGGATAGAATCCCAGCGCGGAGAACACATACCACGCGGAAGTCTGGCCGTTGTCCTCGTCCCCGCAATACCCGTCGGGTGTCGGGGCATAGAGCTTGTCCATAACCTCACGCACCCTGTATTGCGTCTTCCAGGGCTGCCCGCTCCAGTCATACAGGTACAGCAGGTGCTGGACAGGCTGGTTGCCGTGTGCGTAGTTGCCCATATTGATGATTTGCATCTCCCTTATCTCGTGGATTACCGCCCCGTAATAACTGTCGTCATATATGGGAGGCATATCGAATATGGTGTCGATGTGCTCGTTGAAACGCTCGTACCCGCCCATCAGGTTGATGAGCCCCTGAATGTCGTGGAAGACCGACCAACTGTAATGCAGGCTGTTGCCCTCGGTGAAATCGCCGCCCCACTTGTACGGGTTGAACGGCTCGTTCCAGCCGCCGTCCGACCTGCGTCCCTGCATCCATCCGCGGCAGGCGTTGAAAATCCGGGCATAATTTCCCGAAGCGGCCAGATAAGGTGCAGTCAGGGCATCGTCCTTGCCGAGCGCCTTGCCGAACCGGTATATGCACCAGTCGTCGTATGCATATTCGAGGGTGCGGGCGGCGCTCTCGTTTATCCCGACGTCGCACGGCACATATCCGAGCGAATCATAGTATTCATAGCCCCTGCGCCCGGAAGCGGTCCCCTCCATCCAACTGTGAGCACCGGCCACAACGGCATCCCAAAGCGTTTCGTAATCGCCGGGGATACCCTTCAGAAAGGCCTCCGCAACGACGGAGGCGGAATTGTTGCCCACCATACAGTTCCTGTGTCCTGGGCTTCCCCACTCGGGCAGAAGCCCGCTCTCCCTGTAGTGGTTGACCAGACCCTCCACAATCTTCTCCGCCTGATCCGGATAAATCAGGTCCACCAGTGCAAAAAGCGAACGGAAAGTATCCCATACTCCCGTATCAGTGAAGATATACCCGTCGTGCACCTGTCCGTCGTGCGGGCTGTAGTGTACACGGCGACCGTCGGCGGTCACCTCGGAAAGGTCCCGGGGGAAGAGAAGGGTCCTGTAAAGGCACGAATAGAAGGTGCGCAGGTGCTCTTCGTCAGGGTCGGATACCTTCACCCTTCCCAGCGTCTCATTCCACGTCCTGCGTCCCGCTTCCGCCACCGCCTCGACGTCAAGTCCATCCAACTCCCCGAGGTTGGTCGCGGCCTGCTCCGGACTGATGAAGGAAGAAGCGACCTTGAGATTGACCTTCTGGCCCCGCTGCGTATGGAACCCCACAATGGCGTACGAACGGTCCCCGTTTATGACTTCGACCGTCTCGAAGGGAGTGTCGCTCTCCACTATAAAATGGTTCGCGAAATTGTCGGCGACCCCTCCGCTGTTGTTGGACGCATAACCGCATATCCTGTTTCCCTCGACAGTCACGTACGAGTCCTTATATGCGTCCAGTACAATATATGACATCTCGCGTTCGGGATAGGTGAAGCGGAAGGCGGCCGCCCTGTCGGTAGCGGCCATCTCCACGAATGTGTCGTGGTCCGCCAGATAGACGCTGTAAAAATAAGGCGTGGCGGTCTCGGCCTTATGGGAGAACCAGCTCGCACGCATATCCTCGTCATAATAAGCGCCGTTGGTAACCGGCATTATTGAAAATGTGCCGTAATCGTTTATCCACGGGCTCGGCTGATGGGTCTGCTTGAAGCCGCGTATCTTGTCTTCCGTATAGACATAGCACCATCCGCTGCCCATCCTGCCTGTCTGGGGCGTCCAGAAGTGGGTCCCCCAGGGGCGTGCGATGGCGGGATAGGTGTTGCCCGTCGACATCGAATGTTTGGAGAGAGTGCCTACCAGCACGTTCACGTAATCCACGGGGTCGGCCCCCGGCCTGTCCTTGCCGTTGCCGCAGGCGGCCAGCGAAAGAACCGCCAGGGCCGCCGGAATAAAAATTGACTTTTTCATTCTACGAAGTTACACATTTTCGGCAAATTACAAAAATCGCACTGCCCTTCCGCAGTTCCTTGCAATTGCGTGGAAATATAGCTACATTTGGTTTCTCTTCCGGCCTGGCCGGAACCGTCAAACAATAAAGAAATGACTGTTCACATCACCTCAATCACATTTTCGGCAGCCGTCGCGGCAATGCTTCTTGTCGGCTGTACCAAGGGGGGCGGCAAGGACGACACCTTCACCGACCTCGAACTTGCTTCCGTGGGCGCGGAAGACATACGTTCCAGAGCCGTAATAGACGGGACGAAGTTCCCCACCGACAATGGCGGCATCGGCCTTTTCCTTTTCTCCGACGAAGCCGCGACAACCCCGTATGAAGCGAGCGGATATTCCAATGTCGGCTACTTCTACAACGCGACCAAAGCGAAGTGGACGGCAGGCTCGGCCATCAAGGCAGGCGAAAAGCCCGGATATCTGTACGGTTATTTCCCGTACAGGGAAGCCGACACCGACGTCAAGGCAATCCCGGTATCGTCTTCGCTCAACGGCGACGATATGATGTATGCGGCAAGGCAGGCAAGTCAAATCACCTGGCAGACCGCTTCCACCACGTCGATTACAATGAGCCACGCCCTCGCGCGGGTTGCGCTGAAAGTGATCAAGGGCGACTACCAGGGTGCGGCAAAACTCACGGAGATAATATTCTCGAATGAGGCAGGTACCCAGGATGGGGACAAGGTCAAGATTTCCCCCAGCGGGACGCTCAATGCCGTGGACGGGTCCATTGCTGCGGCAAGGGCGGACACGGTATTGTTCACCGTTCCGGAAGCGGACCGGCAGATAACGGCCGGCGGCACTCTCTACGAATGTCTGATAGTCCCGTCGGCGGTTGATTCGACAGGGCAGAAAGTCGCCCTCACCCTCACGATTGACGGAGAAAGAAGGTCAGTAAGCCTTTCCGGAGACAAGGGCGTGGCGTTCATCTCGGGAGTGAAGTCCACGGTTACAATTACACTCTGCGACGCCGAGCTTTCCGTATCCTCTGTCAGCATAACGGACTGGTCCGACGGCAGCAACACCGAAGCGGACATTTAGACAAAACAAGGCTGCCTCCAAATCAGGAGACAGCCTTGTTCATAAACAATTGCCTGTTTTATTCTGCAGGGTTTCTCAAATCTTTGACTGTGAGACTTCCGTCAGCGTTTGCCGTAACCTTATAGTTTACGTTGAAGGTATCCGTCAATATTTTGTAAAGTTCAGCTCGAGTGTACTTCGTCAGGGCTGCAGAGATATTCAGCCCCTTGTAGCCAGCGCTATCCTCCAATCTCACAGAATCAAATACTTTGCCGTTCTGATTGATAACCGACACGGCATAGGAATAATTAAGAGTTATATTGTAAGTGGAATCCTGAGCAGGCTCGAAAGATGTATTATCTGCCAAATCAAGAACAAGGGTAGACGTACACGGGACTTCCGCACGATTATTCGATACGCTCCAGCCGGAGGTGAACGTCAGCAATTCTGCAAAATTGAAGGTTATGTCCTGCCCGAGGGTATATTTTCCCTCATTGATTGCGAATATGTCGCCGAAACCTTCACTGACTTGAAAATCAATATTGACAACGCAGGTAAGGGTGTCATCGGGAGTCGGCGTAGGGGTCGGGGTCGGCGACGGGGTGGGGTTTGTTTTGTCCTGGCAGGCGGCAAACGCAAAAGCGATGGCGGCTGCTGCGAGAAGCTTGAATACTGATTTTTTCATTTTCTATTTGTTTTAGAATACTTTCCAAGGCGCAAATATACTCAAAAATTTCAATTCGGCAATACTTGGAAATTCGCACACGACAACCATTCCCAAGACTTCCGGAATGATATATGCCGGCTATATCGTCAGGTCTTCGGCCGTGAGCTTCGGAACATAATGCACCCCGTCGCGCCGGTAGTATTTAAGGTCATCCCCCGCGTGGACGGGAACCAGTTCTATCTTTTCCGCGGGCTTGCCTATCACAAGTACGGCAAGCGGCTCCAGCGCAAGCCCCAGTTCGTCTTGCAGGCGCCCGCGTTCGATATTGCGGATTATGATGCCGCCGAGGCCCATATCCACGGCCTTCAGCATCATACTCTGAAGTGAAATCCCGAGGTCTATGCATACGGACGGGGTCTCCCCCACCGTCGAGCATACGACAATGAAGGCCTCGGGCTCCGTACCGGGGAAAGGCAGCGGTACGCCCGGAGCGGCTCCTCCGAAATGAAGGCAGGAGAAAACCTTCTCCGACTCCGGCCCCTTTGTGACCGGATGGAACCTCAGACACTGCCTGTTCTTTGCCGAGCCGAGCATCGGGTTGACGGCTATGATTGCCTCCAACTGCCGCAGATGGACCTCGTAGGACTTGTCGTAACCGCGGAAACTCCTGTTCCTGTGCAGGAGTGTCTCCAGGGACTTGCGGGCGGGCAGTGTCGGGGCCGAAGGCTTCGCCCCGGCGCCGAACACCTCTTCATAGCGCTTCTCCAGATAATTGTCAGCCATATCGTTCCAATATTCCCCGCAAATGTACGATTCTCTGACGGAAATCCCATACTTTTGAATCAAGACAGAGATACATACAAACGGAAGAACAGTTGCATCATTTCAACCCGGCAACCGGACGCACTTGCCAGCGTCCGTTATCGCCCCACCAAATCCAAATGCTCCCCCGATTCAAACTGAAAATCCCGTACATACCGGAATCGGACTTCGTCGATGTGGAATAATCCTGCCAGTCTGTTTCACAATCGGCCGTGATGCAAACCACCCCATCGGCCTGGGCCCTCGCCCAGTCATCCGGGTCATCATACACAGTAAGCCTGCTGTCTCCCGACGGTATTGAACCTTTATATCCGTCAGGATAAAGAACGAGACAATCCTTCTTGCCGACCACCGTCACTCCGGTTGCAAACAATCCTTTGCGGAAATCATTGTTTCCCACGAGATAGAGCCATTCGTCGCTGGAAAGTACCTGCCAGGCCCTGCCCGAGTCGGAAGACAACCAGGAGCGGTATTCGTCCCAACTGAAGGTTACGCTTCTGTTCGGATCGCGCCCTATATACTGCTGGTCAAAGAACCCCCACACATCGCCGGTTTTGCAGAGATTGCCTTTTGCAAAACGCACGACCTTGTTGTCGCTGACGCTGAAAAGTCCACTCAAGGCGCCATCGGGCTTCGGCTCCGGCTCCCTGACGGTAACGGCGCAACTGGCCGATATCGTCTCTTCTTCAAGCCGTGCCGTTATCGTTGCGTTTCCGGCGGCGACGCACCTGACCATACCGTCAGTCCCGACCTTGGCGACGGAGGTGTCCGAACTGGACCAGAGTACCTTCTTGTTATATGTATCGGTCGGTGTAAACAAGGGGAGTATCCTGTGATGTCCGCCCACGGCAAGCCCCAGACTTGTCGAGTCCAACGCAAGTCCCGTCGGCAAAGGATTGAACCCATTGACGCACATTGAAATACCGGTTACGGTATTGTGCCGCAAATTCAACGTCGTATCAAGATATACTGCAGAGCCGCGTCCGTCAGAAGTGAACACGGTCACCTTGAAGCCGTCATATCTCCCGGCAGGCAGGGCCAGGCTGAAGTTTTTAGCGGCACCGCCTATCACAGTGCCGGGTATGTCAAGTACCGTCGAAACCTCGTCGGAGCCGGTCATAACCGCCTTCCCTTCCTTTATGACAAACGGACCGCCAAGCGGCTTGCCGCTGTCGAAAACCCTGATTCCCGAAACCTCCACGGGTGCATCGGCTGTCGAAAGGGCTATCTGCAACACTGCGCCGAGGCTTGAAAGCCTCACTTCTTGAACGGAGCCGCGAGAAAGCGTCTTCCTGCCATACAGGGGGATGGTCGGCCCGCCCGCCTGAACAGAAGGCCACGTAAAACAGGAATCATTACGTATGCCGGCAGGGTAAAAGACCTCGATATCGCCCTTGAGAGGCGCGGAACCATCCTGCTTGAACGTCCCCCTCGCGGTCCCTGCCCCGTCCGTTAGGGAAAAAGTACCGAGGTTGGCTCCGTCTGTCACGAAAATCCTGTCTCCAGCACTCCAAAGCACTTCGCACCAGTATGACATATCAGTTTTGGTCATCCCGATGACTTCTGACTCCGCGCATATTGTCATCGGCCCGGTTCCATAATCCTTCCGGCAGGACACTGCAAGCAGAACCGCTGCCAGCACCGCAAATACTATTGTTGCCTTTTTCATCGAACGTACATTCATTTACTGCAATATGGCAAAATTCCTGCAAATGTACAATTACTTGGCGGAAATCCTACATAAAAGTTTTTTGAATTGAAGCAGAAGCACTTGGCACTTCGTTAAAATTTTGTATACATAAAAAAAACAATTACTTTTACACAAGTTTTACAGGGTGACGGGACCTCCACGTTTTCCCTAAAGTATAATGCCAAGGCAAGGAGGACTTGGGCGATTATCAAATCGAATGAAAAAAATCTTTTTGGCAATGGCGGTTCTTGCCACCCTCGCGATGACAGGATGCAACAAAAAAGGCGCCCCCAGCCACGCATCGGTCTTCACGGGCAGGTGGGTTCTGGATTTAGAGGGGGAATCTGTCTTGGAAGAGGTCATTACTGTCCAGGACATTCTTACCATTGAGAAAAACGGAAGACTGATAGAAGAATTTTCCGGCTATGGTGAACGGGACACGACACAGATGACCTGGTTCGCGGATAAAGACAATTTCTATATGGTGTACTCCGATTCCGAAATGATGCCCGAGGAGGTCTGTGATACCATCTGCTTCGAGTATACATTGGTTGACAATATCCTGGAGCTTACTCAAGAAGGGGTGACCTGCATTTACAGAAGAAATTAAAAATACTGCATTATGAAAAACAACGCTATAAAAATTTGCGCTATATTGTTTTGCACCGCTTTCTTGTCCATTGATGCAATGGCTGAGCCTCGTCCGGTCTGGGTTGTAGGTCACGCCTGCAATTCGCACCGCTGCCTTCAAGACATGATTAAAGACGGCGGCTGCGGCGTTGAGATTGATATTCACTCCGACATACAACACAAGTTTACGGAATGGAGTGTCAACCACGGTGGCGGTTTCTTGAACAAGGCTACGAGGGACTCGCGGAATAATGCCAGGGATAATGACCTTGATTATTATGTTACGCTTGAGGAATACCTGGATTTCGCTGAAATGAAAGATATCAGTATTCTGTGGCTGGATGTAAAGACGGGAGAATACGTAGCGGAGTTGATGCAACACGTACACAAAATATTGGAGAAAAAGTACAAGGGCAAGAACAAGCAACCCTATTCCATCATATACGGCCTGTATAAGGCAGAGCATCTGGAAACGCCGATAACCCCGAATTATACAGCCATCGATATGCTCAGGGACAGTCTGTGGGAAAAGGAAGGTATCAATCTTGCCTTTGAAGGCAAAGCACGGACTCAAAAATATGGCAGCGGTACCCTGGATGATATCGGTAAAGTATTAAGCGACCACAACTTCCCTCCCTATAAGCATTTTATGTCTTGCGGCTGGTTTAACAGCACAACCGTTAACAGGTACACCGTGGAAGTGAAATCCATCAAGGCGGCAAGAAAACTGCGGAAAGAGAATAAATACTGCAGCAGAGTCGGTTTCTGGTCCTGCGGTTATTACAGTCACGCAATATGGGCAATTTCCCCGGCCTGGACAGATGGGGCAGTCGATATAGCCTGTGATCTGGTTCTTGTTGAATGCCGCAATGAATTTATGTGGCCTGATGACCAATATTCCTTAAAGAAACTTGTTAACTACTATTTCAAGAAGGAAGGTTGCTATTATAAGAAATATAACAATGATCGGGACCGTATAGCAAAGCAAACAGACAAGTTCTACGACCCCGGCATGTTAGGACAATAACCTGTAGGCCCCGGTTTATATCGGGCTGCCCCAAAATGACACGAACCCCGAACGTTGGACAAAAGGCTTTCGGGGCTCGCGTCAAATTAACGGTGCAGGGCAAATACTCATCGTCTCAAGCCGGTATGTCGGCAGAATGGTCGTATTGGCGACATTCACCTGGGTAACGTTCAATTCCTGATGAGTGAGATTCACCTGAACGTTCACTATGCCATCATTTGGGGTATTTGCCTTTGCAACGGATAAATGGTTATTCCAATGGTAGAAAATCTCATATATGAAACTCAATGCCAAACTGATTACCCGGCACGCCAGCAAGTAAGCGAGCAGGAAGGCAGCGGCAACTGCGGCATTGATAAAAACAGCCAGAGCAATATTGTGGTCATCCAAAGACTGATAACCGTTGATGCTT
>JAKSJZ010000045.1 GCA_024401995.1 Bacteroidales bacterium
TCTTCAAGACCGAGTACAGGGCGCTCAAGGATAAAATACTGTCACTTCTATGAGCGCGTTGACAAAATTCATATCCGACCAGCTGTCGGTATGGCCCCTTGCGGCCTCCAACTTCAGGAAACTGAAAGCGGCGGAGAGCAAAACCCTGGAAGTGGGCGGGCTCGAAGTGAAGGTGCAGTTCAATCCTTCGCGCATCGCTTCGTCCACCTGCGAGGTGGACGCGCTCTCAATCGGGTCGAGACCCTGCTTCCTGTGCGTGGAGAACCGCCCGCGCGAACAGTTCCACCTGAAGTTCGAGGGAAGGAAGGGGCGCAGATACAACATACAGGTCAACCCTTATCCGGTCTTTCCGGACCATCTGGTGATAGCAAGGGATACCCACGTGCCGCAGTCCATCGCGCACGTGTTCGTGGACGCGATGGATTTCAGCCGCAAGTATCCGGAGTTCCTTGTATTCTACAACGGCCCCTGCAGCGGCGCGTCGGCTCCCGACCATCTGCATTTCCAGGCCTGCCATCTCGGGCAGCTGCCCCTGCAGACGGCCGCCGACGAGTTCCTTGCGAATCCGGGGGAGCCGCTTGCGACCAATCAGGACGCAAGGCTGTATGAGTTCCCGCGTTTCGCGAAGGGCATATATGTGCTTGACTCCGAGACCCCGAAGTCGCTCGCGAAGCTTTTCTACAGGCTTCTGGACTGTGCTCCCGTGGTGGATGGGGAGAGCGAACCGAGGTTCAACCTTTTCTCGTATTGCAGCGGAAAGAGGTTCAGGGCCATAGTCGTGCTGAGAGGCAGCCTGCGTTCGCACCACTACGCCTCACGGGGGGATGACCACCTGACGATGAGCCCGGGCGCCGCTGACGTGGCCGGTATGTTCATCGCCCCGGTCGAGGAGGATTTCAGGAAGGTTGACGCCGGGATGCTGGAGGAAATGGTGCGGGAGGTGACAATCGGCGCGGAGGATGCGGAAAAGGTCAAGTGGAGACTCTCCAGGAAGCAGCTTAAGATAGACGTCGCGATAATGTCGGCTCCGGAGATAAGGTTCGAGGTCATATCCGATGGAGCCGGGCCGCAGTGCGTGGCGTTCAGGGATGGAAGGATAGAGTACGGCGGCGTACTGTACGACGAACTTTATTTCGACAGGGTGACGGCCTCGACGCTGTTTGCGGAGCCTTCTTTCATACTTTATGACGTGCCGGTCGGAGAGGGCGCCGTCGAGGACGAAAGGTTTGCCGGTTCGCTCAAGTTCATCGTGGAGGAAGGAAGGATAACGGCCATCAACCACGTCGGCATCGAGAACTGTCTGCTGGGTATAATCTCCTTCGGGAAAGAAGGAAAGGACAGCCCGGAGTCGCTGAAGGAGGAAGCGGTGAAGGTCCGTTCGTGGCTGCTCGGCCGGATAGGCCCCGACAGGCGGTTGGACGGCCGGGACAGGCGTTACCGCGGACTTTCGGCATTCGACGACCCGAAGGTGAAGGCCGCCATCGACCAGACCTGGGGCGAAGTCCTCTGAAAGGAATCATAAAAAGTCAATGATATGTCGCACAGTCACAATCTTCGCCTGGCCGTATGTCTGTTGGCGTCAGCGCTGACCGTATGCGCTCAGGCCGGGGTGAAGCCCGGTATCGAAGTCCTGAGGGACAGGAATTTCAAGGGGCTTGAAGGCCGCCGGGTTGCGCTTCTCTCCAATCCGAGCGGAGTGGATTCGAATCTCAAGCCGACCGTGGATATACTTGTGGAGGCTCCCCAGGTCAATCTTGTCGCGTTGTTCGCTCCCGAACACGGTATAAGGGGAAACGTTTATGCCGGGGGTAGTGTAGAGGGAGGAATCGACGACAGGACGGGGCTTCCCGTCCATTCGTTGCACGGAGCGACCAGGGAGCCGACTGCCGAGATGCTGAAGGGTATAGACGTGGTGGTCTATGACATACAGGACGTCGGGTCGCGCTCATACACTTTCATAAGCACTCTCGGGTTGATGATGAGGGCCTGTGCCCGGCTGGGTATAAAGGTGATGGTGCTTGACCGTCCCAATCCCCTGGGCGGCCTCAAGACGGAGGGGCCTCTGGTGGAGGACGGCTTCCATTCCTTCGTGGGTGAGTTCAAGATACCATATATCTACGGGCTCACTGTCGGGGAACTTGCCAACCTTATCAACTCCGAAGGGCTCAACAGGGGGCAGAAGGGCAATCTCGAGCCCCTGTCCTGCGAGTTGGAGGTGGTACCTATGGAGGGTTGGGAGAGGGGAATGCTCTTTGGCGACACCGGCCTGCCCTGGGTTCTTCCTTCCCCGAACATCCCGGAGCCCCTGACAGCCGTGCGTTATCCGGCGGCGGGACTTGTGGGCGAATTCCAGAACTATCTTCAGATAGGAATAGGCTACTCCCTGCCGTTCGGGGTATTTGCGGCGGAATGGATCGATGCGGACAGGCTGAAGGAGCGTCTGGACTCCTATCATATCGAGGGGGTCGCTTGGAGGACAATCCATTACACGCCGTTCTCGGGCAGTTGCGCCCGCAAGCTTGTCCACGGCGTGCAGTTTTATTTCACCGATTTCGAGGCCGCTCCGGTGACGCTGGTGCAGTTCTATGTGATGCAGGCCGTGCAGGAGTTGTACGGGCGCAATCCCTTCGTGGGATATCCGGAGTCCGTGACGATGTTCGACAAGGTGTGCGGGACCGACAGGGTGAAGAGGATGATGAGGGACGGAGTGAAGGTAAGCAAGCTTCTCCCCCTGTGGAACCGGGACGTCGGGGCCTTCCGCGAACTTGCCCGCAGGTACTGGCTCTATCGTTGATAATTCGTATATTTGCAGGATATGGCTTGCGTCGGCATAATGGACTCCGGAGTGGGAGGCCTGTCCGTCCTGAAGGAAGTGAGAAGGCTTCTTCCGGGGCTGGACCTGATTTATTATGCCGACAGCGCATATTGCCCTTACGGCGACAGGAGCGCGGAGTATGTAACCGACAGGTGCAGGAAAATCACCGGGCATTTCATCGGAAGGGGGTGCGTCGCCGTGGTGGTTGCCTGCAATACCGCGACCGCTGCGGCCATAGAGACCCTGCGGCGGGAGTATGACCTCCCGTTCGTCGGTATGGAGCCTGCGGTTAAGCCGGCCGCTCTCGGTACGTCCACCGGGGTGATAGGGGTCCTGGCTACGGCCGGTACGTTGCGGGGCTCGAAATACCTGCACACGAAGGGACGCTTCGGGGATGACGTGAAAATAGTGGAAAAGGTCGGGCGAGGCTTCGTCGAACTGGTGGAGGGCGGCGAGTTGTCCGGTGAGCACGTGGAGACTGTCGTGAGGGAGAGCATCCGGCCGTTGCTTGACGCTTCGGCGGACAGGATTGTGCTGGGATGCACCCATTACCCGTTCCTGCGTCCTGTGATGGAGAAGATAGCCGGCGGAAGCGTGGAGATTGTGGACCCCGCTCCGGCGGTGGCACTCCAGCTTTCGAGAGTGCTCGAAGACAGGGGAATCGGGACTTCCGGGACAGGTACGGTGACTCTGGAGAGTTCCGGGGACGATACGGTACTTAAGAAAATTTATTCGATGATATGATATCAGCCGAGCAAGTGAAGAATTTGAACGAGCGTCTTGTGACTCTCGAACGCTGCATAGGAATCGCCTCGAAGAGGGAGCAGATTGCGGCCAGGGACGAGCAGAGCCAGGCGCCCGACTTCTGGAATGACCCCAGGAAGGCCGAGTCTTTCCTGAAGCAGACCAGCGGACTGAAAAGCTGGGTGGTGGCCTACGATGCGGCTGCTGCTGCTGTCGATGACCTCGGAGTGTTGCTGGAACTCGAACCGGACGGCGAGGAGGCGGATGCGTCTTATTCCGATGCGCTTTCAAAGATCGAGGCCCTGGAACTCCGCAATATGCTGGGGGGCGAGGGGGACAACCTGGGAGCCGTGCTTACCATCAATTCGGGCGCGGGCGGCACCGAGGCCAACGACTGGTCGGCGATGCTAATGAGAATGTACCTGAGATGGGGGGAGCGCAACGGCTACAGGATGACGGTGACTGAGAACCAGGAGGGCGACGAGGTGGGCATAAAGAGCGCCACCATCGAGTTCGAAGGGGACTATGCCTACGGCTATCTTAAGGCCGAGTCCGGGGTTCACCGCCTGGTGAGAATCTCGCCGTTCAATGCCCAGGGCAAGCGTCAGACCACTTTCAGTTCAGTGTTTGTGTATCCTCTGGTGGACGATTCGATAAATATCGAGATAAATCCCTCCGACCTGGAGTGGGACACCTTCCGTTCCGGCGGACACGGCGGCCAGAACGTCAACAAGGTGGAGACCGGGGTCCGGGTACGCCATCTGCCGACCGGCATTATGGTCGAGAACACGGAGACGAGGTCGCAGCAGGACAACCGCCAGCGGGCCCTGCTTATACTCAAGTCGCGGCTCTACGACATAGAGTTGAAGAAGCGTCAGGAGAAGCAGGCGGAGCTGGAGGGGCAGAAGAAGAAGATAGAGTGGGGCTCGCAGATTCGCTCCTACGTGCTTCATCCGTACAAGATGGTGAAGGACCTTCGCACCGGATTGGAGACCGCTGATACACAGGGCGTTCTGGACGGTGACCTGAACAATTTCATGAAGGAATTCCTAATGAACAACTGATATGGCAGATTTTAAGTACGCCCCAATGTTCCAGCTGGGCGAAGATACGACGGAATACTATAAGGTGCCCGGCTCGGAGAAGCTGGTGCAGACTTCCTCGTTCGAGGGACACAGGATTCTGAAGGTGAGTCCGGAGGCTCTGACGCTGATGGCGAACACCGCTTTCCGCGACGTGAGCTTCCTGCTGCGGCGCTCCCACAACGAGCAGGTCGCGAAGATACTTTCGGATCCGGAGGCCAGCGCGAACGACAAGTATGTCGCGCTGACTTTTCTCCGCAATGCCGAAGTGGCGGCGAAAGGCAAGCTTCCTCTCTGCCAGGATACGGGTACGGCAATAATTCACGCCGAGAAGGGGCAGGCGGTCTGGACCGGGTTCGACGACAGCGAGGCCCTGAGCCTGGGGGTGTTCAGGACATATACCGAAGAGAACCTGCGATACAGCCAGAACGCTCCGCTGGATATGTACAACGAGGTCAACACCAAGTGCAACCTTCCGGCACAGATAGACATAGAGGCTGCAGAGGGGGACGAATACCGCTTCCTCTGCGTCACGAAAGGCGGCGGCTCCGCCAACAAGACCTACCTGTACCAGGAGACGAAGGCCCGCATACAGAATCCCGGGACGCTGATTCCCTTCCTTGTGGAGAAAATGCGCAGTCTCGGCACGGCGGCGTGTCCTCCGTATCACGTCGCCTTTGTGATAGGCGGCACGTCGGCGGAGAAGAACCTGCTTACAGTCAAGCTGGCTTCAACCCATTATTATGACTCCCTTCCGACTTCGGGCGACGAGACGGGCCGCGCCTTCCGCGACACGCAACTCGAGGCCCTGCTGTTTGAGGAAGCCTGCAAGATAGGCCTCGGAGCGCAGTTCGGGGGTAAATATATGGCTCACGACATCAGGGTAATACGTCTTCCGCGCCACGGCGCAAGCTGTCCTATCGGGCTCGGGGTAAGCTGCTCCGCGGACAGGAACATAAAGGCGAAAATCGATGCCGGCGGAGTATGGATAGAGAAGATGGATGACAAGCCTTATGAGCTGATACCCGAGGAGTTGCGCTCGGCGGGGGAGGGCGAGGCGGTCAAGGTGGACCTGAACCGTCCGATGAAGGAGGTCTGTGCCCAATTGTCCGCTTATCCTGTAAGCACGAGGCTGAGCCTTAACGGTACCATAATTGTGGGCAGGGACATAGCGCACGCGCGCCTGAAGGCGCGGCTCGATGCCGGGGCGGACCTTCCCGACTATATGAAGGACCATCCGATATATTATGCCGGCCCCGCGAAGACGCCGGCAGGAATGCCCTGCGGCTCTATGGGCCCGACAACCGCGAACCGTATGGACCCGTACGTCGACGAGTTCCAGGAGCACGGGGGCAGCCTGATAATGCTGGCGAAGGGGAACCGTACCCGGCAGGTGACTGACGCGTGCAGAAAGCACGGAGGATTCTATCTCGGCTCCATAGGCGGGCCGGCGGCGATACTCGCGCAGGAGAATATCCGCAGTATCGAATGTGTGGAATTCCCCGAACTTGGGATGGAGGCCGTCTGGAAAATCGAAGTGGTCGATTTCCCCGCCTTCATACTTGTCGACGACAAGGGGAACGACTTCTTCAAGACCATAGGGCTTTAATGAAGATAATACGGCGCATCTTGTTGTTTATTGCCGGATTGATTGTTGTTATCTTTTCGGCTGTTGAAATTATATTACATAGTTCGTTTTTTAACAAGACTTTAGATAGTCTTATCTCCAACTATGTTGAGGGAGAGGTAAAGTATTCCAATTTGAGTGTTTCCCTGCTTCGGAAATTCCCCAAAATCAGTGCAAAAGTCGATAACATCAGTGTTACATATCCCCTGCAGGACACTTTGAGAGTATATGCTTCAAATATCGGCGTCGAGGTTAATCCGCTGATATTACTGGGTTTGAAATCCTGTTCCGGAAGAGTTGGTGTGGATTCGCTTGTCGCCGCTTGCGTTTTCGGCTCCGATTCGCTCTCGTATCATCTGGATTCCCTGCGGATCAGGGGCAATGGTTCGGGGCGTCTGCGCCTGGGTCTGCGCTCCCGCGCGGAGTGGTTCCCGGAGTCGGGCGGAGAGTTCGAGGGGCCGTTGGACGTGGATGCTCTTGTGAAGTTGGAATTCCGTCCGTCGAAGGTGGGCTTTGATCTCAGGAGTATGCGTGTCGAAGCCGCCGGCATTCCTATTGACGTTACAGGAGTGGGATTTTATGAGGCGGATTCCCTTTATCTGGAAGGCAGTCTCGGGATAGATTCGTGCAGGCTGGGCGACGTGATGGAAAGGTATGGGGCGGGGTTCCTTGCGGCGGCGACGGACATTTCGTCTGACGCCGTGCTCGACCTCCGCTGCGGCTTCAAGGGCGCTTTCGGCAACGGCAGGTTGCCGGCTGTAAGCCTCAGCGCGGTTATCCCACGCTCCAATTTCCTCTACAAGCCGTTGAATCTTGCCGGAAAGTTGGGCCTGGATGCTTCTGCGACCCTGTCGCCGGAAGGCAGGGTCGATGCGAGCCTCGGGGCGCTTGAGGCGGAGACGGACGGGATGAGTCTTGCATTGCGGGGTAATTGTGCGGATTTGCTTGCGGATGACGCTTTTGTGAAGATGACCTCAAGTGTTGCTGCAGATTTGGAAAAGCTTCTGCGGTTCCTTCCGGACAGCCTCGGAGTGGAGGCGGACGGCCGCATTTCCGTGGATTTGGATGCGGGGGTGGCGCTGGATGAACTGGATGACTATAAGTTCCGGCGCTCGAAAATCAGGGGAAAGGTTGTGTCGGAGCGCGTCAATGCCGCCGTGCAGGGGCTTGGCTTTGCGCTTTCCGGGATGAATATGGGACTTGGCTGCGGTGAGCGCGGCCTTGTCGTCCTTGCGGGCTTCGATACGCTCCGGGCCGGAGACGGCGCTGATTTGAGGTTGAGCATAAATAATATGCGCAATTCCGCAAGCGTCTCGAAGGTAAAGATTGGAGACAGCGTCGTGCCGAGGATTGCGGCCAGCACTTCCGGCTCCAGGATTTTTATGCGCAAGGGTATGCAGAGGGTGGCGCTGGGAGACCTCAGCGTCCGCACTTCGGCGACCCGCCGGGTTATGGACCGTGAAAGGAAGCCGAGACGCGGTCCGGAGCGTATGAGGGCCCGGCCGGAGGATGATGACTTCAAGGACCGGGACATCGAAGTCAAACTGGACGACAGGGTGTCGGAACTGCTTGGCAAGTGGAATCCGAAGCTTTCCCTGCATATCGGCCGGGGATTTGCCGCGCACCCGTCATTTCCGTTGCGTACAAGGCTGGACGGGGTGTCGGCGAAGCTGGATGCCAATTCGCTGATGATAGACAGCATAGGGGTGAGGGCGGCCAGGTCGGACCTGAGGATTAAGGGCGAGGTGCGTGGAATACGGGCCGCGCTTTTCCGCAGGGGTGTGCTCGGGATGGACCTGGACGTGGACGCGTCCCGCATAAACGTCAATGAGATTGTGGCTGCATTCAGGTACGGGGATGCGTTCAAGGATACCACTGCGGTGGATTCGGAGGTTGACGAAGGGGCCGTGCTTGATACGATAGGCGAGGCGTCGGAGGTAAGGGCTTCCGACCTGCTTTTTGTGGTCCCGTCCAACGTTGCGGCCAACATCGAGATACAGGCCGATACGGTGGATTATTCTTCGCTGCACATAGAGCCCTTCACGACGCAGCTGACGATGAGGAACAGGACGCTGCGGATGCAGAATACGCTGGTGGCGAGCAATATGGGCGATATGACCCTGGAGGCGTACTACTCGACGAAGTCGAAGTCCGACATAAAGGCCGGCTTCGACCTTGACATGAACTCCATCTCGGCGGAAGGAATCATCGAACTGGTGCCGATGGTGGATTCGATATTACCCCTGCTGAAGTCCTTCAAGGGGAGTCTGGGGTGCAGGATAGCCGCGGTCACGGACCTTGACACCAATATGAACGTGATGCTTCCTTCGCTCAAGGGGGTGGCGCACATCAGCGGCGAGAACCTCTACGTGGAGGATGCCGGAGACCTGAAGCGCATAACCAGGATGCTGATGTTCAAGAACAAGGACATAGGCGATATCCGGAACCTGTCCGTGGATGCGGTTGTGGGGGACGGACGCATAGACGTATATCCTTTCATCCTGGGCGTCGACCGCTATGTGCTGGCGCTGTCCGGGGTGCAGGGGATGGACAGGAAGTTCGACTATCACGTGTCGCTGATAAAGACCCCGCTCCTTATTCCTTTCGGCATAAATATCTACGGCGGGTTCGACAAATGGAAGTTCAAGCTTGTGCGGCCGCTCTATGTCAACGAGAACATACCCGCACACAGCGTGGAAATCAATGAACTTCACTACAATATCGCCGAAGGTATCAGGGACATATACAAGAGGGGAGTGGACGAGGTGATGGCACACGTCCGGCTCGGGGAGAGAATGAGAAAACCGGCGGAGGAGTCCTCCCGGGAGAACGACGGCGAAGCCGCCGCAATTGACGAGGCGCTGCTGGACTTCAGGGCCGAGGAGGAGATGGCGGATGTCATCGCCGACGCGGAGTCTGTCATAGAGGATACGGCGAAGAGCATAGAGGAGATGCAGCGTGAGTCGATAGAGGCCCTGAAGCAGCGTGCGGCGGCAAGGCGGGGGAGATTGTAGGGCGGTATCGCTTTCTGCGGTGGCGTTATGACAGCTTTTCCGGAGGACGTTTGCCGGGTTTTCAGGTGTGCCGGCGGGAGTGGCGGGCGCGTTTGGGCGAAGCCAGCCGCAAGTTGGGTGGCGGTGAGTTTGAGCGAAGCCGGACGCAGAGGAGTGGCGGGCGCCTGCAGCCTCCTGAAAAGAAGGGAAAAAGTCGGCTGCAGGCATCCCGCCACTCCTCTGCAGGGGCCGGATTCCCTGCCGTAAGATGTGTGGCCGAAATGCCGGGCAGTGTTTTGCAGGAGAAGGGCTAATTTGTATATTTGCACCTGTATTGCGGGTGTGTTGAAATTGGTAGACAAGCCAGACTTAGGATCTGGTGCCTTGCGCGTATGGGTTCGAGTCCCTTCACCCGCACCTTTTGAAGAGTTAAAGTATTGATTTTCAGTTCTTTAACTCTTTTGCTTTTCTAAAATTGGCGACTTTTTGGCGAGATAAATGCTAAATTGACACCGGGTAAGAATCTTTCTTATATTCTTCCGTTCCGAGGAACTTAATGCCAGTACACTATATTTCAATCCTGTTGGATCGGAGATAAAGTTGCTCGGGGCCGGCCTCGCAGATGCTGAAATCGCTCCAGAAGGTGGATTGGTTATCCAAATCCATCTTAAGCCTGACAAGTCCTGTACATAGAATTTTCAGTACAATATCAGTGAAAAGCACGTTTAGACGGAACTTTCCGGATGAGTAGTCCTCAGAATATAGAAGGAAGTCACTATAGAGGCTGTCTAATTGGTGCCCTTTGTGAAAATAAAAGCCATCAATGGTAATGCAATAATTGCCATTGTAGCGCTTACAGGCAGATAAATGCCGAAATTGCAGTACTCCACAACGAGATATGTGACCATCACCAGCACTGTTCCCATCCCGGCGGACAGTGCATATTGTTTGCGTATATCTTCCGGTTTGATCATGATACGCGCGAGGTTGGGGATGCCGAGACTCACGAAACCTATTGTTCCGCAAATGCTCACGACGCTAGTTACCAAAATGCTGATCATAAATAGAATTCCGGCCTTAGCTGCATTGGACAGTTCAATCTCTCCCTTGTTGTGCTGCGTGAGTTTCTTTGCGCATAGCAGAGCCACGGTTAGTCCAGCGGCAAACATCGCGAGGCTCAGGATAATATCAAACGCCGTGACACCTTGGAGCTTGAAATTGGCAGCACCCCAGAGGTAATATTGTTTAAGAAGATCTCCGGTCGGTGCATTGGTAACCACAATGGTGCCTATCGAGCCGATGAAAGTTCCGAATAGAATCCCAAAAGTTATGAGACGGGAAGTGCTCAGCCGCAATGCGACCAGGGAAACGATTATGGCACAAAGCGCCTGGCAGATGAAGGCTCCTACGGTGAGCGAACACCATCCGCTCATCGTGGCAGCCGCCGCTCCAAGGCAGGCCGCGCTTCCAAGTCCGAGGGAATAGATGTCCCCGAGTTGGTTGCGCCATAAATATTGCATCTGCACGCCGCCAACCGGCAGGGCGATGCCGCAAAGAATCACGTATAAAATATTCAGCATAGTTTAGAATTTAAAATCGATTTCTCCATAAAAAGCCCGGCCAGGCATAGGGTATCCTCCCGCAAGTTCATAGCGGTAGTCCGTGAGGTTGCGAGCAATGACCTTCAGCCCAAGTATAAGGTCTTTAGGTAGTTTAATATCTTTACTTATATTCAGATCAAGGGAGTTGTAATCCGGCATCCGCCCTGCAGAATCGTATCTTCCACCGCGCCATATCCAGTTCATATTGATGCCCCAGCCTTTGCAGGACATATCCGCTCCGAGGACGACGGTATGTCTGGAAATGAATGGTATCTGTTGCCCGAATGAAGAACTTCCCGGAGTTTTGTCTATGGCACTCTGGTAGCTGTAGCGGGCAGAAAGTCCTCCTTTCAGGATAGCGCCGGTATAATTGGCGGAAGTTCTCAGGTCAGCCCCCGCCATCTGCACCGCTCCTATATTGTACGGTAGCCATATATTGGGGTCATCCTCTGTCGGTGCTGAGATTATCTTGTTTTTCAAATAGTTGAAGAAGCCGTCCGCCTTGGCCTGAAAACACCAGTTCTCGCGGAAACGCAGACTGTATTCAATTCCTATATCAGTCAACCAGGCATCTTCGGCCTTCAGGTTCGGATTGCCGTAACCGGGAT
>JAKSJZ010000046.1 GCA_024401995.1 Bacteroidales bacterium
GGCGTAGCCCGCGGAAGGAAATACCTGAATCATCCGAGCTTCTCGTTCGACGCCGCGACGATGGACCTGCTCTATCCTCTGATGGCGGGCGGGGAGATACATATACTTCAGGAAGAAGTGCGCAGGGACCTCGGCGCCGTGTACCGCTATTGTCTCGACAATGATATCTACGGTATGACAATCAGCACGGCTATGGGAATGGCCCTGTTGAACCAGTACGATATGCCCGTGCACTATATGATGCTGGGCGGGGAGAAACTGCTTCAGGTCAGGCGTACGGAGGTGCGCCTCATCAACGGCTACGGCCCCACGGAGTTCACGGTATGCTCGAGTTACCACGTGGTTGACCAGGAAAGGGACGTGGACATACCTATCGGCCGTCCCGTACCCAACAGCTGGTCCGTCATCTGCGATGCCGACGGTCAGCTGCTGCCGCAGGGGATGGTCGGCGAACTGTGCCTCATAGGACCGCAGATAGCGGAAGGCTACTGGCAGCGTCCGGAGGTCACGCAGGAGAAATTCTGCAGGATAAGGTTCGAAGGCGATTTCGGCGGGGACAGGATGTACCGCACGGGAGACCTGGCGCGCTACAACGCCGACGGCGAACTGGAGTTCTGCGGACGTATCGACTTCCAGGTCAAGCTTCGCGGCTTCCGTATCGAACTTGGCGAGATAGAGGCCTGCGCCTCGTCGCTGGAGGGCGTTACCGCCGCTGTCGCCGAGGTCAGGAAGGTGAACGGTCAGGACACCCTGTGCCTGTATTATACCGCCGACAGGGAGATAAGCGTGGAGAATCTGCGCGGTCATCTTTCCGGGAGCCTCACCTCATATATGGTTCCCGACTGCTTCGTCAGGCTCGATGAGATGCCCCTGACCCCCAACGGAAAGGTCAACCGCAAGGCGTTGCCGGAGCCGGCCGGCGGCCCGTCGCACGAGTACGAGGCTCCTCGCGGCAAGGACGAGAAGTTCTTCTGCGAGACGTTCTCCAAGGGGCGCGGCGCCGGAAAGGGGGGGGCAACCGACAACTTCTTCGATATCGGGGGGACGTCGATAGTGGCTATGAGGATTGTGGCTGCGGCAGGCGAGGCCGGGTATCAGATAGCCTACAAGGACGTATTCGACAACCCTACTCCGCGCGACCTGGCCGGTCTGGTCAGGGGGAGCGCGAAGGATTCAGGCGTGGAGGACAAGCCCGCCGACGAGGTGGCGGACTATGACTACTCGGCCATCAACAGAGTGTTGGCGGCCAACACGATGGAGAATTTCAAGGCCGGGACGCCGCTCGTTACGGGCAATGCCCTCGTAACCGGGGCGACCGGGTATCTCGGCATCCACGTGCTGCACGAACTGGCGAGGAGCGGGGACGTCGACAATATCTACTGCCTCGTGAGGGCCGGACACGGGGGCCAGACGCCCGAGCGCAGGCTCCGTTCGATGCTCTTCTACTACTTCAACGACGACTTCGACACTCTGTTCAAGTCTGGAAGGCTCACCGTCATCGACGGCGACGTCACCCGTCCGGACAGTCTCGAAGTCCTGCTGGACAAGGGCATCGACACGGTATTCAACTGCGCCGCGATAGTCAAGCACTTCTCGGCCGGGACGGACATAGAGGACGTCAACGTCGGAGGCACCCGCTGCTGCATAGACTTCTGTCTGAAGACGGGCGCGAGACTCATCCATACCTCCACCCTCAACGTGGCGGGAACAACCGTCTGCGAGTCAAGGACCGAGGGCCATACGCTTACCGAGCGTGAACTCTATTGGGGCCAGACCCTTGACAACCGCTACTGCCGTTCGAAGTTCATAGCCGAGCGCAGCGTGCTGGAGGCGGTGGCCTCGAAGGGCTTGAAGGCCAAGATAATGCGTCTGGGGAACCTTGCATCCCGCAGCAGCGACGGGGAGTTCCAGATCAACTTCCGGAGCAATTCGAGCATGGGCCAGCTCAAGGCCTTCCAGACCCTGGGGTGCATACCTTACGAGATGATAACCGGCGACATAGAGTTCTCGCCGATAGACGAGGTGTCGAAGGCCGTCGTGCTTTTGAGCCGCACCCCGGTCGAGTGCTGCGTGTTCCACGCCTCGACGGTCCAGCACCAGGTGTTCGGCAATGTCATCAAGTGTATGAATGACGTCGGTATCCGCATAGCGATGGTGGAGAACGAAGAGTTCAACGCCAAACTCACCGAGGCGCTCAAGAATCCCCGCAAGGCCGACATACTCCAGAGTATGCTCGCATACAGCAGCGGTGACCGTTTCGAGGTCCTCAACGGTTCCGAATGTACGTATTCGGCGCAGGTGCTGCTGCGTCTGGGCTTCTTCTGGAAGTTCACCACCTGGGATTATATAGAGCAGTTCCTCCGGGCCATCACCGGTCTGGGATTCTTCGACGAGGATTACAGCAGATAGGAAGTATGGGAAGGCTTTATCTTATACCGGCTCCGCTTGGAGACAACGACCCGCGCGAAGTGATTCCGGGGCCCGTGCTGGAGCGCGCCTGCTCTATAGGCGTGTTCGTGGTCGAGGAGCTTCGCACGGCGCGGCGTTTCCTTTCTTCCTACGGATTGAAGGGGCGGATAGACGGTCTGGAATTCCATCTTCTCAACGAACATACCGCTCCTTCGGAGGTCGAAGCACTCGCAGCCCTTTTCAGAAAGGGGGACGTCGGACTCATCACTGAGGCCGGGCTTCCCGCAGTGGCCGATCCGGGTTCCGCGCTTGTCGCCCTGGCCCACAGGGAAGGGGTTGAGGTGGTGCCCCTGCCGGGCCCTTCCTCGCTTATGCTTGCCCTGATGGCCTCCGGGCTGAACGGCCAGAGCTTCGCCTTCCGCGGCTATGTGCCCGCCAAGACCGAGTTGAGGCGCGAGGCGCTGAAGAACGTCGAGCGCACGTCGGCTTCGCTTTCCCAGAGCCAGATCATTATCGAGACACCGTATCGCAATGATGCGCTGTTCCGGGACATGCTCGAGATTTTCGCCCCGTCCACTTCGATATGCGTGGCGGCTGACCTTACCCTGCCTTCGGCGCTGGTGAGGACTATGAAGGTGGCCGACTGGCGCAAGACGGGCCTCGAGATAGGCCGAAGGCCCTGTGTATTCGTAGTTCTTGCTTCCAGATGACACCGGAAGAGGTTCTCAGGCAGTATTGGGGGTACCCGGCGTTCCGTCCCATGCAGCGCGAAATCATCGAGTCGGCGCTGGAGGGCCGCGACACGCTTGCCATATTGCCGACCGGAGGCGGCAAGTCGCTCTGTTTTCAGGTGCCGGCCCTGCTCTCGGACGGCCTTGCGCTGGTTGTAACGCCGCTGATAGCCCTGATGAAGGACCAGGTCCAGAATCTGGCGTCGAGGGGTATCAAGGCAATGGCAATCCACGCCGGAATGAGCCGCAGGGAGGTTGACGTCGCCCTGAACAATGCGGCCTACGGAGGCTTCAAGTTCCTCTATCTCTCTCCCGAGAGACTGTCCACGGATATTTTCAACTCATATCTCGATCTGCTGAACGTCAGTTACATAGTGGTGGACGAGGCTCACTGCATCTCGCAGTGGGGATATGATTTCCGCCCGGACTACCTGGAGATAGGCAGGATACGTGGAAAGCTCGGAGCGCCGCTCATCGCCCTGACCGCCACGGCCACTCCGGAGGTTGCGGAGGATATTTGCAGGCATCTCTCCTTTGATGACAGGCCGTTCAACGTGCTCAAGGGCGGGTTCGAGAGGCCCAACCTCTCCTACATTGTGCGCCGCAGCGAAGACAAGACCGGACAGCTCCTTGCGGTATGCGGCGGGGTGGACGGCTCCGGAATAGTCTATATGAGAAAGAGGCGGAAGTGTGAGGAAGTCGCTTCCGCGCTGACAGCCGCGGGGATTTCGGCTTCCTTCTACCACGCCGGGCTCGGTTCGGAGGAGAGGGCCCGCCGCCAGAAGGAATGGAAGGAGGGGAGGATAAGGGTGATGGTATGCACCAATGCCTTCGGTATGGGCATAGACAAGCCCGACGTCAGGTTCGTGGTCCATCTCGACCTGCCCGACAGCCCCGAGGCCTACTTTCAGGAGGCCGGCAGGGCTGGGAGGGACGGTGGGAGGTCCTACGCGCTTCTGGTCTGGAATCCTGATGACGTCAAGCGCCTGTCGATGCTCCGCAAGGTGTCTTTCCCGGACCTCGAGTATATCGCCGACATCTATCAGAAGGTCCATATCTTCTACGGCATACCCTATGATACGGGGAAGGGCAGGGCCATCAGGTTCGACCTGGAGGAATTCGCCGCCCATTTCGGACTCAACCGCCAGACGGCCCACTATGCGCTGAAATATCTGGAGCGTTCGGGCCATTTTATATACACGGATGACATAGACATACCGACAAGGGTGAAGATTGCCGTCGGGAGGCACGAACTCTACGATACCGCACTTCCTTCGGAGGCGGACGTGAGGCTTCTTGACCTGCTTATGAGAGGGTATGAGGGCATTTTCAGCCATACGGTCGCCATAGACGAGGACAGGCTTGCCGCGGCACTGGGCGGGAGCGTGCCGGACCTCAGGCGGATGCTGTACGGCCTGTCTCTCGAGCACGTCATTCGCTATGTTCCGGCCGACCATTCCACTCTTGTCATACTTCGCCACGACAGATGGATGCCGGGCAACGTAGATTTGCAGCCGGAGCGTTACAGGATGCTTGCCGACTGCTTCGACAGGAGGGTCGGGACAATGAAACAATACGTCGGCGGGTCTGACGAGTGCAGGTCGCGCTTCCTCCTGAGGTATTTCGGACAGGAGGAGTCCGAAGACTGCGGTACTTGCGACGTCTGCCGCGAAAGGAGGAGGGGCGGAAGGGAGAAACTTCTCGGATTCGCGGCGGCCCGTCCCGGCTACACGGCCGCGGATCTGGCGGCCTTCTGCGCCGACCCCTCGTCGGGGCTCAATCCTTCCGCGCTGGACACGGCAAGGGATATGGTGGATGACGGGGAGATGCCTCCGCCTTCGCCGGGCAGGGGCTAGTGCGATTCCAGCACGAGCCCGTCATAAGCCGGGTGGACGTGTGGAGGCAGGATGGAGGCGAATTCCTCGTGACGTGGAAGCAGATGGGAGATATGGGTGATATATGACTCCTTTGCGCCGACCTTCCCGAAGAAGTCCAGACATTCGTCCAGGGAGAAGTGGGAGTGGTGGGCCGACATTTTTACGCAGTTTATCGTTACCGCGTCCAGCCCCTTGAGTTTTTCCAACTCGCAGTCGTCTATAAGGTTCATATCGGTAAGGTAGGCTATGCCGCCGAACCGGTAGCCGAGTACCGACAGTTTCTTCTGCTTGTGGTGCCATCCCTGGATGGGTATGACTTCCACTGTCTCGGCCATCTCAGGATGGCTTTCGCCCGTCTGCCTGTATCCGATTCCGCTTACCCATTCGAGGGTGCTTTCGCAGGCGTTCGAATATACCGTGAAGGGGGAGCCGCCGCCGATATTGTGGAGCCTCCACTCCGGGGAACCGGGGTATTTGGGCTCGGCGAAGGCGTAGGCGTAGATGTGGCGCAGGCTCTGCTCGACGTAAGGCTCGCAGTAGATGTTGACGGGATGGCCTTCGAACAGGTTGAGAGCCCTGGTGTCATCCAACCCTCCCGTATGGTCTATGTGGTTGTGTGTAAGCAATATGGCGTCAAGATGAGTGAGCCCCGCCCTGAGGGCCTGCTGCCTGAAGTCCGGACCGCAGTCCACAAGCATCGTCAATCCTCCGTACTCGACCAGCGCGGAGGCCCTGAGCCTGTTGTCCCTGGGGTCCTCGGAGCGGCACACTCCGCATCCGCATCCTATCATCGGCACTCCGGAAGAGGTGCCTGTTCCAAGAAACGTCAGTTTAGATTTCATAATCCGTTATTTCTCCAACCAGTGCCGGATTGCTTCCGGCATATGCCCTTATGTAGTTCTCCGTGTATCCGCTCATTGTCCCGTCGGGGTGGCAGGCCTCCCAGAGCACCTTGGCCTTCAGACCGCGGTTGGCCTCCGTGAAGTCTGCGTTCAGTTCTGCGGACAGTTCCTCCAGCGCCCTGACCCTTTCCCGCTTGACTTCTTCGTCCACCTGGCCCTTCATCGAGGCGGCGGGGGTTCCCGGCCTCCTGGAGTAGGGGAAGGCGTGGATGAAGGCGGGGCGTATCCTGCGGATGAACTCGAGGCTTTCCGCGAAGTCGGCGTCGGTCTCGCCCGGCAGGCCCGCCATAACGTCGATGCCGAAGAAAACCTTCAGCCCGCCCGGCTTCTCCATATATTTCCTGACCATATCCAGCCGCCCGCCGAAGAAGGCCGTGTCATAGCGCCTTCCCATCGCGGCGAGAATGCGGTCGCAACCGCTCTGGAGAGGGATATGGAAGTGGGGGAGGAACTTTGTGCCGGAGGCAATCCAGGCAACAGTATCCTCGGTGAGCAGGTTGGGCTCTATGGACGAGATTCTGTAGCGCTCTATGCCTTCCACCGCGTTCAGCGACCGGAGCAGGTCCATAAAACCGTCGGGGCCGCCGCGGCCGTAGTCGCCCGTATTCACGCCCGTGAGTACGATTTCCTTCATTCCCAGGGAGGCAATCTCACGCGCCGCCCCGACGCACTCCTGAACGGACAGGCTCCGGCTGCGCCCGCGGGCGTATGGGACAGTGCAGTACTTGCAGAAGTTGTCGCAGCCGTCCTGCACTTTCAGGAAGGATCTTGTCCGTTCGCCGCTGCTGAAGGCCCCGAACACGGGCCCTTCCTGCTCCGCCGCCGGCGCCGCGCCGCCGTGCAGCGCGATTGCGAACGGCACCACCCGTGACTTCTCGCCCGGCCCGAACACCCTCCGCACCCCCGGCATCCCGCTGTAGTCGCCGGGACGCAGCGCCGCGGAACAGCCCGTCACCAGTATGTCCGCGGAGGGGTTCACCCTTCCGACTTTCCTCACGAGGTTGCGCGACTTCGAGTCGGAGGTCGCGGTGACCGTGCAGGTATTGATTATGTAGAGGTCCGCCTTGCTCCTCCAGTCCACGACATGCCAGCCGGCCGCGACAAGACCGCGCCTGTAAGTCGAGGTCTCGGCGTAGTTGAGCTTGCATCCGAGGGTGAGAAAGGCGGCGCTGCTCATTCGGAAACGGTTATCGATGAGAACTTCATCCTGCCGCGCACCGGAGGGTTGAACTTGGAGACTTTCACCTCAAGCCCCCCGAGCGCCGGGAATCCTTCCTTCACGGCCCCGAACACGTTTGAAGCCACCGTTTCGAGCAGGTCGGCGGGCATATCCATACCCCGCTTCACGGTGTCATAGACCCTCGCAAAATCCACCGCGTCCCCGATACGGTCCGACGCCGAGGCCGGGGAGATGTCATAGATGGCCCTGAGATCCACCTTGAAACGCTTTTTGAACAGCTTTTCCGACCAATGTACCCCGTGGCGGGCGCGGAATGTCATCCCGCTCAGTTCCATAGTGCTTTTCATTCCAAATCGATTGTCTTTACCTTCTTGTTCTTCTGAATATCCTCGATGGCCATCTGCTCGCGCTTCTTCCTGCTCGAGAAGATGCGTCTGAAAAAATCCCTTATGTTGCTGAACTCCTGCTGGAGCATAATGCCTATGCCGTTGCGCTGCGACTTGTCCAGGTAGGTGGAATAGACGTCGGCCGAATGGGAGAACACGTTCATCCTGAGACTGCCGCTCCTGTTGAGCTTGACTTCCACGTCAAGGTCTCCCACTACGTCGGCGCCGCTGCCGCCGGTGTACTTGCGGTTGCCTATGCTTCCTCCTACCGTCACCCTGTTGTTGAAGAGCCGGGTCGATACCGCGACCTTGAATACGTCCGAGCCGACGTTGTTGTGGAGGTAGTTGAGACCCAGGTCGACCGGAATCTCCAGCTTCTTGAGTATGTTGTTGAGCTGCCCCGACATAATCGACGACAGGTTGGAGTAGAGCATATTGGAGGTGTTGAACACGCCGCCCTGCTCGGCCGGTATGAAGGTGCCGGTGAGCAGCAGGGCGAGGAACTGCGTCTGAACCTTGTCCTCGGTGTTGAGCGCGCTCTGCACCATCGCCTTGGTCGTTGGCTCGAGGTCGGGTACGTCGATGGAGAAGGATATGCGCGGATTCTTCATCCTGTCGCTCAGGTGCAGGCTGCAGTTGACCAGCCTGCCCGTCGCCACCGAAGTCGTGTCTGCTATGAGGTTGGACAGCGAGGTGTTCAGCCGGTACACCGCCTTCACGTCGAATTCGGTTTCGGGAATGGCCCCGTTGAACTTCAGACGGCTGCCGCTCTCTATGTTGAAGTCCTTTACCGCCATATTGCTGAGGGCGCTGAAACGGTATTTCCCTCCGTGGATGTCATAGTCCCCGTGGATGTCGAAGGTACGGTCCGGAACCCGGGACGATATGCTCATCGACCCGTTGCCGTAGATGGTTATGACGTTGTCCGTCGCCCTGTCCATTTCCAGCCCTACGGTGAACCCTGGAGTGGCGTTGATGCGCAGCCTGCAGTCGAGGTCTCCCTTGACCTCCTTTTGCACAAGATCCCGGCGCTCCACCATCGACAGGTAAGGGTCGACGTATGTCCCTTCCCTTCGCCTGAACGTGAGGATGTCGCCCGACACCTTCCGCGCGCCGCTGCCCACAGGCAGGCTCACGGCACCGCTCTTTACCGTCACCTCCGATTCGAGCGACAGGGACTTGAGGGGCCCCTTTATCGAGGCGATGCCGTCGCCGGCGGCCCTGCCGTGCAAACTCTCCGAACCTGCGGGGAGGTCTATCACCGTCATATTGCTGAAGGTTGCGCTGCCGTCGATGGAGAAGTCGCGGAATCCGTCGTGAAGGATGGAGGCGTTGAGAACGCCCTTCCCGGATAGTCCGTCAGTGAATTCCATATCCCTGAAATGGAGGCCTTCGGCATCCAGATCGAACGGTCCGTTCATTATGTATCTGGCTCCGGTCAGCCTGATTTTGATGGCCGCATCCTCGGCCCTCATCCTTTCGGCCTTCACCTCCAGGTCGTCGAGCGGGCCGGTTGCCGCCATACTGCCGCTGACCGTGCCGGAAGTCTCGCTGAATATCTCCGCAAGCAGGGGGGCGGCGGTGCGCAGGTCCAGGCTGTCGAGTTCCGCCGTGGCGTCCACGCTCCTGTCGAAGGGGTTGTAACTTCCCTTGAGCTTGAACGCATCGTGTCCGCCTGTCGTGTTGCGCAGGTGGAAGCGGCTTATGTTGCTCCCCTCGTCGGTATTGGCCACAAGCCTGAGCATACCGGCGTGGTATCCTCCGATCGAAAGCGAGTCGCATTTGAGACTCGCCTGGATTACCGCCTCGTCCCTGACGGGAGACTTTATGATGGCGTATCCCGAAACCTTGCCTCCGATTCCGAGGTCCGTGTGCGTGAAGAGGTTGACAATCCCCAGTCCCATATCTTCGAGCCTGAGGTCGAGCCTTTCGCGGCCGTAGCGCGAGATGCCTCCCGTGATTTTCAACTTCTGGGAGCCGGAACCCGCTTCGATGTCAAGTCCGTGCAGGGCGCCTCCTCCGAGGACGGCTTCGCCTGACTGGACTCTCCATCGCCTGCCGTCCAGCACGAACGAGGAGGGGAGGGCCCTGACGCTCACCGCGAGCGAGTCGGAGGAGTCTCGCCATACGCTGCCGCTGAAGCCGAGGATGCCCGGGTCATTCGCATCTCCGCCGGAGCCGCTGTATCCGGCCGCGGCGGCGAACCTGCCGTTGGAGGCATAGGCGCGCAGCAGCGGCCGCGAGAACGTGGCTCCGGGCAGTGCCAGCGCATCGCCTCCTATTTCGACCCGCAGCGAGTCTCCGCCGTTGTCGGCGTTCAGGCTGAACGCCGTCATATTCTTCTCCCAATATGCAAGTCTGGGAGAGGACAGGCTTGCGTCAAGCAGGCCGTCCTTCGACAGGGTAAGATGCGCGGCCGTGCTGTCCGCTATGTAGAGTCCCGGCATCAGGAAGTCGAGGATGTCCCTTGAGTCGTGGAAACTGGCCGACACCTCATAGGACCCTGCCGGGGATTTGCCCCTCGCGCCTTTCAGCAGGGCCGGTGCGGATTTGCCGGCGGTGGAGGCGAGCAGGTCGGTTATCAGGCTCGGGGGCGGCTCGCTCCCCACGTAGGCGGCGTCGAGGAAGTCGGAGGCGAACTTTATCCGGTACAGGCCGTCCTTGGTGTGCGAGTCTATGTCTATCGAGCCGATGTCGTGGATGCCGCGGCCGTTCTCGAGCATAAGCGAGTTGATTCCTATGTTGCCTATCAGGTCGCCCCTCTCGACGCGCACGAAGTTGGCATAGGTGCGGGCGCTTATCTTCGATGTCCCGCCCCTGGTGTCGAGGCCGAGAGCCTTGAGGTCGGCGTAGCCTATGTTGGCATAGAACTTATACAGGGCGTTGCGCGAAACATTCGACAGGTTGAACACTCCCTGGAAAAGTAGGTGGAGGTTGGGATCGGAGCAGATGAGCTTGCCGTCGAAGCTGTCGGCGTCGAGGCTCCCGGCGGCGGCAATCCCGCCGTAGTCATAGCCGAGGAATGAGACTCTCGAGGCCGTGAGGGAGTCCAGCGTCACGGCGGGCTTCAAGCCGCCGCCGAGCCTTGCGGATGCGCCGACGTTCAGGCTTACGGCCCCCAGCGCTCCCAGTCCGGTAAGCTTGCCGCAGTCGAGGTCTTCGGTCGAAAGGGTCCCCGATATCCTTGTCTGCACGTCTTCCTTGAGGACGTCGCATATGGTCAGCGCCCCCTTGACCGCACCGGCGGTGGAGTTGAGCGCACCCCTCACGGCGAACTCCTCCGGGCTTCCGGAGGCTTTTCCGTCGAAGCGGAAAATGATATCGTCGGCATACCCCTTGAGCAGGTCCTTGAGCCCTCTTGTCGAACCGCCGAGCCCCTTGAATCGAAGGTCGAACCTGACGCTGTCCATAACCGGAAGACCGCGAATGCTGCCGCAGACTTCTCCGCCGAGCCCTCCCGACGTTTCCGTGGCTTCGAGGCCCGCAATGTGCAGGTCCTGCAGCAGTCCTTCGGCCTTGAACGAACCTATTCCGATGACGGCGCCGCCCAGGTCGCGGCCAAGAATGCTGCCTACGGTCCTCAGGGACAGGGAGGAACTCCCGACGTCAAGATTCATCCCCACCTCGGAGGCGAACCTGCGGAACGAGAGTATGTTCTTGAAGGTCATCACCACGGACGGGGCCCGTATCGCGGACCAGTCGTCGGCAAAGTTCACTCCTCCGAACACTGCCCTGCCGCGGCCGATGCGGAACG
>JAKSJZ010000047.1 GCA_024401995.1 Bacteroidales bacterium
CGGTAATGTTCGTCATGAGACAGAACTGCTCGTCCGACACGGTCTCGAAAGCCTGTTTTGATTTTACGGAGACCAAGTATGCTCTGTAGTCGTGAAGAGCATCCAATGAGAGGTCTTCTATGCTGGAACCATCTATGAACTGTTCCGATTTGACACCGAACATCTGGTCCCTGAACATCGCGTTGATTTCCACCTCGGTAGCCCTCCTGTCTCCGGAACCGGAGCGGATGAAGGTATTAGCAACTGTGCCGCCAAAATATACCGGCTTGTTCGGGGAGGACGGAATATGGAATGCAAGGACGGTTTTTCCATCAATGCTGTATTTCCGTGCCTCCGGGAATATCTTACAACTCATCTTCTGCCCGCCACGGAGTGTATTGAGAAAGTCGGATTCAATGCGCTCGCCGTCAGACACACCCTGAACTTCGAACTTCTTTCCTTCCTGCTTGATGCCGAATACAATCCATCCTCCGGAAGTGTTGCTGAATGCACTTACGGATTCCCAGACATTTGACGGAACTTTGTCCTTTGCTTCCTTCGCCTCGAAGTCTTCCCACTCGATGTCCTGCAGATGGGTTATGAGCTCTTCTTTTGTCATAGCATAGTTCTTATCCCTGCAAATTTAATCATTCTTATCAAACTCACTATCAACTTTTCAATAATTCATTTAACCCCCAAAATCATCATGGATTTTTTAAACAGAATCGACACGCAGCGGCGGACTACCGTGTACGTGCGCATCTCAGAGCCGTATGTGCTCGATATCCGCTGATTGTATCCCATTGTCGAATTTTTTTGATTAACTTTGCCGAGTTATGTACGCACGCGTTACATATTCTATATTCACCGCTTCCCCGACTGCTCTTGTAGGGGGGGTATTACGCTAGTATTCAATTATTTACAAAAGGCCATTCAGGCGGTTCCGCTCTCGGGACTGCTGTTTTGCCGTATCTAAACATCAGCAAACAATAACAAATAAATATCATTTAATAATAATCACAATGAAAAAGATTCTTTCAATCATTTCCCTCGCAGCCCTGACAATCGGACTGCTGGGCTCCTGCAAAAAGGAAGATCCCAAGGTATCTGTTACTGGTGTAACACTCGACCAGACCACTCTGACAATCACCGTAGGCGACGCTGACGTTCAGCTCACTGCCACCGTGGCTCCCGACAATGCCACCGACAAGACAGTCAGCTGGAGCAGCGACAAGACTGAATTCGCTACCGTTGACAATCAGGGCAACGTACACGCTGTAGCCCCGGGAACGGCAAACATCACCGTCACCACAACCGACGAAGGCAAGACAGCCACCTGTGTCGTGACAGTTATTACACCTGATTACGTTAAGATTGGTGGCTTGAAGTGGAAGAAAATGAACATCGGTGCTACCACCGTTGCCGGAAGTATCGAAACCTGTGCCGGATACTATTTCGCTTGGGGCGGCACAGAAGCATATGTCTATTCCAATTCCGATAGCCAATGGAAAAGTGTAAAAGACGGTTCAGTGCTCTCCGGCGGCTTCTCAAAGGCCAATGCACCACACTATAGTACTTTGGATTCAAAATATACCAAATATACCACAGGAGAAACTGGAGACGGAAAGACCGTCCTCGAGGCCACTGACGATGCGGCCACCGCATTTCTGGGGAGCGGTTGGCGTATGCCTACATCCCAGGAGTGCAAGGCTTTGGCAGATGCCTGTGGTGGAATCGACAGTTATGACAATACAACGTACGCATCAACATCCTGTGGAGAGTCAACAACCTTTGCTAAGGGAATTTATTGGTGCGGCAATTACGATGGAGTGGCTGGAGGGCTTTTCTGCGATGGCACTAATAAGCTGTTTTTCCCAGTTACTGGCATGGGGTGGAATTCTAACCTTCAATCAACCTCCACCACCGCCATATGTTGGTCAAGTTCCCTTAATACGTCCAAAACCGACAGTGGTAGTGCGTATCGACTGATCGTCGTCATAGAAAATCTCTATATCGAGAACAGCTACTCCCGTGAAGTCGGCAGCCCAATCCGTGCCGTTGCGGACATAAAATAATTACTCTCAATCAAAATATAGTTGCGGTCTCTGCCAAAAGCGGGGACCGCTTCTGTTTTTTTATCTCCCACGGTCCATGCCCCGAGTCGGCGCCAGCCAACATCAGTTGCGACTCACACAAAAGCCCTCGCATCCAGACCGGTTGACTTGCAGAACACCTGATCGGGTGATGGTATTTTGACGACATTTGTCAAACCCAACTTCCAAATCATTTATTTTCAATGAATTACCACCCAAAAACTTCGCAGTACGTCCAAATCATCGTTATGCGCGGATGACAGCAAGGCGCCCGCAAACAGAGAGGCAATTTGATTTCAGTGGACCGGAAAGCGACCTTCACATCTGAAAGCCGGAAATTTAATCAAACCTTCAGACCCGATTCGCAAAGCCTTCAGATTTTCTCCGGAGGCTTTTTGAATTCCGGGAATCCTTCCCGGTGTTCCCGGGGAAAATTATTCTTCGGGCGGGTCGTCCTGACCGGGATGCGGGAGGGCGGCGAAGGATGCGAACTGCGCCGCCCGGTCCGCGTCCGGCATCCTGCGGCGCGTCTTAGGCTCCGGATGGGGGAGACCGATGATGTCGGCGTATTTCGAGACGTCTTCCATAAATGCTATTCCTTGTGTCCTCCCAACCGGGCGTTCCTGTCCCTCGCCGTTGCGCCGTCCTCGAAGTCCATACCCTTCAGGATGGCATTCTTGCCGTATTTCCGCTTTATGTCCAGGATGGCCTGCTGACGCTTGCGCTCGCGCTCCGGGGCTTCCGACGGGCCGGAAAAGAGGTCGAGCTGGACTCCCTGCGCCCCCGCTTCGTCAACCGTCCCGGCCGCAACCACGTAGATTCTCCTTACGGGCAGGGCCGGTTCGACTATCCTGTCATACAGGGTCATCACCGCCTCCGTTATCGCCGTGGTGGAGGATGTGTGGCCGGACAGGCCGGCGGTGCCGTGGGCCGGTTTGGGAACCTCCCTGCCGTAATAATCTTTCACCACGGGACCGCAGTAGCCGTATCGGTCTTCAAGCGCCGATACGTCATAGCATACGGTCAGTACCATACGGTCGGTCTTCAGGCCTTTTGACACAAGTTCGAGGGTGAGTGAGTCGGTCATTTCGCGCGCAACGAGCTTCGCCTTCGCGAAGTCGTACGGCTCGGACAGCACCTGTCCCGAACTTATGCTAGACGTGGACGGGCGATAGGCCTTTATCTGCGCTATCGTGCAGGGCTCCCAGCCCCAGGCGTGGTCTATAAGAAGCTCCGCCTGCACTCCGAAAAGCCTGTACAGGAAGGCTTCGCTCTCCAGTGACATCCTGGCCACGTCTCCGAGGGTTTTCATCCCGTTCGCCTCCAACTTGGCGGCCAGTCCCTTGCCTATGCGCCAGAAGTCGGTGAGCGGACTGTGGGCCCAGTATCTGCGACGGTATTCCATCTCGTCCAGTTCGTCAATGCGGACTCCGTCGGCATCGGCCTTCATACGTTTCGCCCCGACGTCCATCGCAATCTTCGCCAGGTACAGGTTGGTCCCTATGCCGGCCGTGGCCGTGATGCCCGTCGAGGCCAGCACCTTGCGTATCATCTTCATCGCCAGTTCGTGCGCGCTGCAACCGTAGGCCTTCAGGTAGGTGGTGGCATCGACGAACACCTCGTCGCAACTGTACACGTGGATGTCTTCGGGGGAGACGAAACTGCAATAGATGTCGTAGATGGCCTTGCTGACCTCCACGTAGCGGCGCATTCTCGGGGGAGCGGCGATGTACTCCAGGGCCAGCGACGGATCCGCCCTGACGGCGGGGTCGTTGCTGGAGCCTCCGGAGAACCGGCCGCCCCGCAACCCCGCCAGCCGGCGGGCGTTGACGGCCCTGACCGTGCGTATGACTTCGAAGAGTCTCGCCCTGCCCGAAATGCCGTACGCCTTCAGGGACGGCGAGACAGCCAGGCATATCGTCTTGTCCGTGCGCGAAACGTCCGCCACGACAAGATTTGTCGTCAGCGGGTCGAGCCTCCTGTCCACGCATTCCACCGACGCGTAGAAGGATTTCAGGTCAATCGCGATATATTGCCTGGGTGCCATAACCCCTGTCAAATCAAGGATATTCCCGCTTATTTGCTTGCGTATCCGTCAATCTGATTGAGATTGGGGTTGCGCTGAAGCTGGAGAAGTCCGATCGGCCAGTAAAGGCTTTTTCCCGAAAAGCTTGCGCCGCGAGCGTTGGTGGCCGATTCGAGAGGCACGTAGGTGACGGTGTGGTTTGCGTTGATGACAGGGAACCTGCGGGTACGTACGACATCGTCCCAGATTTTGAATTCGAGAGGGAACTCACGGAGGCGCTCTGTCCAGCAGGCCTCGATGAAAGCCGTCTTCTCGGGATTCTCTAACTCTGCAAGGCCGGCACGTTTACGGATGGCATTGAGGTAACTCAGGGCTTCGTTCGTCACACCTTCGCTCTGGGCAATGGCCTCCGCCGCGTCGAGATAGGCCTCGGCAAGACGGTAGATGTTCCAGTCGTGTGTACCTACGCCGGTCTCTTCCATAGCGGCCTTGTCGAAATAGTAGAAACTTCCGGGATGATCGGCGTCACTTGCGGTCCATGTCTGGTCTGTTGCCCCGTTATGGTATTCCCATACGAAGAACTGGCGTTCCTTCGCGCGGAGGTCTCCGTCTTCATATACGTTGAGGAAGCCGTTGTCAACCCCGTAAACGCGGGTGTAAATGGCGTATTTGTCGAAGACGTTGGTCGCGCGGGTATCAAACGCGTAGGTCGGCCACCAGTCCGACGGCGATTTGGTAAGGTTGAACTCATACGAATATACAACCTCCGAATGGTCTTCCGTAGTGCGGAGTCTGTTGATGTAGGAATCGTCCTCCGTGGCGCCGTTCCCGAGAAGGTCCTGTCCCTCGGTATTGATGACGGCTTTGGCGGCTGTTGCGGCTGCAGCGTAGTCACCCCTATAAAGGCAGACGTCGGCAAGAGCCATATTGGCTACGGCCGCGGAAATGCGATGTCCGTTGGCTACGAAAGTCTTTTGGGGGAGAACTTCCGCGGCTTCCTCCAGGTCTTTTTTGATCTGTTCAAACACGGCGTCCGGCTCCGACTGACCGAGGGAAAGGTTCTCGGAGTAGGAGTTGTCAGTATATGCAAGCGGCATCGGAATCGAGCGGAACGTCTTCACGAGGAAGAAGTAGTTGAATGCGCGGAAGAATTTGGCTTCAGCCACATACTTTGCGGGAGCGTTTATCGTACCGATAATCTGATTTGCGACATTTATCGCCTGATAGCAGCTCTCCCATACGCCCTCGGAGTAGCGCGAGGAGATATCGGCGGTGTTCTGTTCGCGTGTAAGTTCGCCGGCTTCCTTGCAATGGGTCTCCTGGCTCTCGTAGTCGCTCACGAAATATCCGGTCAGCATACCGTTCAGGGATGCATTCGGACCTATGTATGCGGAACCCGCACCTGTAATCTGCGTGCCTGCTCCGTGGCGGTAGAGGAAATTGGTGCGCGCCTGATATTCGACGTCGCTGTACATTGTGCCGTCGGACTCGGTTCTGGGCTCTTCCTGCAGCCAGCCGCTGCACGACACCGCAAGCAGTGACGCGGCAAGCAATATGAAGATTGATATATTTTTCATGATGATTTTCATTTTGTCGGATTTGTATGATTGTTAGAATGTGATGTTGGCTCCGAACGTGAAGGTGCGTGCACGCGGATAGGAGAAGAATGTCATATTCTGACCGAACACGTTGTCACGGTTGGACGTCGATTCCGGGTCATAACCGGCAAAGTCCTTCGAAGTGATGAGGAATGCGTTGTTCACGTTCAGGTACAGGCGGAGATCCAATTTTTTCAAAAGGGTCTTGGGGAACGTGTAGCCGAGCTGGATGAGGTTGGCGCGCAGATATGAGCCGTCCGCAATCCAGGCGCTGTCCACCGTGGTGTCCTGTCCCGCGTGTCCGGGGCAGCAGAGATATATCATCTGCTGCATACTGCTCTGCGTACCTGTCGCGGCATCATAGAGAATGCTCTTCAGGCCGTTTGTGATTCCGAAACGGTCATAGGTGGAGTGATAGAACTGCTGCATTGTCTGAACTCCGGCCACGAATTGCAGGTCGATGGTGATGTCAAAGTCGTGGATGCGGAAATTGTTGATGAGCGAGCCTGTCCAGTCCGGAGTACCCTTGCCCAGGATTTCCTTCGTTCCCGAACGGTGTGCGCGGCCCACATCCTTCCATTCGCACTTTCCGGCCGCCGCGTCCGCCTCCGTCCAGGTGCCGTAGCGGCGGTAGCCGTAGAATGAAGTCAGGGACTCTCCGACGCGGATGATTGCCTCGGAGCCTCCAACCCAACTCCACATTTCGATATCCTCGTCATTCTCGCCGAGATGGAGAACCCTGTTCCTGTTGTAGTTCGCATTGAGGGTTACGTTCCATTCGAAGTTCTTCCGGATGATGGGGATACCTTTTATCATAATGTCCACACCGTGGTTGCTTACCGAGCCTATGTTCTTGAAAATGGACGAGAAGCCGCTCTGGGTCGGGATGGGACAGTCAAGAAGGAGGTCCGTGGTCTTCTTGTTGTAGTAGCTGAAGTCCAGGTACAGGCGGTTCTTGAACAGGCCGATGTTGAATCCTATATCCCACTGGCCGGTCTTTTCCCACTTCAAATCAGGGTTGGCGATGGAACTCATATAGGAATAAGCCGCAGAGGAATCGTCGATGAGGGTCGTGCCGGAAGATGCCCTCGCTATGGAGTTGTACGGACTGATTTCGGAGTTGCCCGTGACACCGTAGCTGGTGTGGACCTTCAATTCGTTGATGACCTCCGAATCCTTCAGCCATTCCTCTTCCTTGATGTTCCACGCAAGACCTGCCGACGGGAAGAAAGCGTACTTGTTGTTGGCGCCGAACTTCGATGACCCGTCATAACGGGCGGTGGCGGTGACGGAATACTTGTTCATCAGGGTGTATGCCGCACGGAGGAAGTATGAATTCATCTTCCAGTTGCTGTAGGAGGATGACGGTGCGTCATACATTGTGCCCGCTCCCATATTGTTCCACTCGTAGAAGTCCGAAGTGAAGCCTTCGGTGTAGCTCCTGTCGTAGTTCTGGGTGCGGCCCTGCCAGGAGAGACCGGCCATAAGGTTGAGACGGTGATCCCGGTTGAATTCCTTGTTCCAGGTAAGGTAGGTCTCTTCCTGCCAGTAGATTGAATTGGTGTGGCTGATGTCGGCCCAGCCGTTCGGCATCGAGATGTTGTTCAATTCCTTCGAGGAATATGCGCGATAAGTGTTTATATGGACGTCAACCCCGATCTGGGTCTTGAGGTCAAGACCGGGAATGATGTGGAACGTGAAGGCGTGGTTGCCGAAAATCTGGGTCTTGTAGTTCATACGTTTCTGGAGCTCCAGAATCATCACGGGGTTCGACATTCCCTCGAAGCTGAATTTCTCCTGCATTTCGGGCCCTACGGAAACGTTTGTGGTGAAGTTCCCGTCCTTGTCGCGAACGGTGAGCCAGGGGAGCATCTCTATCATGGTGCGCCGGCAATCCTGCCCTCCGCCCGTCTCCGGAGTATAACGGCCCCAGGTGTGGTTTACCAGCAGGTTGGTGTTTGTGGTCAGCCATTTCGTCGGGTTGGCGTCGAAGGCTATCTTTCCGTTGATACGCTTGCTGTAGGTGTTCTTCAGGATACCCTGCTGGTCGGTGAAGTTAATGAATGCACCCGTGGACGTCTTGGCGCCCGTGTGCTGTATGTTCAGCTGATGGTTGTGGGAGATTGCAACCCGCGTGGCCTCTTTCTGCCAGTTGGTATCGTGGAGCGGCTTGCCTTCGGCGTCGAAATAGTCGCGGTTCGTAAACCAGTCTGCGGGGTTGAGCGACCAGCTCTTGCCCTGATAGGTGTTCTCGTTCTTCAGACCCTGGATGAAGGCGTCGCACCACTCCTGGGCATTGAGGGTCTGCATATAGCTGGCAACCTGTGAAACGCTGACGGAGCCCGCATAGGAGATTTTGGTTCCTTCGGATGCGAGACCGCGCTCCGTCGTGACCAGGATGACGCCGTTTGCTCCTCGGGCGCCGTAGATGGCGGCGGCGGATGCATCCTTCAGTACCTCTATGCTCTTGATGTCATTCGGATTGAGGAGATGGAAATCCTCCATAACCACACCGTCCACCACATACAGAGGGTCGGTGGATGAGTTCCTACACCCCCTAGGACGACGCGGTTCGAATCAGCCCCCGGCCGTGAAGAGGTGGCAAAAATGGGCACGCCGGGCGCCCTGCCGCGGAGTCCGTCAAGAGGGGAGAAATTCTGAGTCTTGGTGACGTCGGAGCCTTTTGCCTGGGAGATGGAACCGGTGACGTCACGCTTCTTGAGCGTACCGTAACCGACGACAACCACTTCATCAAGCTGCTCGGAGTCTTCGGAAAGGGTGACGTTGACGTTGTCGCTTCCGTTGACGTTCACCTCCTGCGTGATGTAGCCGATGCAGGAGACGACAAGGGTGGCATTGCCCGGCACGGTCATGACAAAGTTGCCGTCCAAATCAGTGACGACGCCATTTGACGTGCCTTTCTGAACCACGGCGGCACCGATAACGGGTATTCCCGCTTCATCCACTACAATACCGTTGATTTTCCCGGGTTGCTGGCCCGATTCCGGTGGAGCCGCGTGGGCGGCGGCGCAGAAAAACAGGAGCACGCCAAGGGTTGCGGTCCCCATCAAAGTTCCTTTTCCAAGAACTTCGGACAGAATTTTTTTGATTTTCATAAGCTATTTGTTGAGTTGGTTATCTGCTTGTCATCGACAAATTTAGCATTTATTTTCAATAATATTCAGCATATCCGCCAAAGTCGCGAAAGGATTCTTTGGATTGTACCGGCCACCGATTTTGCGGCAATGACGTGTTCCGGGGAATAAGTACCCGCAAATGCCGCCGGATACCTGTCCGCCGACAGGGCGCAGCGCGAATTGCCGGGGCCATCGCCTCTGTCAGAATTAAGGATTTTTTGCTAAATTTGCGGTATGGACTCTTCTTTCATAACACGTATTCTTTCTTCGATAAAGGAGTACGGAGACAAGACCGCAGTGGTTGACTGCAATGCCGGAAGGCGGACTTCCTACAACCAGATATATTCGATGGCCCTGAGGGTGGTTTCGCTCATACGCTCCGAAGGGGTGAGGAAAGGCTCGTACGTGGCCGTGCTGCTTCCCGGCAAGGTGGAGTTCGTCGCTTCCGAGCTGGGAATATGGCTGGCCGGATGCGTGTGCGTGCCCATCGGCTTCAGCACTCCCGCCGACAGGAGGGATTATATCCTCGACCATTGCGGATGTACCTTCCGTATCGACGGCGAGACTTTCGCCGAGGCGATGAAGCGCTCGCCGGCGGAGGACGTGCCGGTGCCGGACGAGGATGACGAGGCTCTGCTCTCGTACACTTCCGGCTCCACCGGCAGGCCGAAGGGGATAGTCCTTACTTTCAAGTCTTTCGTGAATCCTCTGGCCGTGATGGACGAAGTCCTCAAGGCCGGTCCCCGGGACCGCTATCTCTCCGGCTCGAGGACTTATTTCATATTGCACCTGATGTTCTACCTGTTCCTGAAGGGGACGGAAGTACATATATTGAGGCCCCAGGAGATCAGCGACCTGACTGCGCTTCAGCGTTATGCCAGGGAGCAGCGCATCACGGTGATGTTCCTCTCCCCGGCGCTGCTCGCCTCGTACCGCAACGAGGACGGCGACTTGAGGATGATTATGACCGGAAGCGACAAGGTGACGTCCGTCAACCCGGACGGCTATACGGTGTCCGTCTTTTACGGTATGTCGGAGCTTGCCGGCGCGATGCTCTACGGCTGTTTCGACAAGCCCACTTCCGATATTGTCTATAACGGCGTTGTAAGTGACTTCCAAATCAAGGTGGATGAGCCCGACGGGAACGGGGAGGGCGAATTGTGCCTCAAGGGCCCCTGCTGCAAGGGGTATTTCAAGGATGAGGAAGCCACGGCCGCCCTTTTCCGTGACGGGTGGCTCCATACGGGGGATATTGTAAGGAAGACGAAGGACGGCTCCCTGGTGTACGTCAACCGGAAGGACTGGATGGTGAAGATAAACGGCCAGAGAGTCGAACCGGGTGAGGTGGAGGCCGCGATGAGGGCGGTCGACGGGGTTGAGGATGCCCTTGTCAAGGGCTTCGGGACAGCAGGCGGCAGCGCCAGGCTGGTCGGCTATTACATATCTTCGACCGCTACCGAAGAAGACGTGCGCGACGGCCTCGAGAAGTCGGTGCCTTCGTATATGATACCATCCGCCTTTGTCAGGATGGACAGTTTCCCCCTGAACGCCAACGGCAAGAAGGACAGGAACGCCCTTGAGGAGCCGGCGGCGGTTTCCGCCGACTATGTGGCGCCTTCCACTCCCGTGGAGAAGGAGCTCTGCGAGGCTTTTGCAAAGGTGCTTTCCCTGCCCGCCGGGAGCAGGGTGGGAGTAAACGACGACTTCTACGCGCTGGGCGGTGACAGCATCAGCGTGATGGCCCTGATGAAGATGTGCCCCGAACTGGATTTGTCTTCGAGAATCATATACCTGAAAAGGACTCCGGCGGCGATTGCCGCGGGGCTCGAAGGCGGGAAGCAGGGCGATGCCGCTTTGGACGGGGTGGTGGAGGCCCCCCTTACCCAGACCCAGCTCGGAATCTATGCCGAATGCGACAGGCGGACCGGCGAGGCCGTGTATAACAATCCGTTCCTTTTCCGGATTGACGGCGAACTTGATATGGAAAGGCTTGCGGATGCGTTCAAGACCGCATTTGCGGCTCACCCCGTGCTGGGGGCGAGGATAGCGGTCGGGCGTGACGGCTCCCCGGTGATGAGGCTGGAGCCGGGTTCCGTGCCTCCGGTGAAGTCGAGGCGTATGACCGAGAGTGCGCTGGAGTCCCTGAAAGCGGAGCTCGTGAAGCCGTTCGACCTAAGGAAAGACTGCCTATGCAGACTGATGCTCATACAGACCGAGAAATCGGGATACGTGTTCGTCGATATCCATCATATAATTTTCGACGGCAGTTCGATGGGAATCCTGCTTAAGGACGTGGATACGGCCTACAACGGAGGCACGGTGGAACAGGAGGCATTCAGCGCCTTCGACGTGGCGAACCGCGAACGGAGGGAAAGACTTTCTGACGCA
>JAKSJZ010000048.1 GCA_024401995.1 Bacteroidales bacterium
ACGATATGCTCGAGTCCATCAAGTTCGCCCACGAGGAAATCAAGAAGCACTGCCGTCTTCAGAAGGAACTTATGAAGGAACTCGGCACCGACGTCTGCAAGAGGGATTATCCCCACGACGTCGAGGATGAGGACCTGAAGGCCGCAGTCCACGACTTCTGCTATAAGAAGTGCTACGAGCTGGCGAAGGCCGCAAAGCCCAAGCACGAGCGCGAGAACGGCTTCAAGGCCATAAGGGAAGAGTTTATGGCGACCATCCCGGAGCCTAAGGACATAGAGGAACGGGAGGCCTATGCCGCCAAGCAGGCTCTTGTCAACCGCTACTACGGCGCTGTCGAGAAGGAAGCGATGCGCAACCTTATCCTTGACGAGGGCATCAGGCTCGACGGCCGCGTATGCAATCAGGTACGCCCCATCTGGTGCGAGGTGGATTATCTGCCCTGCGCCCACGGCTCGGCCATATTCACCCGCGGAGAGACCCAGTCGCTGGCTTCGGTCACGCTCGGTACCAAGATGGATATGAAGGAGACCGACGAGGTGCTTATTCAGGATGACCAACAGATTGTCCTCCATTATAACTTCCCTCCTTTCGCCACAGGCGAGGCCAAGGCGCAGAGGGGAGTGGGCCGCCGCGAAATCGGCCACGGCAACCTTGCGTTGAGGGCGCTCAAGCCCGTTATCCCGGTTGCCCCGGAGAATCCGTATGCGGTACGCATCGTCAGTGATATCCTCGAGTCCAACGGTTCGTCATCGATGGCTTCCGTCTGCGGAGGATGCCTTGCCCTTATGGATGCGGGAGTGAAGATAAAGAAGCCCGTGGCCGGCGTGGCTATGGGACTTATCACCGATGCTGAGCGTCCCAATGACCGTTATGCAATCCTCACCGATATTCTCGGAGACGAGGACCACCTCGGAGATATGGACTTCAAGGTGACAGGTACCGCTGACGGTATTACCGCCACCCAGATGGACATAAAGGTGGACGGACTCAGTTACGACGTGCTCGAGAAGGCTCTCGAGCAGGCGCGTCAGGGCCGTATGCATATTATGGGCGAGATGATGAAGACCATCAGCGAGCCGCGCGAGGACTACAAGCCCTTCGTTCCCCGCATCGAGCAGATGCGCATCGCCGCCGAGTTCATCGGCGCCGTCATCGGCAAGGGCGGAGAGACCATCCAGAAGATTCAGAAGGAGACCGGCGCGACCATCTCCATCGACGAGCAGCCCATACCCGGCACCAATCTCACCGAGGGTGTCGTCGACATTGCCTCCAATGACAGGGATGCGATGCAGAAGGCCATCGACTGGATCAAGGGTATCTGCGCCGTGCCCGAGGCCGGCCAGGTATATCACGGCAAGGTGGTTTCCATACTGGAGTTCGGCGCGTTCATAGAGATTCTTCCCGGCAAGGAGGGACTTCTCCACGTCAGCGAGATAGCCTGGTCCAAGACAGACAAGGTCGAGGATGTGCTGAAAGTCGGAGACGAGGTGGACGTCAAACTTCTCGAGTATGACGGCAAGTCCGGCAAGATGCGCCTTTCGATGCGTGCTCTCACTGAGAAGCCGGAGGGGTACGTGGAGCCGGAGCGCAGGCCCCGGGGTGACCGCGGACCCAGGCGTGACGGCGACCGTCGCGGCCCCAGGAGGGACGGCGACCGCCGCGGCCCGCGCCGTGATTTCGACCGCGGTCCCCGCAAGCCTGCCCAGAGCGACGATATGCCCGTGGCCGACGACTTCAGGGAGCCGACAGAAGAGGTGTTCTAGATATTATTCCCCGACTAGGATTTCCGCAATCTGAACGGCGTTCAGCGCCGCCCCCTTGCGGATCTGGTCGGCTGACAGCCAGAAAGTGATGCCGTTGTCGCAGGATATGTCCTTACGTATCCTTCCGACGTAAACGGCATCCTTTCCTGCTGTATGGAGGGGCATCGGATATTTGAGCGAAGCCGGGTCGTCCTCCACGATCACTCCGGGCGCACGTTCCAGCGCCTTGCGCACTTCGGCGACTTCCAGGGCGCGTTCTGTCTCCACCCACACCGCTTCGGAATGGGATCTCAGCGACGATATCCTCACGCACGTCGCCGAGCATCGTACGTCGGAGTGGAGTATCTTTCGGGTCTCGTCGAACATCTTCATCTCCTCTTTCGTGTAGAGGTTGTCCGTGAAGATGTCTATCTGTGGAATAACGTTGTAGGCAAGCTGGTGGGGGAATTTCTCGACCTTCACCTCCTGTCCGTTGACAATCTGGGAATACTGCGCCTCAAGTTCCGCCATCGCCCTCGCCCCGGCTCCGGAGGCGGACTGATAGCTGGCCACGTGGATGCGGGTTATGTGAGAAAGATTTTCGATGGCCTTGAGCGGTACGACCATCATTATCGTGGTGCAGTTGGGGTTCGCGATTATTCCGCGAGGACGGTCGAAAACGTCATCGGGATTGCATTCGGGTACTACCAGGGGAACGTCGGGGTCCATCCTGAAGGCGCTGGAGTTGTCTATCATCACTGCGCCTCCGGAGGTGATCGTATCGGCATATTCCCTGGATACCGTGGCTCCGGTGGACGTGAACGCGATGTCGATTCCCTTGAAGTCACCGGGATTATGCTTCAGTTCCCTGACCTCCATGTTCTCTCCCTTGAAGGCATATCTGCTGCCCGCACTTCTGGACGAGCCGAAGAGTCTCAGTTCGTTGACGGGGAAGTTCCGCTGTTCCAAAACCTTGAGAAGTTCCTGACCTACTGCGCCGCTGGCACCGACGATTGCAACTTTCATAATGGCAAAGTGATTGTTTGGTCTTCGCAAATCTACAAAATTCGTGTAAAAATAAAGGAATAAAATTATATTTGTGCGATGATTCGTGCGCGGTATATCATAGACGGAGTCCGTCAAGGGCCGGCTCCCTGCGAGATGCTTTCGTCTCTGGGGGCTTGCGGCCTGGAGCCGTCGGGTGAGGAGATAGTCGACGAGAGCCTCGATCCCGCCCCGACGTCTTCGGAGGCCGGCGAAGCCGGAATCGGGGACTGCCTTTCCGCCGTGCGCGGCTTTGCGGGTGCGCTTCCGCTTCCCTTTGCGGCTTTCCACGCGAAAAGCAGGTTCATCGCCGCGCTGCTCGGATACCTGCGCGACGGCGCGTCGCTTTCCCCGGATCAACTGAAGGCCGGACTTGACATTTCCTGGCCGTCTCCGGGCAAAGCTCCCGTCGGGGCGATGTCGGCGTTTTATATGGCCGTGAGCGCCCTGTGCGAATATATGGATGCGCTGGGTGCCAGGCTCGGCTACTGGTGCCTTTCCGAAGGGGAGCCGCGGATAGACGTTTCGTTCCCCGGAGGGGACTGCGCGCTGCCTTCGGAAGCCGTGGAGGATCCTGACAGCTGGATTGTTTACGTGCCGTTCGAGACTTCCGACTACAGGCTGGGAGGGTCGAGGCTCCAGATGTCGGCGGGGATTGGGGAGAGTGTGGCGCCGATCCTGTCCGACCCCGATTATTTCAGCGACTGCTACGAGCTTGTGCGGGAGTTCGTTCAGGACGGCGTGCTTGTGGCTGCTGCGGTGGTCGGCGAAGGCGGTCTTGCACGGGCCCTCGACAGTTTCTGCCGGAAGTCCGGGGCGTCGGTGAAGATAGCCGATATCCGCAGGGCGAATCCCCGCGCGGATGCCGTCCACGTGCTGTTTGCCGAGGTGCCGGGGATGCTCAAACAGATAAAGGATGCGGATTTCGACTATATCGATGCGGAGTTTCTCCTGCAGGACGTGCTTTATTATCCGCTCGGACATCCTGGCGGAGACGGGCTGAGAATAGACACTTCGTCCAAGAGCGGCATCGAGTCGATACTTGATTCTCTTGCATCAGGCAGGTAGTTTTCTTTGGTGGAGATGGTTTTTTTTTGTATTTTCGCACCCGGTTTCGGCACTGTGGTGCCGTTTGAACTGAAACATTAGTGATTTAAGATATGTCAGAGACGAAAAAAAGAGTGTATCGCTTCGGCGGAAAGACCGCCGAAGGAGACGGTTCGATGCGCGTGCTCCTTGGAGGGAAGGGAGCCAACCTGGCGGAAATGAGCAGGCTCGGAATGCCTGTCCCCGCAGGATTTACCATTACGACGGAGTGCTGCGCCGAGTATTACGAGCTTGGCGGCGGCTACTCTCCCGAATTGAAAAAAGACGTGGCCGAAGCCCTTGCGGCGACAGAGAAACTTATGGGCAAGAAATTCGGCGATCCGAAGAATCCGCTGCTTGTCAGCTGCCGTTCCGGCGCGCGCAGTTCGATGCCCGGAATGATGGATACAATCCTCAATATCGGACTCTGTTCCGCGACCCTGCCCGGTATGATAGAGGCTACCGGCAACCCCCGCTTCGTATATGACGCATACCGCCGTCTCATTATGATGTACAGCGACGTGGTTATGGAGAAGGCCGAGGGTATCGAGCCCGCCGACGGGGAAGGTATCCGCCAGCAGCTCGACAGAATGATGGCCGAGCTCAAGGACAGGAAGGGCTACAAGTCCGATACCGATATTACGGCGGAGGAGCTTAAGGAACTTTGCGACAAGTTCAAGGTCAAGGTGCGCGAGGTGCTCGGAGTCGAGTTCCCCGATACCGCCGAAGACCAGCTCTGGGGTTCCATAGGCGGAGTGTTCAAGTCCTGGAACGGCAAGCGCGCCATCGCGTACCGCCGTATCGAGAAGATTCCCGATGATTGGGGCACGGCCGTGAACGTGCAGTCCATGGTGTTCGGCAATATGGGCTCCACTTCCGCGACGGGCGTGGCTTTCAGCCGCAACCCGGCGACGGGAGACAACAGGTTCTACGGCGAGTGGCTCATCAACGCCCAGGGCGAGGACGTGGTCGCCGGTATCCGTACTCCCAACCCGCTGAACGAAGCCACCAAGACAGAGCAGAACAAGCACCTGGAGAGTCTTGAGAAGGCTATGCCCGAGGTGTATGCCGAGTTGGACGCCATCCGCACCAAGCTCGAGGACCACTTCCACGATATGCAGGACATAGAGTTCACCATCCAGGACAAGCATCTCTATATGCTTCAGTGCCGTATCGGCAAGCGCACGGGTATCGCCGCGCTCCAGATGGCTATGGATATGCTTGACGAGGGGATGATAGACGAGAAGACGTCCGTGATGAGGGTGTCTCCCGCCCAGCTCGACGAGATACTCCATCCCATACTCGACCCTGCTTCCGAGAAGAAGTGCGAGGTTGTCGCGAAGGGCCTTCCCGCATCTCCGGGCGGAGCCGTGGGCACGATTGTGTTCACTTCCGAGGCCGCGATGGAGGCCGCTGCCGTCGGGCGCAAGGTCATCCTTATCCGTGAGGAGACATCTCCCGAGGATATCGAGGGTATGCGCGCTTCCGCCGGTATTCTCACGACCCGCGGAGGTATGACTTCCCACGCGGCGCTTGTAGCCCGCGGTTGGGGCAAGTGCTGCATCGTGGGATGTGAGGCGATGAAAATCAATCTGGCCGCGAAGACGGTATCCTTCGGCGGTGCGAGCTACAAGGAGGGTGATTTCCTTTCCCTCAACGGCTCGAAGGGATATGTTTACGGCAGCAGGATAGATACTGTGGACGCGAGTGAGAACCCGCTGTTCATCAAGTTCATGACCATTGTGGACAAGTTCAGGCGCCTCGGTATCCGTACCAACGCCGATACGCCGGAAGATGCCACACGCGCGCTCCAGTTCGGGGCCGAGGGCATCGGCCTGTTCCGTATCGAGCATATGTTCTACGGGAAGAATTCCGAACTTCCCCTGGCGAAGCTCCGCAAGATGATTCTTTCCTCTACGGACGAAGAGCGCAGGGCCGCCCTGGCGGAGTTGGAGCCGTTCATCAAGGCTTCGGTCAAGAGTACGCTCAAGATTATGGACGGCAAGCCGGTCGTTTTCCGACTGCTTGACCCGCCTCTTCACGAGTTCGTCCCCAAGGGAGAGGAAAAGGAGAAGGAACTTGCCAAGGAGCTTGGCATAAGTGTCAGCGAGATAGAGAAGAGGGGCGAGAGCCTTCACGAGGTGAACCCTATGATGGGACTTCGCGGAGTCCGTCTCCACATCACCTATCCTCTGATTGCCGAGACCCAGTACAGGGCCATTTTTACGGCTGCCGCAGAGCTAATAAAGGACGGTTTGCATCCTATGCCGGAGATTATGATACCGGTCACGATATCGGAGCGCGAACTCCGCTTCCAGAAGACCATCTGCGCGAGGGTCAAGGCCGAAGTGGAAGCCGCTGCCGGAGAGAACGTCAACTACAAGTTCGGTACGATGATAGAGATTCCGCGTGCAGCCCTTACTGCTGACCGTATGGCGCGTACTGCGGAGTTCTTCTCGTTCGGCACCAATGACCTCACCCAGATGACCTTCGGCTTCAGCCGTGATGACGTGGGTACCTTTATGGGCGAATATCTGGGCCACAAGCTGCTTGACTCCGACCCGTTCCAGACGATTGACACGAAGGCCGTGGGCAAGCTTGTCGATTTCGGCATCCGTTCCGGACGTTCGCAGAGGGCGGACCTCCAGTGCGGCGTCTGCGGGGAGCACGGAGGAGACCCTGCTTCCATCGAGTTCTTCAACAAGATAGGCCTGGACTATGTGAGCTGCTCGCCGTTCCGCGTTCCGATTGCGAGACTGGCTGCGGCACAGGCTGCCATCAGCCAGAACGGCTAGGACCGAACTCAGGATTTTCGCGGAGATTGTCCCGGAAGGGGTGGTCTCCGCGAAAATTTTGTTATATCCGCGATTTTTATTACCTTTGCAACTGAAGATGGGATATAGAGGCCGCCGGGCTTCTATTTTTTATTTTTATGGAAAGGACGGAATTACAGGACGTGCTTGAAAAGGCCGCGTCGGAACGCGGCTGCAGGCTGGTCGCCCTCTCGTTCGATGACGACAACAATGTTTTCGATGCAACTGTCGCTTCCCTGGACGGCGAGGCGCTGGTAAGCCTGGATGACTGCGAATACGTTCACAGGGCGGTTCTTGCCGCCTTCGACCGCAACATCGAGGATTATGCCCTTACGGTGGGCTCGGACGTATTCGATGCCGCGCTCGCCGATGATATTCTGAAAAATGCAAACGTTTGATAAAAATGGAAAAAGAAAAAGTTATTACGCTCATTGATGCTTTCAAGGACTTCAAGGAGGAGAAGAATATCGACCGCCCCGTTATGATGGGGGTGCTGAAAGACGTTTTTCTCACCCAGATTGCAAAAGCCTATGGCAGCTCTGACAACTTTGACGTGATTGTGAACGTCGACAAGGGTACGTGTGAGATTTACCAGAACTTCGACATCGTCGAGGAGGTCTCCAATCCCAATTCAGAGATGACGCTTGACCAGGTCGTGGCCGACAGCGGCGACGACGACTATGAGGTGGGTGATTCGTATTCGAAGCCTTTCCCCCTCTCGGCGTTCGGACGCAGGGGTATCCTGAATATCCGCCAGAACCTTCAGGGCCGCATTATGGACATCGAGAAGGCCAACCTCTTCAAGAAGTATCAGGACAAGGTCGGGGAGATATATTCCGGAGAAGTGTACCAGGCGTGGTCCAAGGAGGTGCTCATCCTCGACGAGGACAACAACGAGCTTCATATACCCAGGAGCGAGCAGATCCCCGGCGAGCACTTCAAGAAGAACGATACCGTGCGCGCCATCATCAAGAGCGTGGAGATGAGGAACAATACCACTCCCTACATCACCCTGAGCCGTACTACACCCGAGTTCCTCGAAAGGCTCTTCGAGATGGAGGTGCCTGAGATAGCGGACGGGCTCATCACGGTCAGGAAGGTCGTGCGCGTGCCCGGCGAGAGGGCGAAGGTCGCCGTGGAGTCCTACGATGAGAGGATAGACCCCATAGGAGCCTGCATCGGAGTCAAGGGCGGAAGGATTCTCGGTATTGTGCGTGAACTCCGGAACGAGAACATAGACGTCATCCAGTGGACGCAGAATTCGCAGTTGCTTATTCAGCGCGCCCTCAATCCCGCGAGAGTGTCCTCCATCGATATGGGCAAGGACCCCGAGGACAAGATCAAGGTCTATATGCAGCCCGACGAGGTCAGCAAGGGCATTGGCCGCGGAGGCGTGAACGTGCAGCTTGCCGGTATGCTGGTTGACCGCCAGATCGAGGTCTGGAGGGAACTTCAGAAGGGCGAGAGCGAGTTCGAGGAGGATGTGGCTCTCGATGAGTTCAAGGATGAAATTGACGACTGGGTTATCGAGAAGCTCAAGTCGATAGGCTGCGACACCGCAAAGGATGTGCTTGCCATAGAGGATTCGGACATCGCGAAGAGGGCCGATCTCGAGGATGAGACGGTCGCCGACGTAAAGAATATCCTTAAGGCTGAATTCGAATAGAAAAAGGACAGGAAATGGCAGAAATCAGGCTCAACAAACTAATCAAACTTTACAACATAGGCCTCGACGATCTTGTCGGAGCCTTGCAGAAGAACGGCGTGGAGATTGACGCGAACCCCAATGCGAAGATATCGGAGGACTATCTGACGATACTCGAACGGGAATTCGGTAAGGACCGTCGTGAGAGGGAGGCGGCGGAGAACGTTGACATCAAGCTCAATGAGATTCTGGGCTCGGCCCGCAGGAAGACCGCCGAGGAGGAGGAAGAAGATGACAAGGAGATAACGATAAGGAGCAACACTTTCCTTGACACGCGCAAGGCCGGGGAGTCAAAACCCGTGGAGAAGGAGGAACCGGAGCCCGCAACGACGCCGGAACCTGAGACGGAACCCGAACCTGTAGCGCAGGTTGAGCCGGAGGTCGATGCCGGTCCGGAAGAGGAGGAGACCCCCGAGGTTGTTGAGCCCGCTCCGGAGGAGACTGACACTCCTGTGGAGGAGGAAGAGGCCGTTGGGGAAGATGAGCCGGTTGAGGAAGCCGGGCCCAAGGCGGACGTTCCTTCGGAAGAGCCTGCGAAGGAAGCGGAGACGCCCAAGGCCGCTGATTCCCCGCTCAAGGTGGTGGGTAGGATTGACTTGTCGAAGTTCGAGAAGAAGCCTTCGCAGAAGCGCGAAAGGATAAGCAAGAATACACAGAAGGTTGACGTCGCGAAAGCCGGGGCGTCCATCGGCCGGGACCAGCAGAGGGAGAGGGGCGGTCGCGGAGGCCGTGGCCGCGGGCAGGACCGTTTCCGTCCTGCAATGACCGAGGCCGAGCAGGAGGAGATGCAGAAGCAGATTCAGAAGCAGGTCAAGGAGACTTATGCCAAGATGAACGCCGGCAATTCCAAGAACAATTTCGGCGCGAAGTACCGTAAGGAAAAGCGCGAGGCTGCGGCTGCGAAAACGCAGGAGGAACTGCAGGAGGCGGCTGCCGGCAAGAGCGTGCTCAACGTCACCGAGTTTGTGACGGTCAATGACCTCGCAACCCTTATGAACAATACCCCTGTGGTAAAGGTCATCGGGGCCTGTATGAGTCTGGGGCTTATGGTTTCCATCAATCAGAGACTTGATGCCGAGACCCTGGTGCTTGTGGCGGAAGAGTTCGGATACAAGGTCAATTTCGTAACGGCCGAACTGTCGGAGGAGGTCAGCTCCGTCGAGCAGGCTGACCGTCCGGAGGATCTTGTAGAGCGTCCCCCCATCATTACGGTCATGGGACACGTCGATCACGGCAAGACATCCCTGCTTGACAGCATCAGGAAGTCCAACGTCATTGCAGGCGAAGCCGGAGGCATCACCCAGCATATAGGCGCATACAGCGTCACGATGGAGGACGGGCGTCATATAACCTTCCTCGACACCCCCGGACACGAGGCCTTCACGGCGATGCGAGCCCGTGGAGCACAGCTCACGGACCTTGCCATCATCATAGTGGCCGCCGATGACGCGGTGATGCCGCAGACGGTCGAGGCAATCAACCACGCACAGGCCGCCGGAGTGCCGATGGTCTTTGCAATCAATAAGATAGACAGGCCCGGCGCCAATCCTGACACCATCCGCCGCCAGCTTTCCGAGATGAATATCCTCGTCGAGGACTGGGGAGGCAAATACCAGTGTCAGGAGATTTCTGCAAAGCAGGGACTTAACGTGGACAAGCTTCTCGAGAAGGTGCTTCTGGAGACCGATTTGCTCGAGTTGAAGGCCAATCCCGACAAGCCGGCCGTAGGTGCCGTCATCGAATCCTCTCTCGACAAGGGGCGCGGCTATCTTGCCACGGTGCTGGTTCAGGAGGGAACCCTCCATCAGGGGGATGTCGTTCTATGCGGAAGCTATTACGGTCGTATCAGGAGTATGTTCAACGAGCGTGGCCAGAAGGTGGCTTCTGCCGGCCCTTCCACCCCGGTATCGGTGCTCGGTCTGAACGGAGCCCCCGCCGCCGGCGAGAAGTTCAACGTGTTCGCCGACGAGAAGGAGGCCAAGTCGATTGCGGCCCGTCGCGAACAGCTTATAAGGATTCAGGGCATAAAGACCCAGAAGCACCTGTCTCTTGAGGAGATAGGACGCCGTATAGCCATAGGCAACTTCAAGGAACTCAACATCATAGTCAAGGGTGACGTGGACGGGTCCGTCGAGGCCCTGTCGGACTCGCTCATCAAACTCTCCACGGAGCAGGTGAGGGTGAATGTCATCCACAAGGCTGTGGGCGGTATTTCGGAGTCCGACGTGCTGCTTGCCGAAGCTTCCGACGCGGTAATCGTCGGCTTCCAGGTGAGACCTTCCGTCGAAGCCCGCAAGGCCGCCGAGCGCGAGGGCATAGAGATAAGGCTCTATTCGGTCATATACGACTGCATCAACGAGGTCAAGGACGGTATAGAGGGTATGCTCGAGCCGGAGAAGAAGGAGGAGGCTGTCGGCACGGCCGAGGTCAAGCAGACGTTCCGTATCAGCAAGGTGGGCACTATCGCGGGATGCCTTGTCAGGGATGGCAAGTTCACGCAGAAGGTGCAGGTAAGGCTTATCCGTGACGGCATCGTCATCTATACGGGCGAACTGGGTTCGCTGCAGATAGGCAAGGATGCTGTCAAGGAGGTGACGTCCGGAAAGGAGTGCGGAATGTCCATCGCCGGCTACAACGACATCAAGGAGGGAGACTCCATAGAGGCCTTCCAGATAGTTGAAATCAAGAGGACTCTGTAGTATTTTTGTTATATTTGCGGTCTGACTGAGATATGGTGTAATGGTAGCACTACAGATTTTGGTTCTGCCAGTTCAGGTTCGAGTCCTGATATCTCAAC
>JAKSJZ010000049.1 GCA_024401995.1 Bacteroidales bacterium
TCGGCGTGTGCCGTCGCGTGCCGGCGGGGCCGGGACGGGAATTTTTTGCCCGCGCCCGTCCGGATTACGGCTCCGGTGCAGAGTCGGAGAATTGCGGGACGTCGGAAGTGAAGTTTATGGTATTGTCGTCGACATTGAAGGTCAGCTGGAGTATCACGTTCTTGCCGGCTTCGAAGTTGTACGGCCCGAGGGTGTCGGTGGCGGATTTAAGCAGGACTGAACTGCCGGTTTCAGTGCCGTAAACATCATACCCTATTATTACCTTCGCACTTTGCGGCGCAATATACTCGCCGGAAAGAGCAACGTCCTGAAAGTCTCCGTGAATGATATTCGCCGAGCCTTCCCGGAAGGACTTCTTCCACTGAATGCCGCTCAAGGACACCGAATCGCCCGCGAATGAATATTTGGTCGGGTTGTCATTCAGGAAGATATAAACGGACCTTATCGTCGCCTTGCGGATCGAAGTGTCCGTCTTCGCCCTAAGGGTGACCTTGGAGAAGATATGCTTGAACTGCAGCTGGACCGACTCGCTCGCGCTTTCCACTCTCGTCTTGGGGGCGACGACCACGTCCTTAAGGGCATCTGTCAAGGCGATGGAGGTATCCGCATCGTCAATCGGCATATTCGAGGCCCAGAAATCCATATAGCCGAAAACCGGCCAGGGATAGCCGGTATCGAACCTCCCGTTGCTTTTCGTGAATTCAGTGTTGAAATACTTGTACCAAGTGGATAACACCTGCGGCTCACAGTACTTGGCAAGCACATTTATCTTCTCGAGATTGTCTCCGGTAACGTCGTCGCTCCTGGTCTGCCCCTGAGTGTAGGACTTGAAGGAGATATACCCGGACCCGGAGGGGGCGTCACCGCCGGAGGCCGCCTCCTTCGAGCAGGCGACCACCGCCAAAACCGCCGCCGCGATTATCAGTGATTTTCTAAGCATAGTTGCAAGAACTGCCAATACACAAAAATTCATTCCGCACAAACCCGACCCGGCGCAAATATAAGAATTTTGCCGGATTCGACAAAGCGCACCCGCCCCGGATTACAAGGACAAAGGAGCCGGAATGCCGCAGGCCACCGGGAGCCGGAACGCCCGGAAAAAAGGCCAGCCCGTTACAAACGAGGGCCGGCCTTGAAACTATTAATCAAAGAGACCGCTAAAGGTCTTGGTTTGTTGAAGTTCCATCAGTGAAAGCATTTACACTGGTCGAGAATGATATCTTGGTGGCATCAAAGGTCAAATTGAGAGTATGCTTTTGCCCTGCTGTAAAAGTCAAGTTCTCAATCGTCGCAGGTCCCTTAGTCTCAGTCTTGTCAACATACGTCGTTTTCCCGTCGGCACTTGTGACCTTATAATAAACTTTGATACTTACACCTCCCTGAGGGGCGACATATTCCTTCGAAAGAGTAACACCGGCAGCATCAGTGGCAGCAAAAGCCGTCCCCGTCTCCGATGACATATATGTTTCAGGTGAAGCAGTTTCTGCCAAGGTCCAATTATTTTCAGCCGCGGCCACATCATAAGATGCCGGGGCTTTCGCAACCACCTCAATCTTGTAGATTGTCGCTTTGAGGGCAGCATCCTTGACCTTTGCCGTAACTGCAAGCTTGGCGAAGATATGGGAGAAAGTCAAGGATACAGCGGCAGTTTGCGGGCAGGTGATACCTGTAGCCTTTGCAACGACAACATCCTCCGTAACAGCTGTAACCGTAACGACGCTGCCATCCGAAACTGCCTTGTTGGACGCATAAAAATCCATAGTTCCGGAAGAAGGCCAATATGCTGAACTTGTCCACTTACCGTCAGTTTTACTTATTTCCTCATTGAAATACTTGGCGGTAGCGCCTGTAATCGTAGTGTCTGCAAGCACGTAGATAGAGCTGAGGTTGTCTGATGTCACGTCCGCCTTGACTTCACCCTGGGTGTAGGAAGTGAAAGCGATTGGTTTGAGTTGGGAGGCTCCGTCCTTGACAGAGACCGTCTCCTTTCCGCATCCGGCCACGACCACGGCAGCCGCTGCGATTGTGAAAATTTTCTTGAACATAGTTATTGAAAAATTAAAGTTCCAGGCTTTACGCCCACAAAAATAATAAAAAAAATCAAAACACAATACGAGGGCATACGCGGTCATTTTATCTCCACGTCATATACCACTTCCTCGCCCCAGTCCTCGACCGTGACGTTGAACCCTCCGCCCTGCTCCGTGACTTCGGGCAGCTCCACGGGGTGCGAGGCATCCTCGTCAATCGGGGTGCCGCCGCCCGGCGGAGCCGAGCCGACCTCCACCAGCATATCGAACACGTGCTCCGGGAACGAATATCTGTCGGAGACGTTGAAGTCCGCGCTTATCGTAGTCTCCATATCCACCAGCGGTATGTTTACGGACAGCAGCAGGTTCTGCTCAGGGTCTATGTCCGCCCTGGTCGACCACTTCTCAAGTTCCTCCTGCGTGTAATGGACGCCCGGCAGGCCGAACGACACGAATGACTTGCTTATCATCCCCGGCTCCGGCGCAGCGTTCCCGTTGCTCCTTGCGACTGTCCAGCCTGTCAGCGCGAACGAGGTGGTCTCCGAGCCGGTGCAGTTCCTCGTAAGGTAGAATCTCTTGGCCATACCGCTTATCGACCCGTTGGCGCCGCGTGCGTACTGGATACCGCTTATGAGCACCCTGACAGTGGTGAGAACCGCAACCGGATGGGGCTTGAGTTCCAGGACCACGGAGTCCGCCCCGGGATGGTCGATCATATGCTGTGTCACCGTGAATCCGGCTTTGGTACCGACGATAAGCTCGGCGGGCTCCCGCGAATAGCCGGGCTCCGCGCCGTCCGCGATGGATATGTACATATCGTCCCACGAGTCCAGGTCGTGGAAGGAGATACTCTCGTACTCCTCTACGGTCTGGTTGAACGCCAGCACATTGTATGTGCCGACAGGCAGGCTCAATGCGGTGGAATCCACGTTGTTGGTGATATGCTTGACGGGCGCTCCCCCATCCTGGGGGAAGAACATCAGCGTCATACCGGTAGGATGCTCCGACAGATGGCTCCAGTCCATCTTTATCGAGAACGCCTCCTTGCCGGAGTGCTCCTCGTGATTGTAGCAAAGATCCTTATATGTGCAGGACATTACAAGCCGCAGTATGGCCGCGGCGACGGCGGCCCGGCGCAGCATGGCGTCAAGGCCCCGCGTTTTGCGGGTTGTCCCTCCCGATATGCGTGCAGACCGTCTCATCGCTCCCCGTCCCCCTTTCTGCTGCGCGCGGACTTGAACTCGATTGTCCGGCATATTGAGACCTCCAGCCTCGTGGGACCGAACCAATCCCGCTCGACGCTCCTCTGGTACACGTAATGGGTATCCATCGGGAGGTATTCCTTGTATTTGAGGCGTACGTATCCGACTCCCAGCGAGAAGGTGAAGGCCCATTTGCCGTTCTTCAGGGGCAGGGTGTAGCCATACTCCGCTTGGACGCCGAAGTTCCAGTTGTCGTGCTGGTAGCCGCGCTCCCGCAACTCGAAATCATAGGTCAGGGCGATGGCGCTCAACCCGGCAAAATGGCCCAGCAGCGGGTTGTGCGCAGCCTCCCTCCCGAAATGGTACCGGAGCCCGGCATATCCGCCGTAGGTCTGATAGAAAACGTTTTTGGGAAAGCTGAACCACCACGCATAGTTCCAGTCTCCGGAGAAGGTCAGCCCCCTGTAAACCGGCAGCTCCACTCCTATATTGGGGACAAGCGCGGCGTCATATACCAGATTGCTTCGCACAAGCATCCTGTACGGGACTGCGGCCGTATCTGACGCCACCGTATGCCCGAGTGGCGCCGGCTCTGCCGGCTGTGCCTGCACTCTCAAATTCGCCGTTCCAAACACGATAAGCAACAACGCCAGCGCAATATGTCGCATATATTTGACGCTTATGCACATCACCGCGCAAATATAGCAAAATATTTCTATATTTGCAGACCTGACTTTTTATTTTTAAAAATGAATAAAAAGTTTATTAATTATTTTATAAACAATAACCAATGCTTATGAAGAAAAGTATTGCAATGGGGGCTGTCGCAGCTCTCATCATCGGGTTGACGGGGTTCTACCCCCCCCTGTTCGCCCAGACGCAACGCATTACAGGTCAAGTAATTGACCAGGCCGGTGAGCCAGTCATCGGCGCTGCGGTAGTCGTCAAAGGCGACTCCAACGTCGGTTCGGCAACCGACATTGACGGCGCATTCGAGTTTTCCGCGCCCTCAAATTCAGTTCTGGAAGTATCCTGCATCGGATACGCGACCAAAGAGGTCGCCCTCGAAGGCCAGACAAAAATCACAATTACACTGAGCGAAGACACAACTTTCCTCGATGAGGTTGTCGTTGTCGGCTACGGTACCCAGAAGAAGGTGAACTTGACCGGGTCCGTATCGCAGGTCAAGATGGAAGACGTCCTTGGTGACCGTCCTGTCATCAACACCGCTGCAGCCCTTCAGGGAGCCATCCCGGGACTTACCGTCAGTGGCGGTTCTTCTCCTTCCCAGTCGAAGTCGTTCCAGATCCGCGGCGACCTTTCCATCAACGGAGGCGGCCCGCTTGTGCTGATCGACAACGTCGAGGGAGACATCAACAGCCTCAACCCCAATGACATCGAGTCCGTATCAGTCCTCAAGGATGCGGCCTCTGCGGCAATCTACGGTGCGCGCGCAGCGGCGGGCGTGATTCTCATCACGACCAAGCAGCCCAAGTCCGGGACAAAGTTCTCGCTGAACTACAACAATAACATCGGTTTCCTCCAGTCAATCAACTGCCCGAAGCAGTCCAGCCTGGGAGAATATATTGATGCTTATCTTGAAGCGGGCTACAACTCCAACTACTGGGCAGGAGACGGGGATATTGCGACGTGGAAAGAATATCTGACCCAGTACAAGGCTAACCCGAAATCCCTTAATACCGTAGGAGAAGGTATCCTTGTAGATGGGAACAAAAAGTATTTCCTTCAGGAAACCGACCTCTTCAAGAATATGCTCGAGACCGGATTCCAGCAGAACCACAACCTCTCCGTATCGGGAGGCACCGACAAGATACGCTACCGCATCTCCGCCGGCCTCAATACGGTCAACGGACCTCTGCTTACAAAGAAGGACAGCTACGGGCGCAAGAACATAAGCGGATTCATCTCCGCCGACGTAACGAAGTGGCTCACCCAGGAGGCGACAATCTCCTACTCCGACGCATCATCGACCGATCCTCAGGGCTCGTTCTACACCACGCGCCTCATCAACTACTATCCATCCTATTTTCCCGGGGAGACCATAGGAAAGGACTACGACGTGCTTTCACAGGCCCCGGCGAGCCAGCTCAAACAGGTGCCGGTGACGAACAACAAGACGGCCATCACCCGTATATTCCTGAAGTCCAACTTCAAGATTCTCGAAGGATGGACGGCTACTTTCGAGTACACATACGACCGCAAGGACCAGAACTACGACTACTACTCCACCCCTTATGAGCAGGCGGAAGCACAGTTTGTAGCAAAGCAGATTCCTGAAGCCGGGAAAGACATTTATGAAATGTCCGATGCAATCACGAAGTACAACGCAATCAATATCTACAGTACATATCAGCACACCTGGGGCAAGCACGACTTCAAGGCTATGGCGGGCTTCAATCAGGAAAGTTCATGGTACAAGTACTTCTATGGTTCAGTGCTTGGCCAGACAGTAACCAGCGTGCCTTCCTTCGGAGGAGGTACCGGCACCAAGACATTGAGAGAAAACTACAGTGAATATGCTATCCGCGGCGGCTTCGGCAGACTGAACTATGCTTATGACAACAGGTATCTGATTGAAGTTGATGCCCGCTATGACGGCTCGTCCAAATTCCCGAAGAACTCGCGTTTCGGATTCTTCCCTTCTGTATCGCTCGGTTGGAGGATAGGTCAGGAGAGATGGATGGCGTCCGCCAAGAACTGGCTCGACGAACTCAAGCTCCGCGCGTCCTACGGTTCGATCGGGAACCAGAGGATAGATCCGTACAAGTTCACTTCCACTATGTCAATCAGCCAGAGTACCGGATGGCTGAGCGGGGACGACAAAGTCACCGTCATCAGCTTGCCGGACCTGGTAAGTGCGACCTTCACCTGGGAGAAAGTCACTACGCTTGACGTTGGCGTTGACTTCAGCGCCTTTAAGAACAGACTTCAGGCCACTTTCGACTATTATATCCGCAAGACTACGGGTATGTTGTCGGCAGGAATAGAACTTCCCTCCGTAATAGGCGCAAGCGCGCCCTTGCAGAACATAGCCGATCTGCGCAACCGCGGATGGGAACTCTCCGTCAACTGGCGCGACAATGTCGGCAAGGACTTCGGATACCACGTTGGTTTCAACCTCTATGACAACCGCACCTTCATAGACAAGTACAACAACGAGTCCGGCCTTCTCACCGACTACTATGTCGGGAAGGAACTCGGCGAAACCTGGGGATATATCTCCGACGGATACTACTCAATCGATGACTTCGACCTCACGCAAGCGCAGGCCGGTGCCTGGGTTCTCAAGGACGGCGTCACAAAGATTCAGGGAGTCCACCCTCAACCCGGTGACGTCAAATTCAAGAACATAGATAACAGCGAAGACAACACCATCACGGCCGGGGAAAGCACTCTCAGTAATCCGGGAGACAGAAAGGTAATTGGCAACACCACCCCGCGCTTCCGCTTCGGTGCGAATCTGGGAGTTTCCTACAAGGGATTCGCCCTTGATATAATGCTTCAAGGCGTAGGAAAGAGAGACGTGTGGATTGGCGGAGCCGGTCTGTTCCCGTTTGCGGGACAGGGCGCCGGCGATGCCGTATTCCAGCCACTATACTACAACCAGACAGACTACTGGAGGGCGAAGAGCTACGATCCGACAAGCCCCGACTTTATGGTCGCGGCCAATCCGGACGCAAAACTCTACCGCATCTACGGCCAGGGCAACAACGTCGGCTCCAATACAAGGACGTCCGACAAGTTCAGATGCAACGGGGCATATATGAGAATCAAGAACCTCACCCTTTCCTACACGTTCCCGCACTCGATGATGGAAAAGATCCGCCTTCAGGACATCAAACTCTTCGCCACCATCGAGAATTTGGCAACAATCTCTTCACTGCCCGAAGGATACGACCCGGAGACCCTTTCGTGGTCATACCCTTTCTACCGTACGACCTCCTTCGGAGTTAGCATCACATTCTAATAATAAGACGAGGTTATGAAAAAATCGATTATAATTTCAATTGCTGCCGTCTGCCTTATAGCCACGGCCTGCAACGACGAATTTCTTGAGAAATATCCCAAGACGGACCTGACGGAGCAGAACACCTTCCTTGACTACAACGGATTCAAGGCGTTCATGTATCCTTGCTACGACCTGTTCTTCACAACCGCGATAGCTACAAACTTCAACACAAACCATTGCGGTTCGCAACTGTGGGGAGACATCTACGCAGGCATTTTGACAAGCCGGGACAATGTTGCGGCTAACAGTTATGCCTATCGCACAGTTACTCCTAACACCAATGGCGGTGGCTGGGACTTCAGCTATATCCGCAGAATCAACATTATGCTCTCCCACGTCAATGACGGAGGACTTTCCGAGGCCGATGCCAAGCACTGGGAGGCTGTGGGCCGCTTCTTCCGCGCCTGGTGGTACATGGAGTTGGTTGACCGCTTCGGCGACGTGCCCTGGGTGGACAAGGTCCTTGACGACTCAAGCCCCGAAGCCTACGGCACGCGTACGCGCCGCGATACCGTCGTGACGCATATCTGCGAAGACTTCGAATTCGCCATTGACAATATCGGAGACGACGTGAGCAAGGACGGGACCAATCCCCTTACCGCGGATGCCTGCCGCGCCGCATATTCGAGATTCCTTCTTCGCGAAGGCACCTGGGCGAAGTATCACAAGCTCCAGAACGAAGACCCTGCGACGCTTCTGAAGAAGTGCCAGGAGGTCTCCAAGGTGCTTATGGACAAATATACCACGCTGTACGAGGGTACGGACGAATGCAACCCCGGTACCGGCTACGGCGAACTCTGGACAACGGAGAGCCTCAAGGGGGTACCCGGCGTCATCTTCTCCCAGGAGTATGTCACACTGATAAAGATGCACAGGGGTAATGACTTTGAACACATTGCCGCGCACTACTCGGACGCACCCCAGCACACCATCGATATGTTCCTGATGAAGAACGGCAAACCGATTTCAAACTCCGAGTCAGGCTACGAAGAAGGTGACATCTACGCGAATTTCCGTGATCGCGACCCGAGGCTCTACTTGAACATACAACCTCCTTACCTTACGGTAGCGCAGAATTTTGCCGAACCGGACCTAATAACAACATTCCCTAAATGGAGATTTGCCAATGTTGGCGAGACAATAGGCAGCTATACGGTCAAAGACGAGGCAGATTCGGCAAAACTACGCGAATACATAGACCTTATGGGCGCAAACAAGCAATGTGTACGAGGAGGCGACTTCGGCGGCACGGGAATGAAAAGGTGCCCTGGGCAAAACTGGGGCGCCGATATGGTTTGGAACAGCCCCAATCTGTATGATTCCGGGACAAAAGCGTTTATGAAATGCCGTACCGGGTACTACTTCTGGAAGAATTATGATATGTGGGAATACGCGACCGGCTCAACGGCAGAATGTACGGCAGACAAACCAATATTCAAGATTGAGGAAGTCCTTCTCAACTATGCAGAAGCCGCATTTGAACTCGGAACCTTCAACCAGAGTGTAGCAGATATCACCATCAACAAGTTGCGCGAAAGAGTCGGAATGCCGGCTATGATTTTGACTGAAATCAATGCGGATTTTGACCCCGCAAGAGACAAAGGCAACGCGCCTTGGCTCACCGGAGAACTCAGCAAGTATGAGGTGGATCCCGTTCTCTGGGAGATTCGTCGCGAGCGCCAGATAGAGCTCTTCGGCGAGGGTTTCGGCTTCTACGACGTGCGTCGCTGGGGCAAGGCTGACTACTACATCAACCGTCAACCGTGCGGTATGTACATTGAAGGCACCAGCGTTCCTTTCGGGAACGGCAGTTTCACAGCCAATGTTGTCGACTACAATACAATCAAGACCTCAGGTAAGGCTGAACCGCAGAACATCTCTGCCGGAGCCGGCTGGCTTTACACAGCTCCCAGTCCCCTCACTCAGGGTGGCGGCTGGATTGACACCTACTACCTTACAATGGTACCTACCAGGGAGATAGTACTCAATCCCCAACTCACCCAGAACCCCGGCTACAAGGAACTGTTCAACCTGTAGCGATATCTAACATATTTCAATGGGGCGGCCAAATCCCGCCCCATTGTTTTTTGAATCAAATTATCCGTAGATTTGTATGCCATGAGAAAGAAAGCGATAATTGACTCACTGGTGCTGGGCAGCGCGGCGATTGCCGCAGCAGCCTGCTCCAATGCCGCGGCAAAGCAGGACGGGACCGGCGGCAAGCCCAACATCATCTATATCCTGGCCGACGACCTGGGGTACGGCGACTTGAGCCTTACGGGACAGGAACGGTTCTCCACCCCCAACATAGACGCCCTTGCATCGGGCGGAATAACTTTCACGAGACACTATGCGGGGACCTCGGTCAGCGCGCCATCGCGGTCCTGTCTGCTGACAGGGCAGCACACTGGCCATACACCCATCAGAGGCAATAAGGAGTGGCCCGTCGAAGGGCAGGAGCCGATACCGTCGGGCACGTACACCATATTCAAATACCTGAAGGACAACGGTTATTCGACCGGAGTTTTCGGCAAATGGGGTCTGGGAGCCCCCGGCACGTATGGCGCTCCCGAGAACCAGTCGGTGGATGAATTCTTCGGCTACAACTGCCAGCGTCTGGCCCACAACTACTACCCCGACCATCTCTGGCACAATGCGGAGCGAATCGAACTGGAGGGCAATTACGGCCACGGCGAGGAGTGCTATGCCCCTTATCTCTACCACGAGAAAGCCCGCGAGTACATCATCGACAAGGCCGGTTCCAATGAGCCGTTCTTCCTTTTCTACGCGACGGTGATACCACACGCCGAACTGCGTCTGCCGGAAAGCGAAATAGACTCCTGCAAAGGCAGTTTCAGCCCTGAAAAGAACTTCGTCGGCACGGACGACGGGCCTTCGTACAAAAAGGGCGGCTACGGTTCGCAGCCCAGGGCGCACGCCGCCTTCGGCGCGATGATTTCACTGCTTGACAGGCAGGTCGGGGACATCGTCGCCCTCGTCGACAGCCTCGGAATCGCGGAGAACACCCTGATTGTATTCACCTCCGACAACGGGCCCCACGCGGAAGGCGGTGCCGAGCCCTGGTTCTTCAACAGTTCGGCGGGCCTCAGGGGGATGAAAAGAGACCTGTATGAGGGAGGGGTCAGAATCCCGTTCGTCGCAAGATGGAAAGGCCATACGCCGGAAGGCGCCGAAAGCAGCCATATCGGGGCTTTCTGGGATTTTCTTCCCACCGTTGCCGAGATAGTGGGCGCTCCGGTTGACCCCAATGCGGCAATCGACGGCATCTCCTATTACAAGGCTCTGATCGGGGATGGGAAGCACCAGCCCGAACACGATTACCTGTACTGGGAATTCCACGAGATGAACGGCCGTCAGGCTATCCTGAAGGACGAGTGGAAGGCTATCCGCTACAACGTATCGAAGGGAGAGGCTATGCAGCTTTATTACCTGCCCGACGACCCTTCGGAGTCCAACGACCTCGCGTCGGAGTATCCGGAGAAAGTAGGGGAATTCGCCCGTCTGCTGGACGAATCCAGAACAGAATCCGAACTGTTCCGCTTCGCCTCCATAGGCATAGTAGTAGAGGCCATCCCTGCCATTCCCTCCAGGACAGCCATAGACGTAGGGGTCATACTTTGTCGCGAAGACACCCAGCTGCAGACCTATGTCCAGACGCCAGTGGCCGTCGCGTGAC
>JAKSJZ010000005.1 GCA_024401995.1 Bacteroidales bacterium
AACGTCAACATTCTTGACAAGGACACCTTGCTGCAGGCCCACGCCAACCCTTCCGAATATCCGGAGCTGGTGGCCAGGGCGACTGGGTTCACGGCATATTTCTCGATGCTTTCGCCTGAATTCAGGCAACTTGTGGTCGACAGACTGGTAGAAAATTAGTTGATTATGAATACGGCTGTTTTTTCGGGCATTCTTCTCATCCTCATATCGGGATGCTGCTCGGGTGTTTTTTCCACCCCGTTCAACAGGAACAGGAAGTGGAGTTGGGAGAACAATTGGCTTATATGGAGCATTTTCGCCCTGATTGTATGTCCGCTCATCGCGGTGTCGGTGACCATTCCGCACGTTTTCTCGGTCTATGCCCAGAATCCGTCGACCACCGGCATCATAGCGCTGTTCGGCATTGTATGGGGCATAAGCGCCCTGCTGTTCGGCAAGGGCATAGACTATCTTGGCGTGTCTCTGGCAATCCCCATCATGCAGGGCCTCATAAATGCGATAGGCACCATCGCCCCGTTCCTTTTCAAGTCGCCTTCCGACCTCTTCACGCCGCAGTATGCCAACATACTGATTGGCGTGGCTGTGACCGTCGCCGGAATCATCCTGTTCTCAAATGCCGGCAAGTCCAAGAGCGCCGAGGTCAAGACGGGCAAGAATTTCAAGGTGGGGCTTCTTATATGTATCCTTGCCGGTGTATTCGGCCCGCTGATCAACTTCGGCTTCGTGTTCGGGGAGCCGCTCCAGAAGACTGCCGTCGAACTGGGGGCTGAAAGCCTTTTCTCCGCAAACGCCACCTGGGCCGTGATTTTCTTCGCCGGATTCCTCGTAAACGCAGCAAGGTGCATATACCTGCTCCGGAAGAACGGTACGGCGGATATTTACAGGGAGTCGAAGCCCGCCAATTTCCTCTGGGCCGCCCTGGCCGGCATTCTCTGGTACGGGAGCATCCTTCTTTATGGTATGGGGTGCAACCATATGGGGACGTATGCGGCTTCGGTAGGCTGGGCGATAATGCAGGCGACCGCCATAATTGCAGGCAACGTCGCCGGTATTCTCCTTGGAGAGTGGAAGGGCGCTTCGCGCGGTTCGATAGTCAAGATGGCCTCGGGTATGCTGCTTCTTGTGGTGAGTGTGGTGATATTCTCCTCGAATGCGGGTGAAGAACGGAAGGAGCCTGTCGATTATGTGGATACTAGAATAGGCACCTCGGCCTGGACCGGCAAATCGACGCTCAGCGGGCCGGAGGAGCCGATGGGGTTCGTGTATCCCGGGGTGGGCCTTCCCAACGCGATGATACAGTTCTCGCCGCAGACGGCACGTACGGACCGCTGCTATTTCTCCTCGCAGCCGCAGATACAGGGCTTCCGCGCCAGCCATTATCCCAACGGTGCGGCGATGTCGGAGTACGGTTCCTTCACGGTCATGCCCACTGTCGGGGAGGATGCCATAAGGGTCAACGACAGGGCTTCCGCATATTCCCACGACAATGAGACAGCCAGGCCCTACTACTATTCGGTCACGCTGGACGACTACGATATCAGGGCGGAGTTGGCGGCAATGTCGAAGGCCGGCATAATGAAGTTCACCTTCCCCGCCTCCGAACATTCCAACATAGTGATAGACAATGCAAGAAGCGAGTATGAGAATTATTTCAGGGTCATACCCGGACGTAACGAGATAGAGGGATACATAACCAATGCGGGGCGCGTGGGCAACCAGGGCTATACGGGGAGGGAGTTCGCGTGCTACTTCGTCGCGAAGTTCAGCAAGCCCTTCGACTCCTATGCCGTTGTCCCGGAGCCGGTATTCTCCGACATCACCCTCAATGTCGCCGGTGGCTTCAGGGGGCAGTTCTTCAACAACCCCGACTTCAGCGGCGCGCCCGTGCTGGAAAGGACGGACAGGGACGTCGACTTCTCCTGGGAGGCTTCTCCGGCCGGAGGAGTCAACCCCGATTTCTTCTCGGTCAGGTATTCCGGCAGGTTCACCGCCCGTAAATCCGGGAAGCACGTATTTTATCTTATATCGGATGATTACTCCAGACTTTACGTCAACGGAGAGAAGGTGATTGACACCAGAAAGACCCACAGGCCTTTCGCGGATATGTATTCCATTGTCCTTGAAGAAGGGGAGAGCTGTGACGTGACGGTCGAGTATGCCGAGAAGACCGGCGCGGCCACGCTGCGCTTCGCCTGCCTCGAGCCGGAACCGCGCACGGAAGCGCAGCTCGCGGCCCTGGCTGAGAAAGGTTCCACGGCATCCGCAGCAAGGGTATCCTTTGCCACAAAGGCCGGAGAGCAGGTCGAGGTGAGGATAGGGACGTCGTTCATCGATTTCAACCAGGCGAGGAAGAACCTTGCCTCCGAGGTTGGCTCGAAGTCATTCGGCCGCCTGACGGAAGAATGCAGGGAGGCGTGGGAGAAGGAGATCGGAAGGATTCAGGTGAAGACCACCGAGGAGAACAGGCGCATATTCTATACCGCAATGCAGAGGATAGCCCTGACTCCGAGGAACCTTACCGAGGATGGTTACCATTACAGCGCCTTCAACGGCAGGATTGTGCCGGGCATAATGTATACCGACTATTCCATCTGGGATACGTTCCGGGCCCTTCATCCGCTTCTTCTCATAATCAAGCCCGAAAAGGCTTCCGAGATGATAACGGCGCTGCTCAATTCCTATGACGAGGGCGGCTGGATACCCAAGTGGCCCAGTCCGGGCTACTCCAACATAATGCACGGGACCCACGGGGATGCGGTCATCGCCGATGCCTATGTCAAGGGCGTGAGGGATTTCGACACCGGCAAGGCGCTGGAGGCGATGATGAAGAACGCCACCACCCCCGGTACCGGTATCTACAAGGCCAGGGTCGGCATAAGCGACTACATCCGCCTGGGCTATGTCCCGACGGACAAGTACGGCGAGTCGGTCGAGAGGACGATGGAGTTCGCCTATGACGATTTCTGCATAGCGCAGGTCGCGAAGGATATGGGAAGGGATGATTTGTACACGGACCTGATGCGGCGCTCGAAGAATTATCTCAATGTCCTGGACCCCGGTACCGGACTTATCCGGGGACGCAACTCCGACGGCTCCTGGAGAAAGCCCTTCGACCAGCAGGTAAGCATCTGGGCGCAGGGTTCGGACCGGGATTGCGAGAACTATTACCGCAACATCACCTTCTTCGCCCCGCACGACGTGGACGGACTCATCGGATTCTTCGGCGGGAAGGAAGGACTCGAGAGCAGTCTTGACTATTTCTTCGACAACGATTTCTACTATGTAGGGGACGAATTCTCGATGCATTCCCCCTACCTCTACAACTTTGCCGGCAAGCCCTGGAAGGCCCAGAAGACGATAAGGACCCTTATCCGCGACAATTTCAAGGATGATTTCGGAGGCCTGCCCGGCAACGAGGACTGCGGTCAGCTCTCGGCCTGGTACATATTCGGGGCCATCGGGTTCTACCCCTTCTGCCCGGGTACGACGCGGTACCAGATAGGGAGTCCTTCGTTCGACGAGGTGGTCATCAACCTCCCGGACGGCAAGACGTTCAAGGTTGTCGCAAGGGACAATTCTCCCGAGAATATGTACATACAGTCGGCGACCCTCGACGGCAAGCCCTTCGACCGGGTATGGATAGACCATTCCGAGATAATGGCCGGGGGAGTGCTCGAATTCGTGATGGGGCCGCAGCCCAATACGGGCTGGGGATGTGCCCGGGATGACAAGGACGGCAATATCATATAACAAAATAACCAATTTCTAATCCATTAACTTTATGTTGAAATCAACTCATCTGTTGAAAGCGGCCATCCTGGCGGCGTGCATTTCGCTGCCGGCTCTTCCTTTCGCGGCATACGCTGCGGAGACGGAGAGCGGCCTGCAGGCTTCCTCTTCCTCACAGCAGGGGGAGAAAGTCACCATTTCGGGAGTTGTTCTCGACGAGAACAACGAGCCTGTCATCGGCGCCAACATCGTCGAGGAAGGTGTCCTTAACGGGGCTGTCACCGACCTTGACGGAAGCTGGACGCTGACTATCGGAAAGGGAGGCACCATCATCGTCTCCTGCCTCGGCTACACGGAACAGAAGGTGCGGACAGGCAATGCCACACGTTATACCGTGACCCTGGAGACCGAAAACCTTTCATTGAACGAGACGGTCGTCGTCGGCTACGGCAGCGTCAAGAAGTCGAACCTCACCAATTCGGTTGCCAAAATCAATTCCGAAGCCCTTGAGGATCGTGCCATCGCCAACGTCGGAGAGGCTTTCCAGGGCCAGCTGTCCGGTGTCCGCGCTTCCGCGCAGGGTGGAGGTCTGCCCGGCTCGGAACTGACAATCCAGATTCGCGGTATCAACACCATCAACGGGAAGAGCAGTCCTCTTTATGTCATCGACGGCGTGCCGCGCGACAATATGAGCGACCTGAATCCCAATGACATAGCATCCATCCAGATACTCAAGGACGCTTCCGCCACCTCCATCTACGGTTCGAGAGGCGCCAGCGGCGTAGTTCTCATCGAGACCAAGCAGGGCAAGGGCAAGCCTACCGTATCGTTCGATGCATATGCCGGCTTCCAGACCGCCGCGCGTACGCTGAACCTTATGAGCGGACCGGAGTATGTCGCCCACCAGATGTATGTCAGGAATGTCAACCATCTGCGTAAGGGCGGTTCGATGAGCGATCCTATGTCCACCAGATTGGAGGAGAACCGTATCCCCGACTGGTGGTTGACCAATACCGATTTCACGGACTGGCAGAAGGCGGTGCTCCGTACCGCTCCGACCCAGAACTATCAGGTATCGGCATCGGCAAAGGGGGATGTGGGAAGCGTATTCTTCTCGGTGGGTTATCTTGACCAGCAGGGTATCGTGGTCGGGACCGGCTACTACAAGCTCAACGGCCGCTTGAACGCTTCCCTGAACATAGGCAAGAGGCTGGTTGTAGGTATCAACGTCGGTGCATCGCAATCCACCCAGAATCAGGGTGGCGGCGGCGGAAAGGAGTCACCTTTGCACCACGCGATAATCTCATCTCCCCTGGTCGGGGCCGAGCAGGTGACGAACGCCACGGGTATTCCGGCGGAGAATCAGGTCGGGTGCGTCTTTACCAGCCCTCTGCTCAGGCTCAAGAATATGACGGACAGGTATGAGACCACCCGTCTCAACGCTTCGATCTGGGGCGAAGTCAAAATCATCGACGGCCTGAAGTTCAAGACACAGTTCAGCGGCACCTATGATGCGACCAAACGCGAGTATTTTATGCCTGCCACATATAACAGGGACAACTATCTGAGCGCCGGCAGCAGCAACAGCAACAGGATTATAGACTGGACCATCCAGAATACGCTGACATACGAGAAAGTGTTCTCCGACAAGCATTCGCTAAACCTTATGCTCGGTCAGAGCGCTGAGAGTTACAGCATATATACAATCAGTGCGGAGGCGACAGGCTGGCAGTATGAGGACCTGATAACACTCAACCTTGCATCTACACCTACGCTTGCCTCAACGTTCAATGAAGCCTACAGGAATGCTTCCTTCTTCGGACGCGCTTCGTACAGCTATGATGACAAGTACCTCTTCTCGGCTTCCGTCCGCAGGGACGGCTCGTCAAGATTCGGCGCCAACCGCAAGTGGGGAACCTTCCCTTCCGTATCCGTTGGTTGGAAAATCAACAAGGAGTCCTTCCTGAGCAACGCCTCCTGGCTGGAACTTCTGAAAGTGCGCGTCGCCTGGGGCTTGGCCGGAAATGACAATATGGGCAGCAACTATCCGTCTGTCGCCAAACTCGGCACGGACAATGCCGTTTACAACGGTAGTCTGGTACCGGGTGCCGCTCCGAGCAATCTGCCCAATGCCGACCTTCAGTGGGAGGCCACCCAGTCCCTGAACTTCGGAGTGGATTTCTCCGCTTTCAAGAACCGCCTGCAGCTGAACGTCGACTACTATATCAACAATACCGATCATCTTCTCTTTGACAGCCCGGTACCGTATACGACAGGATTCGACAAATATACCACGAACGTCGGCGCTGTCCGCAATTCGGGTATCGAACTGGATCTCACTTCGGTCAATATAAGCAAGCCGAATTTTTCCTGGACCAGTAACCTCAACGTCTCGCACAACAAAAATACCGTAACGGACTTGGGAGATGCGAATCAACTCACTGCAACCAGCTGGAGCCAGCAGTTCCGGACTGAAGTCGGCAAGCCTCTGAGTCAGTTCATCGCCTATAAGACTGACGGACTTCTGACAAAGGATTGCTTCGATGCGACCGGCAGGGCCATCGTCCCCATCCTTGACGGACAGGAAGAAGGCAATCCGAGATATGTCGATGTCAACAATGACGGCAGAATCACTTCCGACGATATGACCGTCTGCGGCGACCCGTTCCCCGATGTCGTCTGGGGATTCACGAACAAGTTCACCTACAAGAACTTCTATCTTTCCTTCCTGCTTCAGGGCCAGATAGGTGGGGAAATCCTCTACATCGGAGGACGCCACAACGACAGCGGCACGACCAACCGCACCTCCTTTACCCACTGGCTCAGGAGTTACAAGACGGAACAGGAGATGGAGGCTCTGCCCGTGGAGTATATGAGGGCTCACAACATAGATATGTCCTGGGACGGAAAGACGCCCAACGCATTCGGAAAGTCTGATCTGGGGCAGCCTGACGACAGGCGCATCTTCGATGCGGGATATGTTAGAATCAAGAACATCGCCTTCGGTTACAACCTTCCCGAACGTTGGCTGAAGAATACGGTCCTCAAGGGAGGAAAACTCTATTTCTCCGTTGACAACGTTCATATTTTCTCCAACTATCCCGGATTTACGCCGGAGTCGAGTACCAACGGAAACGGAACGACCATCATCGGTGCCGATTACAGCACTTATCCTTTAAGCCGCCGTTTCATATTCGGTGTAAACCTTACGTTCTAATCACTAAAGATTGTCTGATATGAAAACAAACATAAAATTGTCGGTGATTCCAGTGCTCTGCATAGTGCTGTTGATGTTTACCGCGTGCGACAAGTTTCTCACCCAGTATCCTCAGTCGGAAAACACGACGGAGATTTTCTACAAGAGCCAGCAGGATTTCGAGTATGCCATCGCCGGAGTGTATGCGGCGCAGCAACCGCTGTTCAGTTCGACCGGAGGCGTTATCCGCCTTTCGATCACAAGGAGCGACGATCTGCGCATAAGAACGGATGACGGATATTGCGACAACAATGACAAGTTCATCGACGGCGCGAACGCTTCGACCATTTCCGCCGTATGGCAGGGTGTGTACAAGATGATTTACAGGTCGAACGCCATCCTGGACAGAATCGACTCGGTAAAGTTCAATGACGAGACCTTGAAGAAGTACATCAAGGGCGAAGCTCTTGCCCTGAGGGCCTGGTCGTATTATACGCTCGGTACCTGGTTCGGCGGAGTTCCCCGTATAGACAAGGTCCTGACGCTTGCCGAGACCTACAAGGTGCCGCGTTCCACCCAGCAGGAGACTCTCGATTATGCAAAGAGTGACTATGAAGCTGCCATAGAACTCCTTCCCGATGAATGGTCCGGCAACAACAAGGGCAGAATTACAAAGTACGCGGCGATGGGCGGTCTTGCCCGTCTCCTGATGTTCAACAGGGATTGGGTAAATGCCTCGAACTATCTGGGACAAATAATGGAGTCAGGCAAATACGGTCTTGCCGAAAAATACGAGGATTGCTTCAGCGATGCTTTCAACAATACCAAGGAACGTCTCTGGGAAGTGCAGTTTATGACCGGGGTTGCCGGAGAGGGAAACATACTTGGCAATTCGTTCATTCCCGAGAAGGTTGACAGTATGTATGTGGCGGGCTGCAAACTTCCCGGCTCATCGGCCGCGGTCATAGTTTCGACCGATTTCGTGAATGCTTACGAGGAGGGAGACAAGAGAAAGGAGCAGACGCTTGTAACCGATTTCTCCTATGGCGGTTCCATTACCCACGAATACTACTGCAGGAAATGGCTTCACGCTACAAAGACACCTATCAACCACGACGGATTCGGTATGAATATCCCTATTATCAGGTATGCTGACGTGCTTTTGATGTATGCCGAATGTAAAAATGAACTGGGAACTTTGACTCAGGCTGACCTTGATAAGACGCTTAACGCGGTACGGAAACGTGCCGGACTTAACGAAGTGGAGTTATCCGGGCCGGACGTGGATGGTATCAGAAACAAAATCATCAGGGAACGCCGGATGGAGTTCGCTTTCGAGGGGCTCCGCTGGTGGGATCTCGTGCGCTGGGGAAAGGCGAAGGAGGTTATGGATGCATTCCTTGCATTGTCTGAAAATCAGAACGGGACCTATACGATGGCCGACTTCCGTACCATATATGCCATTCCCGCCCAGGAGATTGCAAACTACAATGACAAGACGGTAATGTGGCAGAATGAAGGGTATTAGGCTCCTGTTTGTATTCCTCGCCCAAGTCACGGCCTTTGCGGCGCACGCCGCAGAGGTCCGTGACTTGACTTGCGATTTCCTGTCGGACCCCTTGGGCATCGACAGCGTCCGCCCCTGCTTCGGGTGGAGGGTGGAGTCCGCCGCGGAAGGTGACTTCCAGACCTTTTACCGTATCATTGTCTCCTCGTCGCCATCCGGATTGGATGCGGACGAGGGTGACTTGTGGGATTCGGGCAAGGTCCGGTCCTCCCGTCAGGTCGGCGTGCCGTATGGCGGCAGGGAATTGCAGCCAGGTCAGCTGGTCTGCTGGAAAGTGAAGGTCTGGACCGCGAAGAAGGGCGCCCTGGGATGGAGCGGCCCCGGCGAGTTCAGCATAGGCCTTCTCGGGGAAGATGACCGGAAAGGGGAATACATATGCCTTGATACTTCGGACGGGGAGCCCGCCGGCTGCCCCGTTTTCTGGAAACATTTCGATTTGAAGGAGAAAAGCGGGCGCTACCTTCTTCACCTTAACTCCCTGGGGTATCACGAGATTTTTCTCAACGGCGGGAAAGTGGGCGACGCGGTTCTGCAGCCTGCGGTGTCGCAGGTGGACAAGCGTTCCCTGATATGTACCTACGACGTTACGGAGCGGGTCAAGGCCGGAGGCAATGACCTTGTCGTCCTGGTGGCCGACGGCTGGAGCAGGGCGTTTGCGGAAGGCAGGCCCTGTGCCTGTCCCGCCTTCAGGGCGCAGCTTCAGCGGACCGGCCCCGACGGTATGCCGTCGGATATCCTCCTTACTGACGATACCTGGCTCGGAAGACCGGGCGGGTATTCGCTTACAGGCAGTTGGAAGTCATTCCAATTCGGCGGAGAGGAGGTCGATGCCGGCGCCGTTCTCAGGGATTTTAACCTACCCACCCTTCGGGCGGCATCCTGGCAGGGAACGAAAAACGCCGTTGTCAGGCCGCACTGCGCGTCCCCGCAGATGGTGGAGCCGACACGCTATGTCGGGGCCGTTCATCCCGTATGGTCAATCCGCCTTCCCGACGGGAAATACCTGCTTGATTTCGGCAGGTGCATGACCGCGATGCTCGAATTCGTCCTCCCGTCCCTTGAAAGGGGGACGCGGGTGCAGTTCGACTACGCCGACTGTCTTGACGCGGGGAACAGGTTTCCGGAGAGCGATTCCTGGGACTTCAGGGATACGTATATCGCTTCCGGATGCGGGACGGAGAGATTCGTCAACCGTTTCAATTATCACGGCTTCAGGTATGTCCTTGTCTCCGGACTGGACGGGGAATTCTCCCCGGATGACGTCACCGCCCGCCCGATACGCACCGGTTTTGGTGAGGGCGCGTCTTTCGAGTGCTCCGACAGGGACTTGCAGGCCATTCACGATATGATCGGTCGTACTGTCGGAAGCCTGACCGCGGGGGGATATATGGTTGACTGTCCCCATATCGAGCGTCTGGGATACGGGGGAGACGGCAATGCCTCCACCCCGACCCTCCAGACGCTGTTCAATGCGGCTCCTATGGTCTATAACTGGACAACGGCCTGGGCCGATGCGCAGAGAGATGACGGCGGTATGCCTCACACGGCACCCGCGCCGTATGGGGCCGGCGGAGGCCCGTTCTGGTGCGGATTCCTGATTGTGGCCGCCTGGGAGAATTATGTCCAATATGGCGACTCCAGGCCTCTCACCCGGTTTTATCCCCGGATGAAGCGCTGGATGGAGTTTGCGGAAAAGCATACGGAGGACGGACTGCTTCACAAGTGGTCCTATGATCCGATAAGAAGGGGGTGGTTCCTCGGCGACTGGGCCGCTCCCGAATATATCGACGTCGCCGATACCGTTTCCGTCCTGCTGGTTTCCAACTGCTTTATGGTACGCTGCTACGATTTGATGAGCAGGATTGCAGCGCTCAACGGCGACGGTGAACGGGCCGGGTACTATGCCCGCCGCCGCGAGGAGACGAAGTCGGCCATTCAGGACAGGTTTTATGCGGACGGCGGCTACGGCACCGGCTCGCAGGTCGATTTGTGCTACCCGATGCTTGTCGGAGTCACTCCGGAGGGAGATAAGGACAGGGTCAGGCAGACGTTGAAGGACAATACGGCCCGGCTTTGGGGCGGTCATCTGTCCGCCGGCCTTGTCGGTGTGCCTGTCGTCACGCAATGGGCAGTCGCAGAGGGCGAAGCCGACTTCATATACGGGATGCTGAAAAAGAGGACATATCCCGGCTATCTCCATATGATTGACAACGGAGCCACCACCACCTGGGAGTACTGGAACGGATTCCGCAGCCGTATCCACAACTGCTACAACGGAATCGGCTCCTGGTTCTATCAGGCTTTGGGCGGCATCCTTCCGGATGAGGAGAATCCCGGCTACCGCCATTTCTTCGTAAAGCCGCAGGTGCCCGCCGGGCTCGAATACGTGAAGGTCTCCAAGGACACCCCATACGGGGAGATTCACTCCGGATGGGAGGTCGCTGATGGAAAATTCCACCTGACGCTTACGGTCCCCTTCGGGGCGTCGGCAACGGTCTTCCTTCCCGACGGCGGCAAGCCCGTCGAGGTGGGGAGCGGCACTCATCGCTTCACTTCGGGGCTGCCTTTGGGCGAACTCTCCGCCCCGGCCGGTTTGTTGCAGGACTACATAGACACGCGGGTCGGTACGGATGCGAACGCGCTGAACAGTGGCAGCCGTTTCGGCAGCGGTACGGAAGTGTTCGGCCAGACCCTACCTGCCGTGACGGAGCCCAACGGTATGAATTTCTGGACTCCCCAGACAAGGGATACCGAGAAGAAGGGGGTCGCCCCGTACTATTACAGGGACACTTTGCTGCAGGGGTTCAGGAACTCCCACTGGATTGTGGGAGGCTGCACCCAGGATTACGGCACCGTGACCATTTTCCCGGCGACGGGAGTCGGCGAGGTGCTGCCGGAGCGGCGTGCAACCGTCTTCGACCACAGGGATGAAGTGGCGACGCCGTCATATTACTCCGTTTATCTTAAGGGCTCCGGAATTCTTGCGGAGATGACGGGTCGTTCACGGAGCGCGATTTTCCGCTTCACGTATCCCGAAGGCGAGCCTTCGTACCTTATCGTCAACCCCAACAGCGACGAGGGATGCGGATATGTCGAGATAGATACCCTCAAACGCGAAATAAGAGGATACAACCCAATCCACAGGATATATCAGGGATGGGGAGAGCCGGCGGGCCACAGCGGCCATTTTGTCATAAGGTATTACGACGACATAGAAAGTTTCGGTACTTACGGCCGGGAAGGGCTGAATGAAGGCTCCACCGGCATAGGGGGCGCGAAGGACATCGGTCTGTATGTCCGTTTCCGCAGGACCGGCGGTCCGGTGACCGTGAAGGTTTCAAGTTCGTTCACCGACCTGGAAGGGGCGGGCAGGAACCTGGATTCGGAGATACCTCATTCTGATTTTGACAGGACACGCTCCGAACTCTCCGGGATATGGGAGAAGCATCTGGGCAGGGTGGAGGCCGCAAGCGCGGATACCGTCCTGTGCAGGAAGTTCTACGGAGCGCTGTACAGGGCTTCATTCCTGCCGAGGACCATAAGCGACGCGGACGGCCGGTATCCGCAGTTCGCCTCCGGCGTTCCGGTGTTGACCTCCGACACCGTACATTACGACGATTTTTCGATGTGGGACACTTACCGCGCCCTTCACCCGCTTCTGGTTCTGCTGGATCCGAAGAAGGACGGGGATATGATGCAGTCGCTCGTGGACAAGTATGAGCAGGGCGGGTGGCTTCCCATCTTCCCGTGCTGGAACAGTTATACGGCGGCGATGATAGGGGACCACTGCATTGCCGCACTCGGAGACGCCATAGTCAAGGGAGTGGACAATTTCGACGTGGAGACCGCTTACGAAGCTATGCGCAAAAATGCCTTCGAGACCCCCGCCGACAGTATTGAATATGCCGGCGGAATGGGGAGAAGGGCGTTGAAGAGTTATCTTGAGTACGGATATATCCCCCTTGAGGATGAGGTCAGGGAGGCGTTCCATTCGCGCGAGCAGACTTCCCGGACTCTGGAGTATGCCTACGACGACTTTGTCCTCGCGCAGGTCGCCTTGAAACTGGGCAGGAAGGACGATTATGCAAGGCTCATCGCGCGCAGCCGGAATTACAGGAACGTGATCGATCCGTCGACGGGTTATGCCAACGGAAGGTATGCCGACGGAAGATTCTTCGAGCACAATGACGTCGACGCTTATGCCCGCTATGTCACGGAGGGCGCTCCCTGCCACTACACCTGGTACGTGCCGCACGACCCGTACGGACTGATGGAGATGACGGGAGGCCGGGACGGGTACGTCGGGAAGCTCGACCGGCTTTTCACGGAACGGCTGTACTGGCACGGGAACGAACCCTGCCACCAGGTGGCCTATATGTACGGTTATGCCGGACAGGCGTGGAAGACCCAGAAATACGTGCGCGACATCCTCGACAACGAATATGCCGATATGCCGGGAGGCCTTGCCGGCAACGACGATGCGGGGCAGATGTCCGCCTGGCTTATTTTTAGTTCGCTCGGTTTCTATCCGGTATGTCCCGGCAAGGCCGAATATATGATAGGGAGCCCGCAGTTCGACAGGGCGGTGCTTCACCTCGAAGGCGGCAGGAGCTTCACCATACTGACCGTGAAGACCGGGACCGACAACAGGTACGTGCAGTCCGTCACGCTGAACGGCAGGGCGTATGACAGCTGCCGGCTGAAGCACGGCGACCTGGTCGGCGGCGGGGTGATGGTGTTCACGATGGGGGACACGCCCAATGAGAAGTGGGGTACGGAGTATAAATGAGATCAAGCCGATGAAAGCGGGCAAACCTCTTCAACCGTCCGACTGCAAGGTCTTCGACCTGGAGTATTTCCTTGCCAACAAGGAGGTGTTCCACGTGTCCAGGGTCTGCATCAACTCGCGGAACGACATCTCGTACCATTCGCACAGTTATGCCGAACTGCTGTGGATAGAGAAAGGGGAGGGCATCCATCACGTCAACGGGAGAAAGGTGCAGATACAGGCCACCGCTATGGTCATGATCCGACCCAGCGACACCCACACCTTCTCTCCCGCCGGCAGGGACGGACTTGTACTTGTCAACATCGCTTTTTCGGCGAAGGACCTCGGATATTACCGGAAGCGGTATTTCCCCGATGTCAACAGTTATTTCTGGACGACAGGCGACCTGCCGTACTGCCTGTCCCTTCCGGAGGATCTTGTGAAGAGATTCTCTTCGAGAGTGGAGGAGGCGATGCGGTTCGACCGTACCAGGCTTCAGCTCGACAGCCTGCTGCTTTTCATATTCCGGAACATACAGGAGCTGTCCCTTGCCCAGGACTTGTCGCAGGCTCCGCCCTGGCTTATAACGGCCATCAACGGATACAACAACGTGGAGTGTTTCCGGTCGGGGGTGAAGTCATTCGTCGCGCTCTGCGGCCGCAACCCGGATTATGTCAACAGGGTTGTCCGGGACGTGTTCGACAAGACCCTTACCGAACTGGTGAACGACATAAGAATCAAGTACGCGGCAAACCAGCTTGTCCTGACCGGTGCCCCCATCAAGTACATCGCCTTTTCCTGCGGATATTCCAGTCTGGCGAATTTCTACAGGCAGTTTGAGGACAGGCACGACCAGACCCCTATGGACTACAGGCGTCTGAATCAGATTATTGTTTGACTGTCAGTCGTTTGCGCTTCTGTTTATAACTTTTCCGTCCTTGTTCATAACTTCCATCCGACGGAGCGACGACCAATTGCGAATTGTTTTTATATTCGCAGAACCAACATAATTATAACACGTTATGAGATTTTTCTGTACTGTTTTATCAGCCTGCCTTTGCGTGACTCTGGCGGCTTATGAGCCGGCCGGCGAAGGTATCAGGACCCGTTGGGCGGCTGAAGTTTCGCCTCGGAATGCAAGGCCCGAATATCCCCGCCCGCAGATGGTGCGCGGGAACTGGCAGTCCCTGAACGGGCTGTGGGATTATGCCATCGCGCCGAAGAGTATTGAAGGGATGCCGGTCTCAGAAGGGAAGATTCTGGTGCCTTTCTGCGCCGAATCGTCGCTGTCCGGGGTCGGACGCCGTGTAGGAGGCGACAATGCTCTCTGGTACAGGACTGTCATAAGGCGGCCCGATGACTGGGCCGGGATGAGGACGTTGCTGCATTTCGATGCGGTCGACTGGCTGGCGGACGTGTTCGTCAACGGAGTCCCGGCGGCAAGACATACGGGCGGCTATACCGCCTTCGAACTGGATGTTACGGAGGCTCTGGAGAACGGCCCCGCCGAACTTGTGGTGAAGGTGTGGGATCCTTCCGACGACGTGGAGTACTCCATACCGCGCGGCAAGCAGTGCAGGGAGCCCGAGGGGATATGGTACACGCCCGTTACCGGCATATGGCAGAGCGTCTGGATGGAAGCCGTTCCGATGCAGGCCCGCGTGAAGGATTACAACGTCATCGCCTCCCTGGACGGGACGGTCAACGTAAAGGTTGACGTCGAGGGCGAACCCGACGACGTGAAGGTGGAGATTCTCTGTCCCAGGGTGGGCTACAATCCGGAGAAACCCGCCTGGGGGCTCTTCAAGAAGGCGAAGGGTCACGGCAGCGAAGTCACCCTCAAGATACGCCGTCCGAAGCTTTGGAGCCCCGACAAGCCCTGGCTTTACGGTTTGAGAATAAAGCTTTACAAGGACGGCAGGCTGATCGACAGGGTGGACGGTTATACTGCCCTGCGGGAGATATCCGTCAGGAGGGACGAGGCCGGAGTGAAGAGGCTCGCCCTCAATGACAGGATACTCTTCCAGTACGGTCCTCTCGACCAGGGATGGTGGCCCGACGGACTTTACACCGCCCCTACGGCGGAGGCAATGGCCTGGGATATAGAGAAGACGAAGGAGCTCGGCTTCAATATGATAAGGAAGCATATCAAGGTGGAGCCTTCGCGCTGGTACTATGACTGCGACCGCCTCGGTATGATGGTATGGCAGGATATGCCCTGCATAGGTACTTACCGCGAGAATTCGGAATGGTCGCAGGGCTATGACGTGTATGATGCGGGCAAGGACTACTGGGCGCTGACCGACGGGATAAAATCCAACTATTACAAGGAGTGGACCGAGATAGTTTCGCAACTTAAAAAGTTCCAGTCCATCGTCGTATGGGTGCCTTTCAACGAGGCCTGGGGGCAGTTCGACACGAAGGAAGTATGTGAGTACACGAAGTCGCTGGACGGTACCAGACTCATCAACCCCGCCTCCGGCGGCAACTGGGTGAAGGGGGCCGGGGACATACTCGATTCGCATTTCTATCCCAATCCGGTAATGCGCCTTCTCGACACCTCGATGGTGAACGTGCTGGGCGAATACGGAGGCATAGGCCGTCCGGTAGAAGGCCATCTTTGGGAGATTGACAGGAAGTGGGGTTACGTGCAGTTCGATACCGAACGCAAGGCCACCGACACCTACTGTCTCTTCGCGCGTGACCTGCTTGACCTCAAGCAGCTCGATATGTGCGCCGCCGCCGTCTATACCCAGACCACCGACGTGGAAGGAGAGGTCAACGGCTGCTATACCTATGACCGGGAGGGCCTCAGGATGGATGCGCGCCGGGTAAGGGAGGCGAACCTTGCGGTGATAGGCGCGCCCTGTACGCCGGACCTCCCGCTTGTGAAGCCATATGCCTTCCACTTCAGGGACCCTCGGGCCGGCATAAACAATCACCTGTCGCTCTTCACGCTGCGCAACGCGGACATCGTGATGCAGGTCACGGACTTCGGAGCCCGGGTAATCAGCCTCTTCACCCCGGACAGGGAGGGCAGGCGGGATGACATAGCCGTCGGCTACGGCGATGCAGCACGTTTCGTCCACAACAGCGGCGAACGTTTTCTCGGTGCCACCGTGGGGCGTGTCGCCAACAGGATTGCCGGCGGAAGTTTCACCCTCGACGGGAGGACATATCGGCTCCCCCGCAACAACAACGGCCAGACTCTGCACGGTGGTCTCATCGGCGTGGATATGATGGTGTGGAACGTAGGTGAGAGGACCGATTCGTCCATTGTCTTCACCCTCAGGGTGCCTGACGGACAGGACGGCTTCCCGGGCAACCTCGACATAACGCTGACCTATACGCTGACTTCGGACAACAGCCTCGACATAGCCTACGGCGCGACAACCGACAAGGCTACCCCGGTGAACCTGTCGAACCACGCCTTCTTCAACCTGCACGGTTCGCAGGGCGGGACCATACTCGACCACGTCGTTTCGATAGACGCGGATGCCATCACTCCCGTCGATTCGAAGCTGATACCTACGGGAGACCTGTTGCCGGTGGATGGGACTCCCTTCGATTTCCGCCAGCCCCACGCCATAGGGGAGAGGATAGAAGGGGACAACCTCCAGCTCGCGCACGGCGGCGGATATGACCACAACTGGGTTCTCAACGCCCCTTCTGACGGAGAACTGCATACGGTTTGCACGGTGCTGGAGCCGGCTTCGGGGCGTGTCCTGGAGATTGCGACCGACCAGCCCGGCCTTCAGTTCTACTGCGGCAATTTCTTCGACGGCTCATACTGCGGCAAGGTGGAAGGGAAGCCCATAGGATACCGTGAGGCTTTTGCACTTGAAGCCCAGAAATGGCCGGATTCCATCCACCACGACGGCTTCCCCGATACGGTGCTCCGTCCCGGTGAGGAATACACCCAGCATACCGTGTACAGATTCCGGGTGGCGGAATAGCCATCAGCATACATAACCGCCTCCCCGTGTTTGATGGGGAGGAACCAATAATTAATCAATTAACCTTTTATGATTTATGAGACACTGTAGTAGTACGGCATTCTTGAGAGTGTCGGTGTTGGTGCTCTCGCTGTTCTGCCGTATCGGTACGGCAGGAGCGCAGGGGGGCATTGCTTCAGGTATTGTGGTCGATCAGGGGGGAGAGCCTATGGTAGGCGTGGACATTGTCGAGAGAGGGACCACAAACGGCACCGTTTCAGACCTTGACGGCAGATTTCAGTTGAAGCTTCAGAACGAGAAGACCGTGCTTGTCTTCTCCTGCATCGGATTCGCCTCGCAGGAAGTGAATGCGGCGGCGGGAGCCGACCTGAAGGTCATCCTCGAGGAGGATCGCAATCTCCTGGAAGACGTGGTCGTCGTGGGTTATGTCACGGCGCGCAAGAAGGACCTTACCGGGTCCGTTTCGCAGGTGCGTCCGGACAAGTTCCAGAACGAGAACCTGACCACCGTGCAGGATGTCCTGCGCGGTACTGCCGGACTTAACGTCGGATACAACGCCAGCGCCAAGGGCGGGGGAGACTTCTCCATCCGCGGCCAGCGCTCGGTCTATACCGACGGAGACCACAATGCTCCGCTCATCATCCTGGACAATATGATTTTCTACGGCGAACTGTCGGAAATCAATCCGGACGACATAGAGCAGATAGACGTGCTGAAGGATGCCTCCTCGGCCGCCATCTATGGAGCCAAGGGCGCCAACGGCGTCGTGGTCATCACGACCAAGAAGGGCCGTATGGGCAAGCCGGTCGTGAACTTCACCGCCAACGTTGGCTTCTCGCAGAAGGCGAAGTATTGGGACCGGTGGAGGAATCAGGACGAGTACCTCCGGCATTATCAGGACTGGATGGAAAGCAAGACTTATGGGTACAATGAGGCCACCGGCAAATACGAGGCATACCAGTCGGGTAGCCTTGCCTCAAAGCCTGGGTATTACGCCAATCCGTCCAGACTTCCTTCAGGGGTGTCCCTGGACCAGTGGAGGGGATATACGACCAATGACAGCGGCGAGCCTGACCTGAGCATATGGGCAAAGCGTCTCGGTATGATCGGCGGCACTTCAGTGCTGAACAACCTGCTTGCCGGGAAATGGACCGACTGGGAGAACCTGAGTTTCCGCACCGGGCTCCAGCAGGACTACAATGCCAGCGTCAGCGGCGCCACGGACAAGGTCAACTACTATATGTCGTTCGGCTACCTCCACAACCAGGGAGTGCTCATCGACGACGATTACAAGTCATACAGGGCCAACCTGAAACTCAACGCCCAGATTGCAAAATGGCTTGAAATGGGCGTGAACGTCAACTTCCAGAACCGTTCGGACGGAAGTTGCGAACTTGATGAGGATTACCAGATGCGCAACTCCCCGTACGGCGACTACAAGGATGCGCAGGGGAATTTCGTTCAGTATCCTATGGCGGGCTACAGCCAGCAGGGCTACAACTACGAGTTCGAGAGGCAGTATCTTGATCTCCAGAAGGGGTACACCACCTTCAACACCATCTTCAATGCCAAGGTGAAGCTTCCGTTCAACATAACCTACAGCTTCAACATCGCGCCACGGTTTCAGTTCTTCTATGACCGCTACTTCATGTCGGCCGAACTGCCGGGCTCGACGCCTACCGACAGGGGAGTCAACCGCGAGCAGGCGAAGCGCTTCGACTGGTCGCTGAACAACACCATCACCTGGGACCAGATTTTCAGCAGCCGCCATCACGTGAACGTCACCCTTGTCCAGGAGGCGGAAGACCGCCGCTACTGGTCGGACCGCATAGAGGCCCGCGACATCCAGCCTTCGGACGCACTTGGTATTCACAATACCCAGAACGGGTCCAAGACGTCGTCGTCCTTCTCGACGAACGACATCCATCAGAGCGCCGATGCGCTCCTTGCACGTGCGTTCTACTCCTATGACGACAGGTATATGATAACGGCATCCGTACGACGCGACGGATACTCCGCGTTCGGTGCGGCCAACAAGTATGCCCTGTTCCCGTCAGTTGCCCTGGGCTGGACCTTCACCAATGAGAAGTTCTTCAACTGGAAGCCGCTCACCAGCGGCAAGCTGCGCGTCTCCTACGGCAAGAACGGCAACCGTTCGCTGTCAGACCCGTACGTCGCCCTGGCGAACCTCTATTCGGGTTCTGGCAAGACTATGGGGTACGTAAATCCCGACGGCTCCATGGAGCAGGTCAAGTACCTTATGGCCGAAAGGCTCGCCAATGAGCATCTTCAGTGGGAGAAGACGACGGCATACAACTTCGGACTTGACCTGAACTTCTTCGAGGGCAGGCTGACCGCGACAATCGACGCCTACATAATGCAGACCAAGGATATGATTATGAATCAGAGCCTTCCATCATTCACTGGATTCTCCAGCATCACGACCAACCTCGGACAGGTGGACAACAACGGAGTTGAACTGGCGCTCTCGGCGATTCCGGTCAAGCTCAACGACTTCGAGTGGAGCACCACCTTTGATTTCTCGTATAACAGGAACATCATCCGCCACCTCTATTACGAGTATGACAGCGAGGGCAGGGAGATGGACGACGTGGACAACAAATGGTTCATAGGCCACGACATCAACAGTATCTGGGACTACAAGGTTACCGGTATCTGGCAGCTTGACGAGGTGGAGGAGGCGGCCGCATACGGCCAGAGGCCCGGAGACCCGAAGGTCGCCAACCTCTACGCCGGCGATGACATCGACAACGGCGACGGTACATATACCCACGTTTACAACAACAACGACAGGACTTTCCTCGGCACCACGGTGGCTCCTTTCCGCTGGTCGTGGAGGAACCAGTTCACCTACAGGAACTGGGACTTCTCATTCAGATTGTATTCGCTGGCCGGCCACAAGAGGACTTCCACGCGTTTCCTCAACGAGGACGATGACGGCGGGCGTATGGCATATTCGATGGCCAACAAGGAGAGGAAGCCATATTGGACAGTGGACAATCCGAGCAACAGTTTCGCCAGAATCGAGGCCAAGGGCCCCACTGGGGCGCAGACCCCTCCGAAGGTGTATGATGCCGGCTTCATCCGTATGGATAACATAGCCCTGAGCTATACCGTTCCGACCAAACTTACCCAGCGGGCCAAAATCAACCGTGTTAAGGTGTTCGCCAGTGTGAAGAACCCCTTCACCATCACTTTCGACAAGGATTGGGTATATGGAGACATAGAGGTTGACGGGCTTTCCATACGCACCTATTCGCTTGGAGTCAACGTTACGTTCTAACCATTAAGCAACAATGAATATGAAAAATATATTTTTGAAGTTCGGTACCGCCTGTCTTATCGCCGCCTCAATGCTTCTTGGCGGCTGCGGGAGGGGATTTCTCGATACGGACCCGTTGTCATTTTACGAACCCGGGGCCACTTTCACCACAGAGTCCGGGCTGAAGGCCGCGATGGCTATCTGCGACCGTCACCTCAAACTCTATTATGCCGCCGACCATAACGAGATGCTGCCTCTGGGAACGGAGTATATGTTCTCGGAGATGTCAGTAGCTTCCGCTACCGACAAGGTCCTGATGCTCGACAACATAGCCGAAGACCTTACTCCTTCCAGCGATTCCGGGGAGGGGACCAGTGAGCACAATCTCGACAGGACCAACTCGATCTGGTATTTCTGGAGGCAGACCTGGCTCGGCATAATGTACGCCAATACCGTTATCAAGTATGCCCCCGGCGTTGTCAGTATCGACTCGACCGTGCGGAATGCCTATATCGGACGCGCCTATTTCCATCGCGCTTTCCGCTATATGGCGCTTCTTATGCAGTATGGCGACGTCCCTCTGGTCACGACCCTTATCGACGCACCGAAGCAGAACTACTATTCCACCAAGCGCGATGCAATCCTGGATATGCTTATCAGGGATATGGAATGGGCGGTCGGCAATGTCCCGGAGCAGAATGATATGTCCCAGATAGGTATGGTCAACAAGGGTGCCTGCAAGGTGCTTCTGGTTAAGTTGTATCTCGCGCGCGGCGAATATCAGAAGGCCAAGGGCCTTTGCGATGACCTTATCAGCAACTGCGGATACAGTCTTATGTATGAGCCTTTCGGGGAGTTCAACACCCAGCAGGGCGTGGGCAATACCTGGCCTATCGAAAGGAATGTTATATGGGATCTGCACCGATGCCCCAACAAGCTTCGCAGTGACAACAGGGAACTGATTATGGGTATTCCCAACAGAGGCTCGGATACCGAGTCCTTCGTCAAGATGCTTACGATGCGCATAATGTATCCATTCTTCTTCAATGACAATGAACTCAAGGCCCCGGACGGAAAGCCGGCGATGAAGAACATCAAGCGCAACGATCCCAATTATAATCCCGATATGGATTATATGCGCGCTCTGGGGCGCGGCATAGCGACCTGGCGTCTTACACATTACTACAACCGCGCAGTATGGTGCTTCGACGGCGAAGAAGATGAGGGGGATTTGCGCCACAGTTCCAGATGCGGAAACTGGATAAATATGGAGGACCTCAAGGTCAACAACAAGGAATCATCGTATTATGGGCAGAAGTTGAGGCTGTTTGCTGAAAATGGAGATCTGCTTTGTTCCGACACCATACGCAGATGGTACTCGATGCCGCACTACAAGCTCTGGATCGAGGATCCCGTGAACGACGCGAACGTCAGCGGCTCTGACGGCAACAGGGGCGCCACTACCGGAGGCAATGCGGACTGGTATCTTTACCGTCTTGCGGAGGTGTATCTGCTGCGTGCCGAGGCAAACCTGTATCTTGGTCAGGTTCAAAACGCGGTCAATGACGTGAACGCGGTGCGCCAGAGGGCTAATTGCAATCATATGTATACTGTAGCGGAATTCTCGATCGGCAGCATTATGGACGAACGTGCAAGGGAACTCTATTTCGAGGAGTGGCGCAACTGCGAACTCACCAGAGTGTCACTCTGCCTTGCGCGGAGCGGGATAGCGGATGAATGGGGCGAGACGTATGACCTCGAGAACTTCGACAAGCAGAGCGGCACGGATATGGTGGGAGGCAGCTATTGGTACAAGCGCTGCACGAGGCTCGGGATGTACAACCACGGCCCCATCAACATCATCAAGGGCGAACTCAACTACAAGGTTGACAAGAAGAACATCTACTGGCCTATACCCGAGTCGGCCATCGCCGCCAACAGCAAGGGGCAACTCCACCAGAACTTCGGCTATGACGGCTACGACCCGTCCGTGAAGGAATGGGACAACTGGCAGGATGCCGTGGCGGCGGAACAGTCCGGAGAAGAGGCGAAGTGATATGAGGAGGATATTCTTTTTGCTGTTGTGCGGGGCGCTGCTTGCAGTGTCCTGCACGATGCCGGGAAGCAGGGCGCACAATACAATGAGCGCCCCCTGCTATCCGCTGGTAACAATCGACCCCTATACCAGTATCTGGGCCTTCGGCGATGACCTCGCCGGAAGGCCCACTTCCCACTGGACGGGGAGGGATTACCCGCTTCTCGGAGTGATGGAAGTGGACGGCGTGCCCTACCGTTTTCTCGGACGGGACTCCGATCCGCGTTTCGACGCGGCGGCCCGGCAGATGTCCGTCGAGGTCCTGCCTACTGCCACGTATTATGAATTCGAATGTGCCGGGGTGGAGATGGAAGTCATTTTCACGGCTCCCTTCCTGCCCGGTGACCTCGAGCTGGTGTCGCGCCCGGTCAACTACGTTACCTATCGCGTGAAGTCCGCCGACGGCAGGAAACACGCCGTAAAGGTGTATCTGGAAGCGTCGCCGCTGCTTGCGCAGAACGACTCGACACAGACGTCGAGGGCTTTCGCAAGCCGTGAGGGCGACCTGACGCTTCTGAAGACCGGTACGCTCGAACAGGACATTCTTGGAAAGAAGGGCGACGACGTGAGGATTGACTGGGGATATTTCTGTATGTCCTCGCTTTATCCTGCCGCCGAATACGGTGTCGGGGAGGCTTCCGCGCTGCGCGACGCCTTCCTTTCGGGAGAAAGGATGCCGGAAGCGGAATGCCGGGACGGTTTTCTCGCCGTTGTCGACAGCCATCCGGCGTCAAAGTCAGCGGAGGGCGTTTTCCTCATAGGATATGATGATATCTTCTCCGTGAATTATTTCGGTGAGAAACTGCGTCCGTACTGGAACCGGACGGGGGAGGAGACCATCGACCGTCAGTTCGTGCTGGCGGGGGAGCAGTATGAGTCCGTGTTCCGGAGATGCGTCGGCTTCGACAATGCGATGATGAAGGAGGCCGTGGCGGCGGGAGGTGAGAAATATGCGTCGCTCTGCGCCCTTGCCTACAGGCAGGCCTATGCGGCGCACAAGCTCTGCGTCTCCTCCGACGGCGAGATTCACTGGCTCTCGAAGGAGAATTTCAGCAACGGTTCCATCGGTACCGTCGACGTCACCTATCCCTCTGCGCCTCTTTTCCTCATATACAACGTCGAACTTGCGAAGGGGCTGCTCAACCATATCTTCCATTACAGCGAGAGCGGACTTTGGGACAAGCCTTTCGCCGCCCACGACGTGGGAACCTATCCTATCGCCACTGGCCAGACTTATGGCGGGGATATGCCTATAGAAGAGTCGGGCAATATGGTCATCTTGACTGCGGCTGTGGCCAGGGCCGAGGGGAACGCCGATTATGCCCTGAAGCACTGGAATACGCTCACGACCTGGACGGACTATCTGGTGGATTTCGGACTTGATCCGGGCAACCAGTTGTGTACGGACGACTTTGCGGGCCATTTCGCCCACAATGCCAACCTGTCCGTCAAGGCCATAGAGGCAATAGGAGCCTATGCTTTGCTGGCCGATATGTCGGGCAAGGCCGACGTTGCACGGAAATACCGTGGCATCGCGTCCGGGATGGCCTCGAAGTGGGTCGATATGGCCCGCGACGGCGACCATTTCAAACTCACCTTCGATGCGGAGGGCACCTGGAGCCTCAAGTACAATCTTGTATGGGACAAACTTCTCGGGCTCGATCTTTTCCCCGAGGAGGTGGCCGCGACCGAACTTGCCTACTACAAGGGCAGGCAGAACAGGTATGGGGTGCCCCTCGACTGCCGCGAGGATTACACCAAGTCTGATTGGATAGTATGGACGGCCACTATGGCTCCGGACAGGGAGACGTTCGAGTATTTCATCGAACCGATATACCTGTATATGGACCGGACCGAAGACCGCGTGCCTCTCTCCGACTGGACTTTCACCAGCGAGGCCGTGCACCGCGGATTCCAGGCGCGTTCGGTGGTTGGAGGCTACTTTATGAAGATGCTGTCGGAGAGGTGGAAATAGCGGCCTTCGTCATTTTGAAACGTCAAGCACCACGAGAATGTCTTCGTAGGGGGAGAGTCCGAGACTCTTCAGATTCTTCCCGCTGACGTTCTCGAGAGCATCCGACTTCTTGAAGGTCAATACTTTGCCGTCACGCTTGAATTCGAGCGTGGCGGCTTTTCCAGCGGTCTCGCGAACCTGCAGGATGACGCGGCCCTTCTCCCTTGCGGGGGCCATCGCCGTCACCAGGATTGACCCGGAACCGGTAGTCAGGCACGAGTTCGCGGATGGATTGTCATTCTGTTCTCCCTGGGGCAGGACGCGGCCGTACGGCTGGACCCTGTCGCCGAGGGCGAAGATGAGCGCTTCCGTGTCAGAGTTGTCGGGCCTTGACGTGATGGTGTAGTTCCAGTGGATTTCGCCTCCCTGCGTGGCGCGGAAGTTCGTTGTCCAGTAATTGTTGAGAATCCAGGAGAAGACGTGCGCCTTGCTGTATGTCTTATGGTATTGGAACTCGCCTTCGAGCAGGTTCCCAAGCATCGCCAGGGGAACCTCTTTGGACGAAAGCAGGGTCTGGTAGCCGTCGCTGCGCGCCGCAATGAAGTTCTGAACAGTGTTCCAGCCGCTTGACGTCCCTTCGAGCTGGTTCTCTCCGGGGCGTACGAATCCTCCCTGCACGTCATATGCGAGGTGGTCTCCCGCGAAGGGGAAAGCCACGTAGTAGGAGGCCGGCTCCGGATTCGGCAGGGGTCTCATGGCATAGCTCAATTCGATGCGCGGCTCGTCGTTGTAGAGCTTTATCTCGTAGCTGAAACCGTGTTCCGAAAGTCCGTCCGCATTGCCCTTGACGAGGACGCTGCGGTAGAGCGGGCCGTTCTCCCCCGGGGTGACGGTGACGTCCCTGACGCTTGTGCGCGAGAGACCGTGGTAGGTGTAGCGCGACATATTGCTCCTGTCCGAAAGAGTCTCGTAGACAAGCTGGCCGGCGGCCCATTCGGAGTCCGCGTCGAGCATCTGACGTCCGGCGGTCTTGTCGTATATGGCGCTGATGCCGCCTCTTGACGGGTCTATCGTTATGCGGTAGAAGTCGTTCTCGAGGTCCGTGCAGGAGGCGTCAGCCTTGTTCCCTGCGGTCTTGTCGCCCGGTACGATGCGGAAGGTGCGGTAGCCCAGCGACGGCAGGTTCTTCACGTACATCCTGTAGTAGGCTCCTTCCCGGATGCGGTTGTAAGCCTGATAGGAGACTTCCTCCCCGTCCTCGCCGACGATGCGGTATCCGGAGTCTGAGGGCAGCAGTTCATAATCGACATACACGTCACAATAGGCGTTCCTTTCGATGGCGAGCGGATTGAAGAAGGTGATGGTGGGAGCGTCGCTGCGGCGGATGAAGGTCTGCAGGAGACCTCCTGCGGTCTCATAGAGCATCTTCGCCTTCTTCTGCGCCGTCCACGCATAGGAGCCCTTGCATCCCCACTGCAGTTCGGTCTGATAGCAGGTCGGGTCGCTGATGGACATATGGAATCCGAATGTGTGCTCGTCATAGAAGAGCAGGTCGTTGTGGATTGACTCTATCTCCCGGTTCACTCCCTCCGGCAATTCGGCGCCGAGCATACCCGCCATCGAGAGAAGAGCCTGGGTGGAAAGCATATCGGCCTGGGTCTTGCGGGCCTCGGCCGTCTCGCGCATGGCCGAGCCGAAGCCGTCGGTCCACCAGTCAGGATAGGCTACCCTGTAGGAAGGAAGTCCGTCGGCGTGGTTCGCTACGACCTTGTCGATGAACTCGTGCGCAGTGGCGGAGCGCAGCCTGGGCTTCCTGCCGCCATCGTTCCACTCTTTGATGAGATCGCATATCTTATAGGAAGGTGGAGCGTTGTCGGTAAATGAGCCGAGGTACTGCAAGCCTATCTCGCTGAAGGGGTATCCGGCCTTTTCAAGCCCCTCCAGATAAGCGGACAGCTTCTCTTCGAAGACATCGATGCCGTCGAGCAGACCGAGTATATTTGCTTTCATATAGTGCTCCGAACGGAAAGTCACGAGGCTGCGACCGGAAGGGGATTCCCACTTGAAGACGGTCGGGATGGAGAAGGGCTCGAGGGCACGGTCCGTATGTTCTCCCATCCAGAGGTATTTCACGCCTATCTCCGGAAGGAAGTCGGCGAGGCACCAGGCGATGCCGTTGACGTCATTCTGCATCGCTCCGGTAAATGGAATGCCCCGCTCCTTGAGCTCCTTCAGGGGGAGAAGGAAGTAGCGCATCGAATTCTCGTCGGAAACCTCCGCCATATTGAAGTACATCGCCGTCACCTCTATCTGTCCGCGTGCTATGCAGTCCTTCAGGCGGCGCACCTGCTCCGCGGGGCGCACCTTCACGTATTCCGTCACGGCCCAGGCGGCTTCGCAGGTCCACCTGAACCTGGCGTCGTCAGGATAGTCCTTCGTTATGTCGCAATAGTCTATCGCGTAGTCGATGTAGCGCAAATGCTCTGCGAGAATTTCGGTCTGGGGCTTTGTGTAGCCTATGTCGGTGTGCGTGTGCTGTACCAGATAGACTGTCCAGTCGCGTTGCGGCGCCGCTCCGGCGGCCGATGCCAGCGCGAGTGCGAGGATGGCGGTAAGATATTTTTTCATATACCTCTGTTTCAAGTATCTACGCAAATTTATAAAAATTCTTCGCAACAACCTATATGTCCGCTGCGGATAGTGTATGTTATTTGCATAAATGAATATTTATTCATATTTTTGCATAAAATTTAATAAGCCGGTACGGTAATGAATGATAAGGAAAACAGGAAAATGGCGGTGTCGGACTTGATAAAGTCCGCTAAAATCCATACCCAGGAGGAGCTGATGCAGGCGCTGCAGGCCCGCGGGGTGGAGGTTGCGCAGGCAACCCTGTCCCGCTACATAAAGGAACTTGGGGCTGTCAAGTCCTCCGGCCCGGATGGGAAGTCATACTATGCGATTGGTTCGACTCCTCAGGTGAGGGCCCATATCAGCGTGGACGGCATTGAAATTTCGGGTCAGATTTGTGTCCTCCGTTCGCAGCCGGGGTTTGCCTCCGCAATTGCTTCGGTGGTCGACGGCGCGCACTTGCCCGGGGTGATGGGTACGATAGCCGGAGACGATACCGTGCTTGTGATGCTGCGTGCGGATGCTGACAGCGCAGAGGTGTCCGGGGCTTTCAGGAGGATGTTCGATGTCTCGGACGTGACTGTCAGGGTGGCGCTTCCTTCCGACACGGCTTTCGCGAAGGAGATAGTGGATGAAATCTACGTTTCGTCACAGGAGCGCAAGACAGGCATAGCCCGGCGGACTCCCGAATACATTTCGGAGAAGATTCTTGCCGGCAAGGCCGTCATAGCCGTCACTTCGAGCGGGGAGTTCGCCGGCTTCTCCTATATCGAATCCTGGGGAGGCAAGGCCTATGTCGCCAATTCCGGTCTCATAGTCGCCCACAAGTTCCGCGGGCAGGGGATTGCGAAGAGAATAAAGGAGCAGACCTTCCTGCTTTCAAGGACCCTTTTCCCCGATGCCAAGATATTCTCCATAACTACCGGCGCGGCGGTGATGAAGATGAACTACCAGTTCGGCTTCCGCCCCGTGCCCTTCACCGAACTTACCGACGACCCCGAGTTCTGGAAGGGATGCAGGGGATGCCGTCATTTCGACATACTCAAGAGCCACGACTACAAGATGTGCATCTGTACGGGGCTTCTTTATGATCCAAAAGAGAAAGGAAATGAATAGGAAGAAAGTGGTTGTCGCCTTCAGCGGAGGGCTTGACACTTCGTACACGGTGATGTACCTCTCGAAGGAGAAGGGGTACGAGGTATATGCGGCCTGCGCCAATACAGGCGGTTTCAGCCGGGAGCAGTTGAAGGCCAACGAGGAGAACGCCTACAGGCTGGGCGCGAAAAAGTACGTAACTCTCGACGTTACGCAGGAGTACTACGCGAAGAGCCTGAAATATATGGTTTACGGCAATGTGCTCAGGAACGGCACCTACCCGATATCGGTGTCTTCCGAGCGTATCTTCCAGGGTATCGCGATAGCCCGGTATGCCGCGGAGATAGGCGCCGATGCGATTGCCCACGGCAGTACGGGCGCAGGGAACGACCAGGTAAGGTTCGATATGACCTTTCAGGTGATGTGTCCGGGAATCGAGATAATCACCCTTACCCGCGACGGCAACCTGAGCCGCAGGGAGGAGGTCGATTACCTGAATGCCAACGGGTTCGACGCGGATTTCGCGAAGTTGAAGTATTCCTATAACGTCGGACTCTGGGGAACGTCCATCTGCGGAGGGGAGATTCTTGACAGCAGACAGGGTCTTCCGGAAAGCGCCTTCCTCAAACACCCCGTCAAGAGCGGAGAGGAGGAACTCAGAATCAGTTTCGAAAAGGGAGAACTGGCCGGAGTGAACGGCGTGCCTTTCAAGGACAAGGTGAAGGCCATCCAGAAGATTGAGCGCATCGGAGCCGCCTGGGGCGTAGGCCGCGACATACACGTCGGCGACACCATCATAGGAATCAAGGGGCGCGTCGGCTTCGAGGCTGCGGCTCCGATGCTGATAATCGCCGCCCACAGGCTTCTGGAGAAATTCACCCTCAGCAAGTGGCAGCAGTACTGGAAGGACCAGGTTGCGAACTGGTACGGGATGTTCCTTCACGAGAGCCAGTATCTGGAGCCGGTGATGCGCGACATCGAGGCTATGCTCCGGAGCAGCCAGCGAAACGTCAGCGGAGAGGTTGCGCTCAAGCTTCGCCCCTATTGTTTCGAGACCGTGGGTGTGGACTCCGCGTCCGACCTGGTGAAGAACGGCCTTGGCGAATACGGCGAGGGCACCGGGAGCTGGACGGCAGACGACGCCAAGGGCTTCATCAAACTGCTCTCCACGCCATTGCGTGCCTATTATGCCAACCATCCGGAGGAACTTGAAAATGATTAGGGCAGGAATCATAGGCGCTGCGGGCTACACCGCGGGAGAACTTATAAGGATACTGGTGAACCATCCGGAGGCTGAGATAGTGTTCGCCCACTCCGAGAGCAACGCGGGCAACCGCGTGTGCGACGTTCACGGGGGGCTCATAGGCGACACCGACCTGCGCTTTTCGGACAGTTTCGACCTCGGGGGCGTCGACGTGCTCTTCCTGTGTGCCGGCCACGGCCGGAGCGAGGCCTTCTGGAAGGAGCACCGTATGCCTGCCGGCCTCAAGGTCATCGACCTTGCGCAGGACTTCCGCGACGAGAGGGAAGGATACGTTTACGGCCTGCCGGAGTGGCGGTTCGAAAGGATAAAGGGGGCTTCCAGAATAGCCAATCCGGGGTGCTTTGCCACGGCGATACAGCTTGCGCTGCTGCCTCTCGCGCAGGCGGGGCTTCTGGACGGGGAGGTGGACGTCACTGCGGTGACCGGGTCAACAGGCGCCGGCGTCAAGCCGTCCCTGACATCGCATTTCAGCTGGCGCACGGACAATATCTCCAGCTACAAGGTCTTCGAACACCAGCATCTTCTCGAAATATGCCGCAATCTCGACATAGACAGGCAGAGAATCAATTTCGTGCCGATTAGAGGAGACTTCGCCCGCGGCATCTTCGCAACGGCCCATACCGTATGCGGCCTTTCGGAAGAGCAGGCCGTGAAACTCTATGAGGACTTCTACCGCGATGCCGCCTTCACTTTCGTCAGCCCCCTCCCGGTTGACCTGAAGCAGGCGGTGAACACGAACAAGTGCATAATCCATCTTGAGAAACACGGCTCCAGGCTGGTTGTCACCTCCGTGATAGACAACCTCCTGAAGGGGGCGAGCGGACAGGCCGTGCAGAATATGAACATAATCTTCGGCCTTCCGCAGACCTCCGGTCTGAAGCTCAAGGCCTCGGCATTCTGACCTATGAACCTTTTCGACGTATATTCGCTTTTTGACGTTACCCCCGTGAAGGCCCTCGGATGCAGGGTCTGGGATGCGGACGGGGTGGAGTATCTCGACCTTTACGGCGGCCACGCCGTCATCAGCGTCGGCCATTCCCACCCCGAGTACATAAAGGCCATTACGGAGCAGCTTTCCAGAATAGGATTCTACTCCAACAGCGTCCGCAATCCCCTGCAGGAGAAACTCGCCGGGCGGCTCGGCAGGGCCAGCGGATACGAGGATTATTCGCTTTTCCTGGACAATTCGGGCGCCGAGTCGAACGAGAACGCGGCGAAGCTCGCCTCCTTCCATACGGGGAAGGACAGGATAATCGCCTTTCGCAAGAGTTTCCACGGCCGCACGTCCGGGGCGGTGGCCCTTACCGACAATCCGGCGATAGTGTCTCCGTTCAACGCCAACCATAAGGTTACGTTCTGCAACTTGAACGATGCGGCCGGCGTGGAGGCGGCCCTTATGGGCGGAGACGTGGCTGCGGTGATAATCGAAGGAATACAGGGCTGCGGGGGCATCAACCTCCCGGACGATTCCTTTATGCGTGATCTGCGCTCCCTGTGCGACCGCTACGGCGTCTGCCTGATTGTGGACGAGGTCCAGAGCGGCTACGGGCGCAGCGGCAAGTTCTTCGCCCATCAGTGGGCCGGTATCCGTCCTGACATAATCACGATGGGGAAGGGCATCGCCAACGGTTTTCCCTGCGGCGGAATCCTCATTTCCGACAGGTTCAAGGCCGTCAAGGGTATGCTGGGCACCACATTCGGGGGCAATTACCTGGCTATGGCGGCAGCTCTGGCAGTACTTGATATAATGGAAAAGGAGAACCTGATACAAAATGCCTTCGAGGTCGGCGAACATATCAGACGCAACATCCCTTCCAGTCCGCTCATAAAGGATGTCCGCGGGCGCGGGCTTATGCTCGGTATTGAATTCAACGGGGAGGTCGCTCCCATACGCAACGCCCTGCTTATGCAGGACCACATCTTTACGGGTGTGGCGGGGAAGAATATGATAAGGCTTCTTGCGCCCCTGTGCCTGAGCAGGGAGGAAGCCGACCGTTTCATCGAAGCATTCAAGGCCAGGATATGAAGACATTTTTCAACGTACAGGACATAGGTGATCTGGGCAAGGCTCTGCAGGAGGCAAGGCAGGTCAAGGCGACCCCGTTCGCCTGGAAGCATCTTGGGGAGAACAGGACAATAATGCTCGTCTTCTTCAACAGCAGCCTGCGTACCAGGCTCAGCAGCCAGAAGGCCGCGCTCAACCTGGGTATGAACCCCATAGTGCTCAACATCGGCCAGGACAGCTGGAAGCTCGAGACGGAACTCGGAGTCGTGATGGACGGCGACAAGAGCGAACATCTCCGGGAGGCCATACCGGTGATGGCAAGCTATTGCGACATCATCGGCATACGCAGTTTTGCCGGTCTCAAGGACAGGGATTATGACTATGACGAGACCGTGCTCAAGCAGTTCGTTGAGTTCGGAGGCAAACCTGTCATAAGCCTCGAATCCGCGACCGTCCATCCCTGTCAGGCCTTTGCGGACCTTATAACCATAGAGGAGTACCGCAGGAAGCGCCGCCCGAAAGTGGTGATGACCTGGGCTCCCCATCCGAGGGCTTTGCCGCAGGCGGTCCCCAATTCCTTCGCCCAATGGATGAGCGCGGCGGATGTCGAACTTGTCATCGCGCAGCCCCGCGGTTACGAACTTGACCCGAAGTTCACCTCCGGGGCCCGCATCGAATATGACCAGATGAAGGCTCTTGAAGGCGCAGACTTCGTATATGCGAAGAACTGGAGCTGTCCGGGCGTGAGCGACCCGTCGGCATACGGCAAGGTGCTTTCGACCGATATGGGCTGGACTGTGGACGCGGCGCATATGGCCGTTACCGACAACGCCTGGTTTATGCACTGCCTTCCGGTACGTCGCAATATGATCGTATCCGACGAGGTCATCGATTCTCCCCGCAGTCTTGTGATTCCGGAGGCGGCGAACCGTGTGGTCTCCGCCCAGGTTGTAATGAAAAGGATGCTCGAATCGCTGTGATGGAAAGACTCGAAATAGGCAAGGCCGGCGGTCAGGTCATCGAGGACAAGGAGGTCCTCGGCGGACTCCTTGACGCATTCGGTGCCATTGAAGGCAGGAAGATTCTGGTGACCGGCGGAGGAAAGCTGGCAACGGAGTTCGCCTCGCGGCTCGGCATCGAAAGCCGGATGGTCGACGGCAGGCGCATCACTGACGCCCCGATGCTGGAAGTCGTCACGATGGTGTATGGAGGGCTGGTGAACAGGAACGTGGTCGCCGGGCTGCAGGCCCGCGGAGTGAACGCCATAGGTCTTTGCGGCGCAGATATGGATATCGTGCGCAGTGTGAAGAGACCTGTGAAGGAAATTGATTACGGCTTTGCGGGCGACGTGGAGAAAGTGGACGTCAAGGCCTTGAAGTCGCTGCTGGATGCCGGGGCGGTCCCGGTCCTCTGCCCGATTACCCACGACGGCAGGGGGCAGCTGCTTAACACCAACGCTGACACGATTGCCTCGTCCGTCGCTTCAGCCCTTGCCTCCGTATATGAGGTGAGCCTCACTTTCTGTTTCGAGAAGGATGGAGTCCTGCTCGACAGGGACGACCCTTCAAGCGTCATAAGCCGGCTGGATTCGGCCGCTTACCGCAGATACAGGGATTCCGGCGCCATAGCCGGCGGGATGATACCGAAACTCGACAACGCCTTCGCGGCCGTGAAGGCCGGCGTGAAGAGAGTGGTGATAACCTCTGCCGGGAGCCTCGGCAAGGATAAGGGAACCGTTATAATATGATAGACGTCGCACCATATCTGGAATTGCTTGAAGAACTGATAGGCGTTCCCTCGACAAGCGGCGACGAGAAGGCTGCCGCCGACCTGCTGCAGAACCGGATGAAAGCCCTCGGCCTTGACGTGCGGCGCATCGGGAACAACCTCTGGGTGGAGTCGGACACGGGAGGAAACGGCCCCGTGCTGCTTCTCAACGCCCATATTGATACGGTAAAGCCCTCGTCGGGCTATACGCGTGATCCGTTCAGGGCCTCGCTGGAAGGAGACCGTCTGTACGGTCTTGGCAGCAATGATGACGGCGGCAGTCTGGTGGCCTTGCTTGCCGCCTATATGGAATTGAGTTCAAGGCCCCAGCCTTACCGCCTGGTTTTCAGCGCCACTGCCGGCGAGGAGAACGGCGACCCTGAGGGGTTCGAGGCCTTTCTTCCCTGCATCGGGAAGCCGTCCCTCGGTATTGTCGGCGAGCCTACGGGTATGAGGATGGCCGTGGCGGAGAAGGGCCTGATCGTACTTGACTGCGTCTCCCGCGGCAAGTCCGGGCACGTCGCAGTCGGCGACGGGGTGAATGCGCTTTATGAGGCCATGGACGACATACAATGGTTCAGGAACTACCGTTTCGACAAGGTGTCGGACTTCCTCGGTCCGGTAAGGATGAGCGTCACTATGGTACAGGCCGGCTCCCAGCATAATGTCATACCCGACGAATGCAGGTTCGTGGTGGATGTCAGGCCCAACGGGGAGTATACCAACGAGGAGATACTGCTTCTTATTCGCAGCCACGTGGCCTGCGAAGTGGAGCCGAGGTCGCTCAAGCACCGCAGTTCCGTCATCCCAAAGGATCATCCTGCGGTCCGTCGCGGCCTCTCGCTGGGCCTTTCTCCCTACGGCTCGCCGACAGCGTCCAACCGTTCGCGCTGCGACTTCCCGACCCTTAAAATCGGGCCGGGCGACTCCGCGCGTTCGCACTCCGCCGACGAATACATAAGAATATCCGAAATAGAGGAAGCCGTCGGAATCTACACAAGGCTTCTCGACGGACTTGAAATCAAATGAGATATGGCAACACTTTGGAACAAGGGGACCGCAGCCGCAGGGCCGGTCGAGCAGTTTACCGTGGGCAACGACCGTGTCCTGGACTTGAAACTTGCGAAATATGACGTGCAGGGGTCTCTGGCCCATATCACTATGCTCAATTCCATAGGGCTTCTGACGGATTCGGAACTTTCTGTCCTGAAGGATGCCCTGAATGACATAGCCGATTCGATAAGGGCAGGGGAGTTCGCTCTTGAACCCGACGTGGAGGACATTCACTCGCAGGTCGAACTTCTCCTGACACGCAGGCTCGGCGAGGTCGGCAAGAAGATTCACTCGGGACGTTCGCGCAATGACCAGGTTCTGGTGGATATCAAACAATTTTTGAAGGACGAACTTCTGCAGGTGAGGGGAGAGGTGCTCGAACTGTTCCGTAAACTTCAGGAACTCAGCGAAAGGCACAAGGACGTGCTGCTTCCCGGCTACACTCACGGCCAGATAGCGATGCCTTCCTCCTTCGGGCTGTGGTTCGGCGCGTACGCGGAGTCGCTTGTCAACGATATGTATATGCTTCACGGGGCATTCCGGGTGGTTGACCGCAATCCTTTGGGCTCTGCGGCCGGTTATGGCAGTTCCTTCCCCCTCGACAGGGAGATGACCACGCGCCTTCTCGGTTTCGCATCGCCTGACTGCAACAGCGTGGCTGCCCAGTTGAGCCGGGGGAAGAGCGAGATGTGCGTGGCTTCGGCGCTTGGCAGCATCGCATTGACTCTGAACAAGTTCGCCTCTGACTGCTGCCAGTATATGTGCCCCAATTTCGGGTTCATCCGCTTCCCCGATTCGCTCACCACGGGTTCGAGCATAATGCCGCACAAGAAGAATCCTGACGTCTGGGAGATGGTCCGCGGCAAGTGCAACCGTATTCTGGCGTGCGAAAACGAGATATCGATGCTGTGCAGCAATATGCCTCACGGCTACCATCGCGACAGCCAGCTGCTCAAGGACGTCCTTTTCCCCGTTCTGGAACTTATGCACGACTGCCTGCGGATAACAGTCTATATGCTGGACCACATTGAGGTCAGGAAGGACATTCTCGATTCGGCTCTTTACGAACATCTCTTCACTGTCGAGGAGGTCAACAGGCGTGTCCTTGCGGGAGTGCCTTTCCGTGATGCATACCGTCAGGTGGGCGTCGAGGTCAATCAGGGCCGTTTCCATTACAGCGGGGGAGAACTTCACCACACCCACCTCGGCAGTATCGGCAACCTGTGCAACGACCGGATTGCAGACCTTATGGCTTCCGCTTCGGCCTGGAACTGATCCCTCTTTCTTTTGAAAATTTTTTATTGCAAGTACAATTTTGTACCTTTGCATGCCTGATTAACATCGGAACATTTTTTAAAATATAAAAATAATGAAAAACAAACTTTTGATTTTTGGCGCCGTGGTTATATCCCTGGGGCTGTTTGGATCGTGCGATGTTTATGACAAGGATGCATACCGCACGCTTGTGTCAAGCGTTATACTTGACAATACCACACTTGAAATCAAGGTCGGCGACCCCGACGTGAAACTCACGGCGACCGTTCTTCCCGAAAATGCCGAGGACAAGACTGTCAGCTGGTCAAGCGACAAGACGGAATTCGCCGCCGTTGACCAGGAGGGCAACGTGCACGCCGTGTCTGAGGGTACAGCCACCATCACGGTAACCACAACTGACGGTGGCAAGAGGGCCACCTGCACGGTTACCGTCAAACCGTACGGTCCCGATTACGTGGAGATGGCCGGTCTTATGTGGGCCACGACGAATCTTGGCGCCACAACGGTCGCCGGCAACATTTCCACCTGCGCCGGTGACTACTATCAGTGGGGTTCCCTCGAAACGCTCTATACTTCAATTCAGTGGCCCGATACCACTGTCGTCACTTGGAAGAGCGGCAAGGAGAAAGGTTTCGTCGATGAAAACCTGGAGTACAAAGAGGATGCGAATCTTCCTGACGCGAATGATGTCGTGAAGCAGAAAATAGGCCACGGATGGCGTATGCCGACTTCCCAGGAGTTCGAAGCATTGATTGAGGCTTGTGGCAAGAAGAGTTCACCGACAGCGCTCTCCACAGCTACACCCGAAAAGGGTGTTTACTGGCTGGATAAGGACCAGACGTATATTCCGGCATATACCGGGGTAGCCGGGTGTCTTTTCTGCGACGGTACAAACATATTGTTCTTTCCGGCTACGGGTATTGGCGATACGACCAGACTGGACGATGCGGGCAGCTTCGGCTACTATTGGTCAACTGGTCTCACCCCCACCAATACGGTTGCGTATGCCTTTAAATTCGGTAACGCCAATAAATCTATCAAGGTGGCTGGCACTCAACGCAGCAAGGGTATCCCCGTGCGCCCGGTCAGAAACCTGATCCTGCCGGAGTAAGCTTGACACATTTGTCCGGAAGTACGGACGCTTCGTCGATCTGACAATTCAGGCGATGTAAATTATGGCCTGCCAGGCCATAGCAGCCGACACAGCCAATTTCATCACGGTACCCGAGATGAATCCGGCGAAAGTGCCGGCTGCGGCTTTGAGGGACGTTGCCGTATCTGAATTCGCGAACGCAAACTCACCTATGAACGCCCCCAGCAGGCTGCCCAGAATCATACCGACGGGAGGGAAGAGAAGCCCCAGCACAAGCCCGATTGCTGCACCGCGTTCCGCCGCCTTATGGCCGCCGGTAGCTTTGGTCATATAGGCGGGGATTACGTAGTCCAGCACCGTAATCACAATCGTGATGCCGAGCCATACGAGCAGAGAAGTCAGCGTCATCGGCTCTCCGCTTGAATTGCTTCCGTGGCAGAAAAATGCGCACAGCATCGCAAGCCACCCCAGCGGCGGTCCGGGAAGTGCCGGGACAATGCTCCCCACGATGCCGGCGATGGCCAGGACCACCGCTATGATTTGTAGTGCAATCATTTTTCGTCGGGCCAGGGACAGGGCTCTCCGGTCGAACGGAATGACGGCCTCTGCGCGTCAACCGACCTGAGGTAGCGTCCGAGCTTGCGGGAGAGGCGTCTGGTCAGGCGCGGGTTATCCGAGGACAGGTCGCGTGTCTCGCCTATGTCCTCCTTTATGTTGAAGAGTTCCTTCTTCCCGGTATCGTAATAGTATACAAGCTTCCAGTCGCCGTAGCGGACAGCGCAGTTGAGATTGATTCCAGGGCCCGAATTGCCCCAGATGTTGGGGTAGTTCCATACCAGCATCCGGCCCTTGGACGGATCGGAAGTTCCCTTTATAAGCGGCACGAAACTGCGGCCGTCGATGGGGGACAGGGTATTGTAGTCCGTGACTTCCGCCATCTCCAGGATGGAAGGGAAGAAGTCCTCGATGATAACATAGTTGTTGCATTTGGACCCCGGAGCCGTCACGCCGGGCCAGCGTATTATCATAGGCTCCCTGATTCCTCCTTCGTACAACGACCCCTTGCCGCAGTTCAACGGAGCGTTCTGATGGAACAGTTCTCCGTCCCTCCACAAGGATGCCGTGGCGAAGCCCCCGTTGTCGCTCATGAAGATGATGATTGTATTGTCCTTCAGCCCGTTTCTGTCGAGCCAGGCCATAATGTCCCCGAGGCTCTTGTCCATACCCTCCACAAGCGACGCATAGGCGGCCTCCTTGTCGCCAAGTCCCTTCGCCTTGTACTTGCCGAAGTAGCGGACATCCCTGTCGATGGGGATGTGGACCGCATAATGGGCCATATAGAGGAAGAATGGCTTGCCGTTGCCTTTGGCGCGGTCCAACGCGGCAAGAGCCTCCCTGGTCAGGGCCTCCGTCGCAAAAATGCCGCTGCCCCAGTATTTTTCGAGTCCGGGAATCGCGAAGAGCGAGGTTGGCCTGCCGTCGGCGTCATAGCCGAAGTTGCGCTCGCTCAGATAGGTGGCGGGACCTCCTCCGGCGTGACCGGCTATGTTGACGTCGAATCCGAAGTGGGTGGGATCGGCGCCCGGAGTGTCAATCGCTCCAAGATGGGCCTTGCCGCAGTGGATGGTATGGTACCCGTTGTCCTTCAACAGTTGGACGAAGGACGTGGCGCGGAAGGTGTGGGGGATCCCCGCGTCCTGGGTGATGCCGTTGTAGTTCCACTCCGGGAGCAGTATCGAATCGCTTTCCAAGTCCGTGGTCTTGTCCTTCTCGAGGGTCCAGTTCGTAACCCTGTGCCTTGCGGCGTTCATACCCGTGATGAGGCTGCATCTGGATGGGGAGCTGATGCTGGACGCATATGCCTGCGTGAACTGCATCCCCTCGGCGGCCAGCGCTTCCATATTGGGAGTCTCGTACTTGAGGTTGTTGGGAGTCCGTTCGGACCAGAAGGGCAGCGAGGTGTCCTGCCATCCCATATCGTCAACCATAAAGAGGATGATGTTTGGCCTTCCCGCCTCCTGCGCCTGTGCCGCCGTAGCGGGCACCGTGGCCAGCGCCAGCGACAGGTATCTTAATTTTTTATTCATAACCGTCATAAATGCAAAGATAGGGAGAAAATCATAAAGTTGTCAGGATTGCAAAATCCAGTTTGATGGAAAAGAGAAGAGGCCGTCCCATTGCGGCGACCTCTTCCCAATAAGTAACGTATCCTTTTCTGTCAGCGGCCGGGATTCTACTGCTGAGCCGGAGCAGACTGATATCCGGGATTCTGCACCAGCTTGGGATTTGTCTGGAGCTGACTCAGAGGGATAGGATAAAGCACGTGATATTCCTGCGCATCCTTGCCGCGCTTCCGGGCGTTGGAAATGAATTTTCCGTGCCTGATAAGGTCTTCGCGTCGCAGGCCCTCCGAGAAGAATTCGCGTCCGCGCTCTGCCAGAATGGAATCCCTCAGCTCGTCCTTCGTTGTGTAATCGATTAACTTCCAATGCTCCAATCCGGCACGGTCCCGAACCGCATTGATATAATCCAGACCTGTCTGGGTTGGGCCGTTGAGCTCGTTGTCGGCCTCTGCCAGGCAGAGAAGGATGTCGGCATATCTTATCAATACAATGTCATTGCCGTGTAACTCACCGGTCCCGTTGGGATCAAGGGCATATTTGAAACTCCTGACGTTATCCAGGGGGTCTCTTGTCACTGTGTCGCGCAGAAGCTCCACTTCTTCCCCGTCGGTGTTTATATAATGTGTTACAAAGCACTCGCGACGCTTGTCTCCGTCCTCGAATGTCTCATAGAAAGCCGTGTATGTCCTGAACTGTGCGCCGAAGTTGTCATAAGGCAGCAGGGTAGGATATTTCGGAGGCAGGGCATGAGCCATATAGTTGTTATGGTAGCCGGACACGGGCAGACAGGGCGCCCTGTAAATGTACTCCAAATTGTTTTCACCCTCTACGCTGAACATCTTCGCATAATCATCGGACAGGGAATAATGATTCAACTCCACGACCTTCTTTGCCGTGTTTTGAGCGTTGGCCCAGTCCGTTTCGTGCATATAAAGTTTTGTAAGCAGCGCAAGGGCGGCACCCTTCGTGGCTCTTCCGATGGGGTCTTCCACAACGGGAAGATTCGCCGCGGCGAACTCGAGGTCTTTGATTATGTAGTTGACGAAATCCGACTTTTCCGCTCTGGGGGTGGAGTTGCCGATGGTCTCGATTTCTTCGGGAGTGGCTCCCTCCGGAATCTCGATGATAGGCGTTGTCCCGAAGATTGTGTAAAGATAGTAATAGGAGGATGCGCGGATGAACCTTGCCTCGCCCTGGATTTTCGCTATCGTTTCTTCGGGAACACCGGTCAGCGATTTTGTTACGGAGAGGACCGAGTTGGCGCTGGAGATGGCACTGTACATATTTCTCCAATGAGTGTCTAGGAACTGATCGTTGATACCCCAGGTGAAATTGATATAGGGGGTGCAGCTCGCCTCGAGACCGCCACCGGTTTCGAAAGCTATATCGGTGCAGAACTCATTCATCATATAGGTGAAGTTCCTGCTGTTATATCCGACCATCCTGGATTTGCTGTATGCTCCGGCAAGGAGTGCATTCACTCCCTCTTCATCTTTCAATACCTGGGAAGGGTCGTATTCCGTATAAACCTCTTCCTTCAGGAATCCGTAGCAGCCTGACAACATCAAAGCTGCCAATACCGCTGTAGCGAAGCCTAAATATTGTGTTTTTTTCATAATTCTGTCGAATTTAATGTTAGAGTGTCAAATTTAGTCCGGCCCTGAATGTCCTTGCGAGCGGGTAGTTGTTGTAGTTGACCTTCGAAACGGAGGCGCTGCCCGCGGAGCTGGCATCGGGGTCAAAGCCCTTGTAGTTGGTGAACGTATAGACGTTGTCCACCGCACAATAAACAGTGATACCGGAAATGTGCTTCTTGGACCTGAGCGGAATATTGTAGTCAAGATGTATGTTCTTGATGCGGAGGAAGGAAGCATCAACCACGGTCAAACTGTTGATCTGGTAGTCGCCGCCGTAATTCGCGTAACCTACGCCGCTGGGGTACTTGTTGGTGGGGTTGTCAACCGTCCACCTGTTAAGATAGTATTCGGCAAGCCTGTTCCTGTATTCGTTTGCAGGGAAGAGGGTCTCGACGGTCTGAGCGTCGAGGGTGCTGATGCCGAACACTCCCTGGAGGAAGATGCTCAGGTTGAAGTTGCCGAGCCGGAAGTTGTTGGTAAAGCCCAGGGTGCAATCGGGGAAGGGTTTGCCGAGAATGACGCGGTCCTCGGGCCCGATAGAGCCGTTGCCGTCCTGGTCCACATATTTGATGTAGCCTGGTTTTGCTGTAGGCTGTGCGGAAGACGGGATATCGTCAGTCGTCTGGAAGATACCGTTCGTCTCATATCCGTAGTAGGAGAAAATAGCGTCGCCGACGCGGGTAATCTGATAATTGTTTATGAATGAGGCGATGGAACCCGTGACAAGTTCGGAGATGAAGGGCGGTAGGCTCTTGACCTCGTTCTTGAGGAATGAAAGGTTGAGCTGGGTGGTCCAGCCGAACTTGGGTTTCTCGAAATTGACGGAATTCAGGGAGATTTCCACGCCCGAATTGCGGACGGTTCCCACGTTAACCTTCATGCTGCTGAAGCCGACGGTGCCGGGCATAGGCTTGTCGAACAGCTGGTTCCTCGTATCTCTGATAAAGAAGTCGATGCTACCGTAGAGTCTGCTCTTGAAGAAGCCGAAGTCGATACCGACGTTTGTCTCCGCCGTTGTTTCCCAACACAGTTCGGGATTTACAAGACGCGCCTGTTCAAGACCTTGGATAAGGTCGTCACCAAAGACGGCCTTCCCGCCGGCGACAAGGGTCTCGATGGTCATATAGTTGCCGATTCCCTGATTTCCGAGCTCTCCATATCCGGCGCGAAGTTTCAGGTCGTTCACAACATTTGAACCCTTGAGGAAGTCTTCCTCGGAAATTCTCCAGGAGGCCGCCACTGAAGGGAAGAAGGCGTATTTATGCTTGTCGGCGAAACGCGATGTACCGTCGAATCGGAAGGAGGCGGTAAGCAGGTACTTGTCCTTGTAGTCATAATTGAACCTGCCGAGGAAACCGTTCAAGCGGTTGCGGCTCTTTGTCGATGATACGTCGTCTCCGTTGATTGAATCACCGCTGCCCATCATATTTACTCCCGCCGCGTCTGAAATGAAGCCGCGGGCCGAAGCCGACACGCTCTGGGAAAGCATCTGCTCGTATGTCGCACCGAGAAGGAACTTGGTGTGGTGAGCTTCGGCGAACGTCTTTTTGTAGGTGAGCAGGAACTCGGCCAGCCACTGTGACGATTCGCCCCAGGTCTGCGAGGCGCTTCCGCCAAGGGAAAGGCCCTTCTTCGTGATGCGGCTGGTATATGATGTGTTGCCGTAGGAATTTACCGTGGCACCGATTCTGGCCGTAGCCACAAGGTCCTTGACAGGCTCAAACTCCAGCGTGAAAGTGCCATAGACATTGTTTTGCCGAGTTGCGGGAGAAGTCCCCTCAACCAGGGCGGAAGGATTGTCCAGAGCGATATAATCGTTCTGATAGTATCTCCCGGTCTCGGGATTGATGCCCGCGGGAAGGGTGGGATCAAACAATACCGCCGAACCGATAGGCCCCGCATTCTCGTTTGTCGAGAAGGAATCCGGAGTGGACTGTATGTCCTTGCGGGTGTAATTAAGGTTGAGTTTCAATCTGAGGAATTCCTTCGGAGTGATATTGACGTTGGTTCTGACGTTATAGCTCCTCATCCCGGACCTCTTGACTACTCCCTGCTGGTCGGCAAAGCCCAGCCCGACATAGTAGCTGTGCTTGTTGCCGGCTCCGGAGAACGAAAGGTTGTAATTCTGGACGGCGCCCGTACGGAAAATTTCCTTCTGCCAGTCCGTGCCGACACCGGCGTTCCGGATTTGCTCTTCAGTATAGATGGGAGCCTGCCCGCCCTCGATGCGGATGGCGTTGAGAGTGGACATATACTGCTCCGCATTGAGCAGGTCAAGTGTTTTTGCAACGGTCTGAACACCGCCTTCAGCCTTGAACTTGACGTTGATGGTTCCCTGTGAACCGCTCTTTGTCGTGATGAGGACTACACCGTTTGCGGCACGTGTGCCGTAGATGGCCGCTGCAGACGCGTCCTTGAGAATCTCCACGGACTCGATATCCTCCGGCAGAATCGACGAAGGGTCAACTCCGGGGAGTCCGTCCACAACAACCAGAGCGTCGTTGCTGCTGTTGATGGAACCGGCACCTCTGATCTGAATCTTCGAGGATGCACCGGGAGCGGCGCTGGTCTGGGCGACGTTCACACCGGCAGCCTTGCCGATGAGCATCTGGAAGGCATTGCTTGTCACGCCCTCATTGAATTGCCCCTCCTTGATGGAAACCACCGAACCGGTAATTTCCTGTTTGCGCTGGGTTCCGTAACCGATTACGACAATCTCGTCGAGGAATTGGGTGTCTTCGGTAAGGACAACGTCATAGTGACGACGGTCCGCCGTGATTACGATTTCTTCAGTCTTGAAAGAAATCGAGGAGATTGAGAGGGTCCCTCCTACGGGGACGTTCTTCAGGGAGAATCCGCCGTCAACGTCGGTGACGGTTCCGGTGGTTGTTCCCTTCAGAAGGATGCTGGCGCCGATTACGGGTTCATCCGCCCCCCCTGGTTGCTGACCACCTTGCCGGTGATGCTGACCGTCTGGGCCCGGACTATCCCGAAAGTGCAAACCAACGCAAGCAGCGATACAAGAAACTTTTGCATTTTTTTGGTTTTAGGATAGATAAAAATTGGTTATTACAGCCCCGCCATAATGGTAGGATTGGGGTAAATATATGGATTTTTTTTATTTTTACGTGTTTTTAGAAAAAATGCAGGTCATGAAGGAACTCAAATGTCCCAGATGCGGCAGCGTTTTCAAGGTTGACGAGGCTGATTATGCCTCGATTCTCTCACAGGTCAGGAATGCCGAATTCAACGGCGAACTGGAGCGGCGTGCCTCCGAACTGGAGGCCCGGATGGAGGCCGAGCGCAAGGTTCTCAAGGCAGAACTCCAGAGTGTGGTGGAGAAGAACGGCTCCGATATGAAGATTGCCGTGATGAAGGAGCAGGAGAAGGCGCGCGAGGAACTACGGAGCAAGGAGGCGCGCATCAGTGAACTCGAGGCAAAGGCGCGCCTCGACAAGGCCGAGGCCGCGATGCACGAGAACAATATCCGTGAAGAGTATGAGAACCGGTTGAAGGTGGCGCAGGAGCAGGTAGAGTACTACCGTGACCTGAAAGCCAGGATGTCCACCAAGATGGTGGGGGAGACCCTGGAGGTCCATTGCAGCACCGAGTACAACACCAGGCTCCGCTCCCTTCTCCCGAACGCTTATTTCGAGAAGGACAACGACGCTTCCTCCGGGAGCAAGGGCGACTTCATCTTCCGCGACTTCGAGGACGGGGTCGAGTATGTGTCGATAATGTTCGAGATGAAGAACGAGATGGATACGACTGCGGCAAGGCACAGGAATGAGGACTTTCTGAAAGAACTCGACAAGGACCGGAAGGAGAAGGGATGCGAATATGCGGTGCTGGTTTCGCTCCTTGAGCCGGACAGCGACCTCTACAACTCCGGCATTGTGGACAAGTCATACCTGTATGACAGGATGTATGTCATAAGGCCGCAGTTCTTCGTACCGCTGATTACCCTGCTTGTCCAGACGTCGAAGAAGAGCCTGGAATACCGGAAGGAACTCCAGATTGCAAAGAACCAGTATGTGGATATCACCGGCTTCGAGGACAGGCTTCTCGAATTCAAGGACAAGTTCTCCTCGCACGCTTCGTTCGCGCGGGAGCGTTTCAACGATGCCATCAAGTCGATAGACGCCTCCATCAAGAAGTTGCAGGACGTGCGCGACAACCTTGTGAAGTCCGACAACTATATACGGCTTGCGGACGGGGACGTGGACGGGCTCACGATCAAGAAACTCACCTGGAACAATCCGACGATGAAGCGCAAGTTCGACGAGGCCCGCGCCGCCGGCAGCGCCCCGGACGTTCGGGACGGGGCCGGCGAGCCGGACAATCAGTAGCGGCCGGACCTTGCGGTTTTGACAGTTGGGATTCGTGTTTTTTGTGCATTATATGTATATTTGCAGCCGAAAAAACCTTAATCCTATGAATCGCAACATTACCATTGTGGCCCTGGCGTCTTTTATGCTCGCGTCCTGCGGCCCGAAGGCGGCGGACGTAATCGTTTATGGTGACGTCCGTACCTGTGACGTCGCTCTGCCCGATGCGGAGGCTCTCGCCATCAGGAACGGCCGCTTCATTTTCGTCGGGGACAGGGAAGGCGTCGGAAAGTATTTCAAGGAAGGCCGGACCAGGGTCATCGACCATAGGGAAGGTCTCGTCATCCCTTCTTTCTTCGAGAGCCACGCGCACTACTTTGTCGCGTTCGCCTCGGATTATTACGGTTTTCAGATTGATTATGATACCGACAACGTCGCCTCCACTCTGGAGAAGGTGAAGGAGAACTATGCGCTGGCCAGGGCCGAGGGGCGCAACTGCGTCTTCGGCAACGGCTGGAATATGATTACCTTCCAGAACGAAGGCGAGCCGGACGTGAAGGAACTTGACGCCGTATGTCCGGACATACCGCTGCTTCTGGTAAACTCGGAGGGTCATTCCGCCCTTGCCAACTCGGCCTGTATGAAGAAAGCCGGCATTATAGATGACGAAGGCAGGGTGCTCAGGGATTCGATACGCGGCGGACTGATTGAATTCGATGCGGAAGGCAGGCCTACCGGACTTTTCCACGAACAGGCGGCGACGTATCTTCGCCTCCACGGAATTGATTTCAACGAACTGCTTACGGATCAGATAGCCGCCGAAGTGCTTGAAAGGACCGCCGATACGCTTCACGCGCTGGGAATCACCTCATATATGGACGGATGGTCGAACTATTTCGGGACGGACGTGTTCCCCCGGGTGGCCCGCCGGCTTGACAAGGAAGGAAGGTTGGGTATGAACCTCGGTGTTTCCTATGAGATAGAGAGTTCCACCGACAACCTCGAAGCGGAGATAGAGCAGGCGTTCAGCTGGAGAAAATACCGGACCGGGCACGTTCATCCCGATTATGTCAAGCTTTTTATGGACGGGACCGTGGAGGGTGGCACCGGCTTCGTGTTCGATGCCTATCCGGACGGCCATAAGGTCGGGGCGAACTGGGAGCAGGACGAAGTTGCGGCCATCACCGGACGCGTGAACGGCTCGGGGAGGACGATGCATATCCATACTATGGGCGATGCGGCCGTGAACCGCGCCGTCAATGCATTCGAGCAGGCCGGCAGCAGGGAAGCCAGGAACACCATAGTTCACGTATACAATATGTTGCCTGAGGATTACGGACGCTGTGCGGACAACGGCGTGGTAGCCGTGACCTCTATGATATGGCACGTCCTGGCCGATGACGAGGCGCCGTTCGTATATCCGTTCGTCCCGAAGGAGACGATAAGGGATATGTATCCGATGAAGTCGTTCTTCGACAACGGGGTGGTGGCGACGGCACATACCGATTTCCCCGCTACCGCAGGCTCTCCCATCGACCCGTTCTGGATTATGGAGATATCGGTAACCGGGCTTTGCGGCCCGATGGATGCAAACGTTCCATTCAACCCCCACGAACTTCTCACGCGGGAGCAGGCCTTGCAGGCATTCACCATAAACGGTGCCTGGCAGATGCATCTCGAGAAGGAGAGGGGGAGTATCACCGAAGGCAAGTACGCCGACTTCCTGCTGGTTGACCGCAACTTCCTCGAGTGCCCTGTTGACAGCATCCACTGCACTGAGGTGCTTTCCACCTGGTTCGAGGGCCGTCAGGTCCGCTGACCGTGCGGAATGTGGCGGGGAACATTTATGAAAATTTTTGCGACAGTGGAT
>JAKSJZ010000050.1 GCA_024401995.1 Bacteroidales bacterium
TCGCCATCGCACCGTCACTCGGATTCCTCGGAACCGTTATCGGTATGATCCAGGCCTTCGACGCCATCCAGGCTGCCGGTGATATCTCCCCTAACGTTGTAGCCGGCGGTATGAAGGTCGCCCTCATCACAACCGTAGGCGGACTCATCGTCGCCATGATTCTCCAGGTATTCTACAACTACATTCTTGCAAAGATCGACGGCCTCTCCATCGATATGGAAGACGCCTCCATCTGCCTCATAGATATCCTCTCAAAGCAGGGAAAGTAATATGAAAGACATCAACAAAATATTCAAATGGGGCATGATTGCGCTGATCGTTGTCAGCGTTGTCCTCCTCGTCTTCGGCTTTACCGCCGGTTTTGAGGCGAAGGACAACCTTCCTGTCAACGCCCTGCTCATTTGGGCCTACATTATGATCGGCCTCGCCATCGTCGCGGTCGTCGGCGCCGGGCTTCTCGTCCGGTTCCAGGTGGACCCGAAGGGTGTCGTGAAGCTCGGGATCGGCCTCGCCGTTCTCGTCGTCATCTGCGCGGCCGCCTATTTCATCGCTCCGGGGAAGCCGGCGCTCAACCTTTTGGCGCAGCCTTCCGCAAACACGCTCAAACTCACTGACGCCATTCTTCTCCTTACGTATCTTGCCGGCGTTCTCGCCATCGCAGCCATTCTGTTCGGAGAGGTTTACGGCAAAATCAGCAAAAAGTAAAGAACTATGGGTAAGAAAAAAACACCTGCAATCAACTCCAGTTCCACTGCGGATATTGCGTTCCTTCTGCTTTGCTACTTCCTGATGACCACGACTATGGGGTCGCAGACAGGCTTGAGCCGTCGTCTCCCTCCCATGCCCGACAAGAATCAGAAGGTGCAGGACCAGAAGGTCAACCGTCGCAACATCATCGTTGTGAGGATCAATTCCGCGGACAGGCTGTTTGCCGGTACTGAACCTGTAGAAATTAGTCAGCTCAAGGATAAAATCAAGATTTTCCTTTCCAACCCCAATGACGACCCCACTCTTTCCGAGAAGGAGATTCAGGATATAGAGGGCTACGGCAACTGCGCGGTTTCCAAAGGCGTTATTTCCCTCCAGAACGACCGTGGTACCAGCTATAGCGCCTATATGGCCGTGCAGAACGAGCTTGTAAAGGCCGTCAACGAACTTCGCGAGGAGTTCTCGACGAAGGCTTACGGCAAGGCGTTCGCAAAACTTACCGAAGAGCAGCAGGGAATCGTAAAGAAGGCCATTCCTCAGAACATCTCCGAGGCGGAGCCCAAGGACGTTGGCAAGAGATCAAGATAAAAGACAGGAGGAAAGATTATGTCAAAATTCGGTGGAAACAACAACAAGAAGGAAGTTCCGGCAGTAACGTCGAGCTCCCTCTCCGATATCGTATTCATGCTCCTGTTCTTCTTCATGGTGACCACTCAGCTCCGCGAGACGGAGAACAAGGTCATCGTGAAGCTGCCCCAGGCTTCGGAAGTCGTCAAGCTTGAAAGAAAGGACCTGGCTTCATACATCAACATCGGTTCCCCTACCCTGGGTTATCAGGCCCAGTACGGTACCGACGCGCGTATCCAGCTCAACGATTCCTTCAAGACGGTTGACGATATCCGCGACTTCATTGCGGCAGAACGCGACTCCAAGAACGAAGGCGACCGTCAGTTCATGACAGTCAACATTCGCGCTGACCAGGATGTACGTATGGGTATCATTACCGACGTCAAGCAGGAGCTCAGACGCTGCTCCGCGCTTAAGATCATGTATTCGGCAAGAAAGGGTGAGTAAATCCACCCGGTACAATAACGAAGCAGCCCCCTTTATGAGGGCTGCTTTTTAAAATCTTCAGAAATGGAAAACACCCGTTGGATCAAGATTAAGGATATTCTGGAAGCCGCACCTGGCAGCCGCGTGACGGCGAAGGGCTGGGTCAGGACAAAAAGAGGCAACAAGGAGATTGCCTTCATTGCGCTCAATGACGGCTCCACCATAAAGAACCTCCAGATTGTAGTGGAGAAAACCCCGGATACGGAGAAGATTCTCCCGCGCATCACAACCGGAGCCTGCATCGCCGTCGACGGCGAACTTGTGGAGTCCGTAGGCAGCGGCCAGAAGGTGGAGGTGAAAGCCGTCGGCATCGAGGTCTATGGAGAATGCGACCCTATGCGCTACCCCCTCCAGAAGAAGGATACCTCCTTCGAATACCTGCGCACCGTGGCCCATATGAGGCCGCGCACCAACACCTTCGGCGCCGTGCTCAGGCTCCGCAGCCAGATGGCGTTCGCAATTCACGAGTATTTCCATTCCAGGGGCTTCGTTTACCTGAACACTCCGCTCATCACGGCTTCCGACTGCGAAGGCGCCGGGCAGATGTTCCAGGTGACGACGCTCGACCTGGAAAACGTTCCCAGGGACAAGAAGGGCAAGCCCGACTTCAGCAAGGACTTCTTCGGCAAGCAGACAAGCCTCACCGTCAGCGGCCAGCTGGAAGGCGAACTGGGGGCCACGGCCCTGGGCAACATCTACACTTTCGGCCCCACTTTCAGGGCGGAGAACTCCAACACTCCGCGCCACCTTGCGGAGTTCTGGATGATAGAACCGGAGATGGCCTTCTACGATATCAAGGACAATATGGACCTCGCGGAAGACTTCATCAAGCATCTGGTCAAGTTCGCGCTTGACAACTGCCGCGACGATATCCAGTTCCTCAACGACCGCTATGACCCGACCCTTGTCGGAAGGCTCGAGGGGGTTGTGGGCACCGATTTTGTCAGGCTTCCCTACACCGAGGGCATCGCCATTCTCGAGAAGGCGGTCGCATCGGGTCATCAATTCGAATATCCGGTATCCTGGGGCGTTGACCTTCAGAGCGAGCACGAACGGTTCCTTGTGGAGGAGCATTTCGGCAAGCCTGTCATCCTCACGGACTACCCAAAGACATAAAGGCCTTCTATATGAAGCAGAACGCGGACGGCAAGACTGTCCGCGCGATGGACGTCCTCTTCCCCAGAATCGGGGAGATAATAGGCGGCTCGGAGAGAGAAGCGGATCTTGCGAAATTGGAAGGCAGAATCGATGAACTCAATATGAGCCGCAGGAATCTGGAATGGTACATCGACACGAGGCGTTTCGGTTCCTGCCCCCACAGCGGATTCGGACTAGGATTCGAGCGTCTGCTCCTGTTCATCACCGGTATGCAGAACATACGCGACGTGATACCGTTCCCCCGTACACCCAAAAACGCAGAATACTGATATGTTGTTGATAGGCATCGCCGGCGGTTCAGGGTCAGGCAAGACCACCGTGGTACAGGAGCTCACCAAAAGACTCAAGGAGAATGTCGTGGTGATTCCGCAGGACAGCTACTACAAGGATTCGAGCAATCTTACCGAGCAACAGAAACGCGACCACAACTTCGACCATCCGGACTCCATCGAATGGAGTCTGCTGTGCGAACACCTGCGGGCGCTCAAAAGGGGCGAGGCGATAGACCAGCCCGTGTACTCGTTCATCACCTGCACCAGGTCGAAGACAGAGACCAGAAAGGTTTACCCGGCCGAAGTCATAATCATAGAAGGTATCCTCATCTTCACCTGCCCGGAACTCAGGGACCAGCTTGACATAAAGCTTTTTGTGGATGCGGACGACGATGACCGGTTCATGAGGGTGCTGCTCCGTGACACGGAAGAGAGGGGCAAGGACCTGAAATGGGTCATCGAGCGCTATACCCGCACGGTGAAGCCTATGTACCACCAATTCATTGAGCCCAGCAAGAGGTACGCCGACATCATCATTCCGCAGGGGGGCCATAACAAGGTCGCTATCGACGTGCTTCACGCAACTCTCGAGAAGGCTCTCAAGGAACGGAAGTGAAGAAGATATCTCCGGAAGACAAAGCCGGGCTGTACATCACGGCCATCGTCCACCTGTCAGTGCTCATCATACTGCTGATAGGTTCGTTGGGCTATTCGCTCCGGAAAGAGTCCAGTTTCGTCCTGGACTTCACCAAACTGGAAGAACTCGAAAGGCTTCAGAAGGAAGTCGCCTTCAAGGAACAGATAAGCAGAAGGCTCGACAGGATGATTGCCCAGAGCGGCGGGGCGCCCATACGCAACGTGGCGGTTGACCGCGCGGCGCTCAAGGACGACAGGGGGACTGACGCCAAGAAACTTTACGAGGATGCCAAGAGAGTAAGCAGGGACATAGAGAACTCCCTTGCACGCCGTGACGTCTCTCCGGACGAGGCCGCAGTCGCGGACGGGGAGAATGAGCAGAAGGAAAAGAAACGCGAATACAGCGGTCCTTCCGTGGCTTCCTACGAACTTGACGGCAGGAAAGCCGTAAGACTTCCGATACCGGCATACAGATGTCTCGGGGCCGGGGAGGTCCGCGTCATCATCAGCGTCAACAGGAAAGGCGCCGTCACCGCGGCCTCGGTGGACAAGGGCGTCTCTTCCACGGACGGATGCCTGCGGGACTTCGCGGTCCGTGCGGCAAGGCTTTCCCGATTCAACGCCTCCGATTCGGCGCCGGAGAACCAGGAAGGCAACATCGTCTATAAGTTCATCGCCCAGTAATCTCTTCGAGAGCCTTGTTGAAGACCTTGTCAACCGGAAGATACAGATGGTAATAGGCATTGTCTCCGAGCTTGCTGTATCTCCCGACCAGCGCCTCCACCTGGGCCGTCACATAGACTTTCTCCCTGCTCCATTCCGAAGCCGAAGGGACCAGCCCGTCCACCGACTTCGCATACCTGAGGAATTCGCTCTCCAGCGAAGACGAGGCCAGATACCGCTGCAGTTCTTCGAATGACCCGACGGCGGCCAGCTCCCATCTGTGGGTGTCCACATAGGCTGATGCGAATCTCATCGTGGTGGCCTTGCGATAGCAGGCCGTGTAGAACGGTCCGACTCCGGTGGTGTCCACCGGCACGAAGACGTCGGGGATGATGCCGCCGCTGTCAGCCTTGATGCTGTCGGCATCCATCATCTCCCCGGTACCGTAGCGCTGGAACACTTCATAGCCGTAATCGTCGCTGTACGGCTTCTGTATCACCCTGCCGGAAGGGGTGAAGAACCTTGATACTGTCAGCCTGATGCCGGAACCGTCGGTAAAATTGAACGGCTCCTGAACAAGTCCCTTGCCGAACGACCTGCGGCCTATTATGACGGCCCGTCCGTTGTCCTGCATCGCACCGGCGAATATCTCGCTCGACGAGGCCGAGCCCTCGTCTATCAGCAGGCACATCCTGAGGTCCTGGAACATTCCCTTCCCGTTCGCCTTGAAATCCTCCCTGGAACGGGTGCGGCCCTCGAGATAGACTATCGGAGCATCCTTCGGAAGGAAAAGATTGGAAAGGGCAAGCGCCTGGTCGAAGAATCCGCCGCTGTTCTGGCGGAGGTCCAGCACAAGCCCGGTCATCCCCTCCGCGCTCAGCGTTATCAACTTCGTCGCCACCTCGACGACAGTCGTCCTCGAGAACTTGCCCAGCTTCAGGTAGGCCGTGCTGTCGCTTACCATAAAGGCGGCGTCAATGCTGTGCGTAGGAATCTTGTCGCGGGTGATGTCGAAAAGTATGACGTCCGCGGAACGCTTGACCTTTATGGCAACTTTTGTCCCGGCCGGCCCGCGCATCGCCCTGACCATACTGTCCTGCGGGAACTTGACTCCGGCGATATTGCGCCCGTCAACCTCGAGGATTCTGTCTCCGGCGAGCACCCCTATCTTCTCGGAAGGGCCGCCGGGAATGACTTCGATGACCACGGCGGTATCCGCCGGCACGTTGAACTGGATGCCTATCCCGCCGAACTCCCCGGCAAGGTCATCCTCGCTCTCTTCCAACTCCTGAGGAGGCATATATACGCTGTGCGGATCAAGGGAGGACAAAGCCGCCTCTATCGCGGCGTTGCTGACCTTCTCGAAATCCACCGTATCGACATAATTGCGGCCTATGACGTCGAGCACAAGATTGAGCTTCCGCCAGTCGCCATATTCCGACCTGTAACGGCGCACCCCCTCCGTCGCCTTGAATGCGACGAAAGCGACCAGAACACCGACCACCGCGCCAAGCGCGGCGGATATGATCATTCTCCTGTTCATCCCACCTTCTCGACCTCCACGCCGGCTCTTCTGAGCAAATCTATTCCGTCCGTGAGGCGGTATTCATCCTTATATACCACTCTCCTGATTCCGGCCTGTATGATGAGCTTGGAGCACTCGACGCACGGCGAGGCGGTGACATACAGGGTGGCTCCCTCGGCGCTGGCGCCGTACTTCGCCACCTTGGATATCGCATTCGCCTCCGCGTGGAGCACATAAGGCTTCGTAACCCCGTTCTCGTCCTCGCACACGTTCTCGAACCCCGCCGGAGTCCCATTATACCCGTCGGATATTATCATCCTGTCCTTGACCAGCAGGGCGCCCACCTGACGGCGCTTGCAGTAGGAGTTGGTCGCCCAGATAGTGGCCATCTCCATATATTTCTCATCAAACTTTGTCATCCTGATTACGCTGATACAGATATCTCTTTATGCTTCTCTTCGGAGTGCGCTCGAAATCCTCCGGCATGAACTCTATCTTGCTGATATGCGCATACGCGGGCAGCATCTCGTTTATCTTGGGCAGGTATCCCGATATCTTCTCTTCAAGCGACCTGCCGTCGAGCCCGTCCAGGATACCCTGATGGTAGTCGGGGAAAATCAAAGCCGTCAGCGCGTTCTTCTCCTCCACCACGAGCGAATCAACGACGTAACTTACGTTGTTGATGACAGCCTCCAGCTCCTCCGGATAGATATTCTGGCCGGAAGAACCCAGAATCATACATTTCGAACGTCCCTTGATATAGAGATAACCGTCGTCGTCCAGCACTCCCATATCCCCCGTCTTGAACCAGCCGTCGGATGTGAACGCGGACTTCGTGGCCTGCTCGTTCTTGTAATAACCCAGGAAGACATTGTCGCCGGTAACCTGAATCTCTCCCGGCACGTTCGCCGGGTCGGGAGAATCTATCCTTATCCTGCAGCCGGGCACCGCCTGCCCGCAAGACCCCTTCTTGCACTTGTACCACTTGGAATATGTGATAATCGGGCCGCACTCCGTCATACCGTACCCTATGGTGAAAGGGAAATGTATCCTGTGGAGGAAGTCCTCCACCTCGGGGTTGCAGGGCGCACCGCCCAGAATCACCTCCTCGAAGCGTCCGCCGAAGGCCTCGATAAGTTCGTTCCTTATCCTCTTCTGGACAGCCTGGCTGAGAATAGGGAGGTTCAGATAGAACTTGTTCTTCTCTATGACCGGCTTAAGCTGGAGCTTGTACACCTTCTCCATTATCAGCGGAACCGCAACTATCGCATCCGGATGGACGTCGGCGAAAGCGGCCATGATAACCTTCGGGCTGGGGACCCTGGTCAGGTAATGGACGTGCGCGCCGATGGTCATCTCGAACAGGAAGTCGAACATCAGTCCGTACATATGGGCGGAAGGGAGCATCGCGACCATCTCGGAATCGCAGCTCATCTGAGGTTCGGCGGTCACCCCCGCAAGATTGAGGTTGCACCAGAGCGACCTGTACGGAATCATAACTCCCTTCGAGTATCCGGAAGTCCCGGACGTATAGTTTATAAGCGCCAGGTCATCCGGAGACTCCCTGTAAAAGTCGAGATGGTCCAGATTGAACCCGTTCGGATATATCTTCTCGAACTCGGCATACATCTGCTTGATGAGTTCCCTCTCCGGGCGCTCCCTCGAGTAGAGAATATGGAGGTTGTCCATCTGGACAATCACGCTCACCCCGGGCATCTCGGACTCGCTGAGTCCCTCCCACACCACGTCACCGACAAAGAACACCCTCGCCTCGGAATGGTTCACAAGATAGTGGATGTTGTCCGGCTTGAACTCGTGGAGAATAGGCACGGGCACGGCGCCGTAGGTAAGTGCGGCCAGGAAACACACGCCCCAGTTGGCCTGGTTGCGGGAGCATATCGCCACCTTGTCCCCCTTCTGCAGCCCGCACTGGCTGAAGCACAAGTGGAAGAGGCATATCTTCTTCGCGACGTCGAAGTAAGTCAACGTCTCGCCCTTGTAATTGGAAAGGGCCTCGCGACTGCGGTTGTCCCGGAAACTCTTCTCGAGCAGTTTGTTCAGCGACTTGTATCCCATACCTTCGAATCGAAGTCCAAATATAACAAATTATTTGGTCATTTCCCCGGCATCATCCCCCTGGCGACACACATTGCAGTGCTCCAAGCCGCCTGAAGATTGAATCCGCCGGTCACACCGTCGATATCCAGCACCTCGCCGGCAAAGTGAAGCCCGGCTACGTCCCTGCTTTCGAACGTGGCGGGGTGGACCGCAGAGGACGCAACTCCGCCGCATCTGACGAACTCTTCCCTGAACGCCGCCCTGCCCGTCAGCTCATAGCAGTCGGCCGTAAGCGCCGCCACAATCCTGTTGGCGGTCTTCGAGCCGGCCTCGGAGCAACGCATATCCTCCCGAACCGAAGCCCTGCGGAGTATATGACTCCAGACCCTTGCGCAAAGACCCTCCGGACGCACGTTCGCCACCATTTTCCCGCCGGCCCGCCCGAAAAGCCGGCAAACAGTCTGTCTCGCCTCCTCCTCGTCGCAACCGAGCCAGTTGACAAGCAACGTGCCGCGATACCCGCTTGCGGCAAGTTCGCGCGCGGCGTATGAACTGAGACGGAGCACGGCAGGGCCGCTGAAACCCCAGTCCGTGAGCAGAATGTCGCCCTCGGACCTTACCTTTGTCGCGGCCTCTCCCCGGGACTTTCCGTCCGGCCCGTGGACGGTCAAAGTCAGGGAAACGCCCTTCACCACATTGCCGCTCAAGGCCCTGATCTGCTCCGAACCGGTTTTCAGGGCGAACAGCGACGGCACGGTCGGAACCGTCCTGACAGCCGTACCCCTCAGCAGCAGGGGCAATCCGCCGCCGGTGGTGACCACCCTGACGCCGGTGGCGAGTTCGTCCAGGGAGGTTATGCGGGCGCCCTTCACCACACGGACCCCTCTCTCGGCAATAAGGCGCTCGAGACAGCCCACAACCTGACGAGCGTCATTCGAGACCGGGAAGCAGCGGCCGTCGGGCTCGGCATAAAGTCCGACTCCGTGCGACGTCCACCAGGCCGCGGTGTCTTCCGGGCTGAAGGCGGCAAGCGCGCGTTCCATCAGCCTGAATCCTCTCGGATATACCGTCCTGAGGTCATCGACTCCCGCAAACGTATTGGTAATGTTGCATCTGCCTCCTCCCGTACGCGCAAGCTTCGCCATAAGCCTGTTCCCGGCCTCGTATATGACGACCTCCGCATCCGGGTGGAGTCGTGCCGCCTCCACGGCGCAGAAACACCCGGCGGCACCTCCTCCGACTATTGAAATGGTCATTTTCGTAACCCAAAGATAAATAAAAGTGCAAAATTTCGATGAAAAGTTTTGTATTTGGATAGAAAAGATTAAATTTGCGGTCGGTTTTGAAACTAATTTTTTCCTAAAAATATGAAAAAAGCACTTCTTATTCTTTCGTCTCTGCTTGTGCTCGGATTCAGCGCAAGTGCACAGGACGTGTTCTACCCCGGTTGGCAGTTCGGCATCAAGGCCGGTGCTTCCTATACTGCGGGTCTTCCTTCTTTCAGTAAACTTATCTCCGGACCTACCATCGCTGCCGGCGCCGGATATCAGTTCACTCCCGTATGGACCCTCCGTGGCGAAGTTTCCGCTTACGAGGCGAAAGGCGGTTACAATGTAGGTGTGAACGATGCCTTCATCTACAAATTCAACTATGTCCAGTTGAACGCCGACGTTGTTGTTGATCTCTGCAACATCTTCAAGTACAGGGCAACCCGCTGCGTCAATCCATACATCTTCGCAGGTATCGGCCTGAACACCCGTTTCAATGACGGAGCCATCAACTCTGCCATGACCAACAGGGAGTACATCTGGGACAAGACCGTCCTCGGATTCACCGGACGCGTAGGTGCCGGTATCGATTTCCGTGTTAACCAGGCCATCGCCATTTCTCTCGAACTCGTTGACAACTTCCACAGCAACAAGTTCAACGCTTATAAGGAGCCCCGCGCCCTCGATCAGCTCGCAAGCGCTCTGCTCGGAGTGAAGTTCACCTTCGGCCAGGCCAACAAGAGGGCTGCCGCCGAGGCTGCTGCCGCCGCCGCTGCCGCAAAGGCTGCCGCTGACGCTGCCGAGGCTGCCCGTCTCGCCGCCGAGAAGGCTGCACGCGAGAAGGCCGAGGCCGAGCGCCTCGCCGCCGAGAAGGCTGCCCGTGAGGCTGCCGAGGCCGCCCGCCTCGCCGCTGAGGCCGCCGCAAAGGCCCGCCAGTCCAGCAACAACGTTATGTTCAAGATTGGCAAGTACAACCTTGACAAGAAGGCCAAGGCCGTGATCAGCGACGTTGCCGAGTTCATGGGACAGCACCCCGATGCCACCATTATGGTATCCGGATACGCTGACAAGGAGACCGGTTATCCCGCACGCAACCTCTATCTCTCGAAGAAGCGCGCAGAGAACGTTGCCTCCGCTCTCAAGAAGGCTGGAGTTGACGCCGACAAGATCAACACCGAGTACTTCGGTGACACCAAGAAGATCTCCGAGATTCCCGCTGAGAACCGTACCGCCGTTTGCGTTACGAA
>JAKSJZ010000051.1 GCA_024401995.1 Bacteroidales bacterium
GTCCTCTCCGGCATCCAGCACCACAAAGGCCACCGGTCCCTGGCGGAACATATAGTAGAAGCGTCCCGTGGGAGTCGGGAACTCGTCCGGCATCCTGTACCACTCGCCTCCCCTGCCCTCGTGGTTGCCGCGCGCATAGAACACGGGGCGCTCGGACACTAGTTCGCGGACCGGGCCGAAAGTATGTTTGAGCACCGAATCGATACTCGAACAATATGAGGCTATGTCTCCGTTGAACACCAGAAAATCATCCGCCGCCGGCGCCCTCTTCAGCAGATTTGCGAGCCGGGCGTCATTGTAATGAGTGTCGTTGACCATCGAGAAGCGGCAGGTATCGGCCCGGCTGTCAAGAGTCCTGACCTCGAGATGAGGGGCGTTGCCCTCGCCTCTGCCCCAGGAAGGCCGCCAGGCATACGTCCTGCCGTACGTCATGCCATACGGGTCGGAATCATCGAGAACGTCCCTGCCGTACACCCTGTAGCGGTATGTCGTTCCGGGCTTGAGTCCCTTCACCTCGATATGGTGGTAATATCCATAGAAATGCCGGCCGCAGATATCCTCGAAATACCTGCTTCTCTCCGACCTGTACCAGTTGGTACCGTCCATATCCGCCACTTCCAGCCAGCACAGCGACCTGCGCGTCGTCTTGAACAGGACCGTGAAGGACGAGTCTGTCACGGAGCCAATGCGCGGAGTGAATTCGAAGATGTCGGCGGCACCGGCGGAAATCCCAGCCAGGATGCAAAAAAAGATTAAAAATGATTTTTTCATATCCTAAATCGGAATATCAGTCATCCAACAGAAGCAACGACTCGGCAAGACCCGCCAGCAGGTCGAAGGCCTCTTCCGACTTTTCCCGCCAGAACGCCTCGTACTGCTCTCCCTGAAGCCCGCCGCCGTGGGTGTCGCTGACCACCTTGACGGCCAGGAAAGGCACCCCGTAAGTGAAGCATACCTGAGCTACCGCAGCAGCCTCCATATCCACCGCCAGAGCATCGGGATAAAGCGACTTCTGCCGCAAATCCTCCTCCTCGCCGATATAGAACTGGTCTCCCGTGATCACGAGCCCGGGCTTCGCCCCCACGAACGCTTTCCTCGCCCTGTCGAGCAGCAGCGGATCGGCCTCGAAGAACTTCGGCATACCCTGAACGACGCCGGGGCCCGATTCCTCTCCGCACCAGACGTCGTGATACGCCACCCTGGTGGAAAGGATGACATCCCCCACCCTGACCCCTTCCGCAAATGACCCTGCGGCCCCGGCCGATATGACGGCCTCCGGATGGCGGCGTTCTATCAGGGAAGCGGCGCACATCGCCGCGTTGGCCTTTCCTATGCCGGACAGCATACTGCACACCCGGTCTTCGGAGAAACGCCCCAAAATGTGGCGGTACTCCTTCTCCATCGCACAAATTATCCCTATTTGCTTCATCTGTTCACAAAAATAGTTAAATTTGCGAATTAAAAATACACTATGATACGACATTTCACTCTACCGGAAGAGGGCGGCCTTCTCAAGAACCGCCTTTCATCGAATCTTGTACACGTTTTTGAAAAAATTCCCGCCGAGGTTTACGACGACCCGCAGACCGCCGGCGAAAAGATAACGGAAGAACTCGCGAAGGCAATAAAAAGCCACAAGGGGGCTTCACCATTCAAGCTCGGACTCACGACAGGGCGCACCCCGACCGTCCTTTATCCCATAATCTGCAAATGGTGCGCGGACGGCAGGCTGTCATTCAAGAATGTCGAGATATTCGCCATCGACGAATACTATCCCATCAGCGGCAGCGAGACACAGAGCCGCAGCGCCAGACTCCACGCCGAGCTTATCGACCATATCGATATCCCGGCGGACAGGGTTCATATCCCCGACGGCACGGTGGAGCCGGACAAAATGGCCGCCTACTGCGAAAGGCTCGACAGTCAGATGAGAGGGATGGACCTGGTGATAATGGGCTTCGGCCTGCAGGGTCAGGTCGGATTCAACGAAATAGGCACCCCCATCGGTTCAAGGACAAGGACGGTGATGCTCTCCTACAAGACCCGCAAGATACAGTCCAGGAACTTCAATCACGACGTGAAGGTTACCCCCAAGACGGCGATTACCGCCGGTATGGATACCCTGATGAGCGCAAAGCGCATCCTGCTTATGGGTTGGGGCGAGGACAAGGCGGATGCGATGAAGAACATCGTCGAGGCGGACCAGAACCCCGCCTGCCCCGCATCGCTGTTCCAGGGCCACTGCAACGTGACAATGTACTCGGACCGCGCCGCGGCGAAGCTCCTCACAAGGTTCGACCATCCCTGGCTGGTGGGCTCCTGCGACTGGACGCTCAAACTTCGCCGCAAGGCCGTCCTCTGGCTCTGCGAGAAGGTTGGCAAGCCTATCCTCAAGCTTTCCTATCAGGACTACATACAGAATTCGCTGGAAGAGCTCCTGGAGCTTCACGGCCCCTATAATGAACTCAACGTCAAGGTGTTCCGCGACCTGCAGAGCACAATCACAGGCTGGCCGGGAGGAAAGAGCGAGAAGACACACACAGTGCTGGTATTCTCCCCTCACCCGGACGACGACGTCATCTCGATGGGAGGCACGCTCATCCGCTTCGCCCATCAGGGCCATAACGTCCACATCGCATACGAGACCTCCGGAGACCTTGCCGTTCACGACGACGTCGTTCTCCAGCATATGGACGCCGCCTTCCAACTCGGTTTCGGTGACAATTTCGCGAAAGTCAAGAAGATAATAGATTCGAAGTGCCCCGGGGCCCCCGAGCCCAAGGAACTTCTGGCCCTGAAAGCGGCCATCAGAAGGTCGGAAGCCCGCGGAGCCGTGCGTTCCTTCGGCCTGGACGACTCGCACGCCCACTTCCTCAACCTGCCCTTCTATGAGTCGGGCGGAGTGACCAAACTGCCCTGCACCCAGAAGGACGTCGACATCATCAAGGACCTTCTATGCAGTCTCAAGCCCGACACCATCTTCATGGCCGGAGACCTTGCCGATCCGCACGGGACACACAGGGTCTGTACCGAAGCGGCGCTGGAAGCAATCACCCAGTGCAGGGAGGAAGGTATGAAATGGGCGAAGGAGAGCACGATATGGCTGTACCGTGGAGCCTGGATGGAGTGGAACCTGGACAGGGTCGATATGAGCGTTCCCCTCAGCCCCGAAGAGGTGGTCGAGAAACGCCACGCAATATACCATCATCTGTCGCAGAAGGATATAGTCCCCTTCCCCGGAGACGACAGCAGGGAATTCTGGCAGAGGGCCGAAGACAGGACACAGCACACGGCCGAGCTCTTCGACAGTCTGGGGATGGCCGAATATCAGGCGATGGAAGTGTTTGTCAAGCTCTAGCAGTACGTTATGAAAGCAGGCTTCGACAACGAACTTTATCTTAAGATTCAATCCGAACAAATCAAGAAGCGCATCTCGCAGTTCGGAGACAAGCTCTATATGGAGTTCGGTGGCAAACTGTTCGACGACAACCACGCCAGCAGAGTCCTCCCCGGCTTCCATCCCGACACCAAACTCAAGATGCTGATGCAGCTGGCCGACTGCGCGGAGATAATCATAGTCATCAGCGCCGTCGACATCGAGCGCAACAAGGTGCGCAGCGACCTGGGAATCACCTATGACGTGGACGTGCTCCGTCTCAAGGACGAGTTCGAAGAAAGGGGGCTGCTTGTAAGTTCCGTCGTCATCACCCACTTCAACGGCCAGTCAAGCGCCATAAGCTACCGCCAGAGACTGGAGAGGATGGGTATCAAGACCTACTTCCACCACACAATCGAAGGCTACCCCAACAACGTCGCCCTCATCGACTCCGACGAAGGGTTCGGCAAGAACGATTATGTCGAGACCAGCCGCCCGCTGGTGGTGGTGACGGCTCCGGGCCCCGGAAGCGGCAAGATGGCCGTGTGCCTGAGCCAGCTGTACCAGGACTTCAAGCGCGGGATAAAGGCCGGGTACGCGAAATTCGAGACCTTCCCCGTATGGAACCTGCCGCTCAAGCACCCCGTCAACATAGCCTACGAGGCGGCCACGGCTGACCTTGACGACGTCAATATGATAGACCCCTTCCATCTGGAGGCATACGGACAGACAGCCGTCAACTACAACCGCGACATAGAGATATTCCCGGTACTCAACGCCCTGTTCGAGGGCATCTACGGCGAGAATCCCTATAAGTCGCCCACAGATATGGGGGTCAATATGATAGGCTTCTGCCTCAAGGACGACGAGGTATGCGCCAAGGCCGCCAAGGATGAGATAATACGCCGCTTCTATTCGGCGCTCTGCAAACTCGCCGACGGCGAATGCTGCGACTCGGAGGTCAACAAGATAGCCCTGCTGATGAAACGGGCCGATATCTCGACCGACTTCCGCAAGACCACGACGGCCGCAAAGGAGAGGCAGGAGAAGTCGGGCGTTGCGTCGGCCGCGATAGAGTTCGAGGACGGCACCATCATCAGCGCGGAGACGAGCCCCCTGCTCGGTCCGAGCGCGGCCCTGATACTGAACGCCGCGAAACACCTCGCCGGCATCGACCACAGCGTCAAGCTCATCCCCAAGGAGATGATAGAGCCCATCCAGAACATGAAGGTCAACTATCTTCACGGTCACAACCCCAGGCTTCACACCGACGAGGTGCTTGTAGCCCTGTCGATGCTCAGCAAGGATGACCCCAACTGCAGGAAGGCAATCGACACCCTGCCTCTCTTCGAGGGATGTCAGGTTCACTCCACGGTAATGCTGAGCGAAGTGGACCGCAAGGTCTTCAAGAAGCTTGGCGTCGACCTGAGCTGTGACCCGGTGAAAAAAAAGAAGAAATACTAGGCCGACAACAACTTCTCAAGCCTCATCTTCAACGCATTGGGATTGCGGCCCATAGCCCGGGAGATACTCCCGAGGCTCTCGCCGGCGGCGTTGCGCCTCAAAAGCTCGCTGTCTTCCTCCTCCGTCCACTTGGAAAAGGCCTTGGGGAACCTGAATCGCAGGTGCGACATCCTCAGGGAGTCAGAGCCCAGGAAAGCCAGAATCAATCCGGCCTTCTCCCCCTCCGACAAGGTATCGAGATACTCGGAGGTCCATCCGGAGGAGAAATTCCTGAATATGGCCTCGACGTCCTGCGCCGAAAGGCCGCAGAAGCCGGAGTCGAACTCAATATCCTCGCCGGACTCGGCGCCTGCCACATAAAGTGTCTTGCCTATCTCCTCAAGGCCCTCCTTCAGAGTCTGCTCGAGCGAATCGAGCGCCATGCAACGATACAGCTTGAACTTGGTTTCAAGCTGATTCCTAAGTGTACTAACCCTTAACATAATCCATAAAGTTTAAGTTTGTACACAAATATAAGTCCTGCTATCCATTTTAACGATTTTCAAATGGATAGAATCTTAACTTATTGATTATGGGGAGATTGGCTAATCCTCTGCGGCAGATTTTGCTGCCTCGTACGCCTCTTCCGCCTCATCGGCGCTGCGTTTCTCCTGTTCCGCCTTCCCGGCCGCCTCCTCAGCCTCCCTGTCGGCAATCCTGGCCTTCAGTTCCGCCGCCTTGCGCTTCAACTCGGCGGCCTTCTCCTTGACCGTCCCGACTACGGAATCCTTGAATTCACGCGCCTTTTCAAGCACGTTCCTGGCCTTCTCGGCGGCAGCCTTCTTAAGCTCTGCCAGGCGGCTGAACCTGTCCGCCCTGCTGCGCGCCCTGTCGGAAGCCGATTCGAGACTGCGTATCTCCTTGTCCTTCTCTGCCCGGATACGGTTCTGCTCGTCGATGAAATGCTGGCCCCTGCTTACAATCTTTATCACGCCGTGCGCCCCCCTCAGGCCGTAAAGCGCGCTGCGGCTGGACCTTATGACCTCGATGCTGTAAACGTCGTCGGGATTTATCGAGAATACGTCATAGGTCTCCATCCCGTCTATGTCTATCAGGGCCGAACTGTCATCATAAGGCGATTCCTCCCCCAGAATGGTGACCGTCCCGTCACCCTGTATGTTGATGCTGGGAACTCTGGAGAGAAGGTCATAGATACTGAGGCTCGGGCCTCCCATATTCACGCTCGTACCCGGCTTGCCGGAATCCTCGGCACCGGGAACCACATAGACATACTGTCCGAAAGCCCGGACAGACATCATCAAGGCCATAAGGCAGGATACAATCAATTTGAGTTTCATATTCTATAATTTTTCAAGTTCAACCTCGTAGAGCCGCGGCCAGTTCTTGCCGGTGAGATATATTGCGCCCCCGTCAGACACGGCGATACCGTTCAGCACGTCGGTGGATGAGGTGCGGAGCTTCTGCGGAAGCAGCCCGCCGCAATCCACCGTCGCCTCGACCTCCCCGTTCTCCGGATCGATGACAACTATCAGGTCCGTCGTATATACGTTGGCCCATATCCTGCCGTCAATCCACTCCAGTTCGTTAAGGAACCTCACCGGTCTGCCCTCCAGACTGACTTCAAGCACCTTCTCCAACTTGAACCCGGAAGGGTTTATGAAATAGAGCTTCGAAGAACCGTCGGAGGCTACCAGGCTGCTCCCGTCCGTGCAAAGCCCCCACCCTTCATAGGGATAGGCCCGCGTGGACAGATATTTCAGCGAACCGGCCTCATACTCAAAGATTACACGGTTCATCCAGGTGAGGATGAACAGGCTGCCCCCAAGCGCAACGGAACCTTCGACGAAATACTTGCGCGCGAAATTGAGCTTGCGGAAAGGCTTCCCGCTCCGCAGGTCAACCATCCTGAAGGATGACTCGCCATACTGGCCGGTACTCTCGCAAAGAGTATCCCCCTTGAAGAAAAGTCCCTGGGTATAGGCCGTGGGGTCGTGGGGATACTCCCGGACCGCAACCGCCCTGTAAGAGACCGGGGATGCGCCCATAAGCGCCGGCAAGAGCAGGAGAAGGAGACAAATCTTCTTCATACGGTGCAAAATTAGTCATTTTAATTTATATTTGCACCCTTGAAAAAGGTGGGACAGTCCGTCGCGGCCCCTCGGGGCTGAGGAAAGTCCGGACAGGAAAGGGCACCCCGCTGCGGAAAGCGCAGGCAGGAGTAATTCTGCGCCAGCCGCAACAGAAATCAAACCGCCGCAAGGCAAGGGTGAAACCGTGAGGCAAGAGCTCACGACGGAATGGCAGCGATGCCATACCGGAGGCGGCACCGGGGCCTGCAAGACCAAATATACTGGCAGACGAGGACTGCCCGTCCGATGCCAGGGGGTAGGTTGCGAAGACAAATGACGGATCCAACTACAGAAACCGGCTTATCGTCCCGCCTTTTTCTTTCTATTTGTCGATAGGATAGAGCTTCACCAGAAGCGCCATCAACGCGGCTATGACAGCCGGGAAAATCGAGAATATCGACCATATCATCCTCTGCACAGCAGGCATATCCGCCTCGGCTATGGTGATGACCGTCTGACCGTCGGCATTGGTCCCCGACACAAAACCCGCCACTCCGAGAAGCAGGGCCACGAGCGCCCCCGATATGGCCGACCCGAACTTCTGGGCCATCGTACCGGAGGAGAAAATAAGACCTGTGGAGGACGTACCGTTCTTCTCGGTAGCATAATCGGCCACGTCGGCGTACATCGACCAGAGCAACGGCGAATACAGACCTATGCCCATGGAGGTTATGATGACAAGCCCTATCATCACCCAGATGGAGGACACGCTCATCGGGACGAAGAAGAACGCCACGGAAGAGGCGATGCAGATGGCGGAAGCCCAGATGAAAGCCCGCTTCTTGGAGCCGGCAAGCTTCGTGAACCACGGGGAAAGGGCTCCGAACACCATACAGGTGACCTCTCCGAAGGTCATAAACACGGTGTAGTTGATAATGAGACTGTTGACTGTAACTTCACCTCCCAGGCAGTAGGTGAACATATACCCCGCCACGGCATAGCGGAAGCCGTTGAAGAAGTTGCTGCATATACCGGTAAGCGTCAGATACACCCAGGGCCTGTTCCTGAACAGGTCCGCGAAAGGCTTCAGGGTGAACTTCTCGGCCCTCACAGGCTTGAGCCTCTCGCGGGTGAAAAGACCGCAGAAAAGCGTCATCAGCGCCGCAACACCTCCCAGAATGGCGGCAAGCACTGCATACTGATGGGCTACCGTGCCGCCTATGGCCTTCTGGAGATACGGGAAGCTCAAAAGCGTGATGAACCCCATCGCATAGGCCCCCACCATACGGAATGCGGAGAACTTGTTCTTCTGGTCGTCATCATCGGTCATTACACCGAGCAGCGAGCCGTAAGGCACGTTGACCGCCGTATAGACCGCCATCATAAGGAGATACAGCGAATAAGCCCAGATACGCTTGCCCATAATGCCCATATCCGGGGTGAACAGCAGCAGGGCGAACACCAGCCCGAAAGGCACGGCTCCGAAAATGAGCCAGGGGCGGTAGGTCCCCCAACGCGACCTCGTCCTGTCGGCGAGCGCGCCCATCAGGGGGTCGGTGACCACATCGAACAGACGCGCGATGAGCATAAGCGTCGCGGTATCGGCGACGGTAAGTCCGAAGATGTTCGTGAAGAACAGAGGGAACGCTATGGACATCACCTTCCACACTATTCCTCCTGCGGCGGCATCTCCAAAGGCGTAAGCTATCTTCTCTATAATTCTGGGCTTTGACGTATCCATAACGGTCTCCTTTTTGTTGCGGTAAAAATTCTTTAAATAATTATTAAAAAATTTTGGAAAATTAAATAAAAGATTTACCTTTGTATCCGGGTTGAGCAAGTGAGGGTTCTCCTCCGTCAACCTGTTGGTTATTAGTTTTAGTGTTATTAATTATGTGGTTAGGATGAGTTGTTGCCGTGAGGTCACAACTCATTTTCCTTTAATTCCCCTCCGTCAGTCGAACTTGTAAACGAAGCCGATATGGGCCACCATATTCTTGCCGTAAGGGGAAGGTATGGCGCTGATTGCCTTGAAGACGTTCAGGAAGCCGGCATTGAAGCGGGCGAAGATACCGACATTGTCGGTAAACATACCCTCAAGCGCGGCAGAAACGCCGATGTCGAACTTATAATACCCCGTAGAAGCCCATTTCACCTTCTCGTGAACCTCCTTGTTGTTCAGGTTGCCGGGCGCATCGAAGCCGGCGGCGCAGAATCCGAACTGCGGGCCGACCATAAGATTGATTCTACGGTCAAGGAAGCCTATGCAGGCATATACCGGCAGGTTGACGTTGTGCGAACGGCGGCTCAGCGAGAACTCATCCAGATGAAGCTTCGTACCCTGCTGGCCATAGTAGAGGTCAGCCCTGAGCGAGAACGACGGAGTGAACCAGTACTGTACCAGGCCGCCCACAAAACCGCCTCCGAGAACAGTGTTGTTGCCGTTATAAAGCACGCCTTCATATTCCACCTGCACGCTCTCTCCCGCTATCCAGGAGATGCTTCCACCGCCAAGCAGTCCATAGGAGAACCTGTCCTCCGGATCAAGCTCACCGGCGGCATTTCCGACATACCCGGCGGTCATCAGACAAAGCGTCGCAATTGCAATAAACTTCTTCATAATATCAGAATAATTTTAAAAATTGGTCAAAAATACTATCTTTGCATCCGAAAGCAGGATTAGCACATCGGTAGTGCATTGGCTTCCCAAGCCAAGGAGGAGGGTTCGACTCCCTTATCCTGCTC
>JAKSJZ010000052.1 GCA_024401995.1 Bacteroidales bacterium
ATTCCTTTAAGAAATCAACGCTCTCGATTCTTTGTTCTCGGTACTTGTTGTACTTTCCAAAAACTCAGTCTATTCAAAGATCTTTCAATTTTGGCGTTAAAAAAACCAGCCTCTCGGCTGATGGCCAACCCTTCGCTTTCGTTTGGGGATTGCAAAGGTAATCACTTTTTTCTTTCCGGCAAATTTTTTTGCAAAATTTTATGTGATTTTTTTGCAAAATTTTTGTGCCAGACGTGTGCGGAAGGCGTAACTCACAATGGCTGAGCGCCTTTCACAACAGGAGAAATTTTTACAAAAAATACGCCGTGCGGCTGCACTATCCTCGACCATACGGCACGACTTCCCACGCGCGACACATCTTCCCTCTCCCAGATGTCCCTCATATATACATCCCCTACAAAACCCAGTTTCTCCGGAGAGAGGCCGAGCACTGTCTTTTCGCGGGTAAGGTTGAACATCGCGACGGCAATCGAGCCGTCCTCAAGCGGCTTGGCATATATGCAATGCGCGGAGTCGCTCTCCACAAGTGTCGGGAAAATTCCCAGAGCGTCCTGATTGACCTCTATCACCTCCGGATTCGTGACAAGGGAAAGGGTGAAGGAATCCATATCCACAAGGTCGCACCCCAATATGAGAGGAGCGCTCGCAATCGCCCAGAGCGTCATCTGGCTCATCTGCTCATCCTGCGTGAGCAGGGACGGGCGCGTCTTGGGGCCCCATCCCACCTTGCCTATGACAAGCATATCGGCATCGGGCCAATGTCCGGGGCCACAGAATCCCGCCCAGGCCGGCAGCCTTTCGAAACCGGCCGACACCACGCTCCCCCACTCGTCACGCACTTCTCCACCCACGCGCCACATCTGGGCACATTCATACAAGGTGGCGGCGACTCCGACAGGAGCATCGCCGGCTATACTGTATATCACATCCCTTCCGGTCGAATCAAGAGCCGCCCGCATCCTGCGTATATGGTATTCGTCGTTGGGATACCAGTCATACTTCAGGAAATCGACTTTCCAGTCCGCCCAGCGCGCCGCATCGACCTCGGCAAAAGAATGGAGGGTATGAGTTCTCAGCCCGGTCCGGTCCAGCTTCGTCTTGTCAACCTTGCAGTTGGCGTCAACCATTCCCTTTTCGGCCCACCAATACACGCCGTCGGCCCTGTCGCACCCTTCTCCGGCGTATCCTCCGTAAGTACAGGCCCAGGGGGTTGAATAAAGGCCGAACTTCAGTCCGTTGGAGTGAATATAGGCTGAAAGCCCCTCCATATCGGGGAACTTCCGGTTCGGCCCGAGCGCACCGTTCTCCCCCGTTCTCAAGCCCTGCCATCCGTCATCTATATTTATGTATGTCCACCCGTAACGGTCAAGCCCCTTCTCCAGCAGCGCCTTCACGTTGGCCTCTATCCTCTGCCGGCTGACGGTACTTCCACAGCAGTTCCGGCTGCTCCACCCCATCGGAGGCGTAAGCGCCAGACGCTCCCCCGCGACAATCCTGAAAACCTTCACGGAAGACCCTTGCGCGTTGGTCACCTTCAGTTCCACGGCATACTCCCCTTTCACCGGAGTCGTGCCGCTGATGATTCCGCTGCGCGAATCGATGGTCAATCCGTCGGGAAGCCCCTTCGCGGCAAAGGTTACCGGCCTGGTACCGCTGGCGGGGACCTTGTACAGGAATTCGCTGCCCGGACGAGCCCCGTAAACCGAAGGCCCGTTGATTCGCGGAGCCTCGGCATACAAAGTTGCGGCAAACGTCAGGGACGCCGCCGCAACAATGAACAAGCTTTTTACGAAGGAGGCCATTACATCATACCTCCGGCGGGCATAGCGGGCGCCGCAGGCTCCGGAGCGGGAATCTCGGCGATACCGCACTCCGTGGTCAGGAACATTCCGGCTACGGAAGCGGCGTTCTCGAGAGCCACTCTGGCAACCTTGGTCGGGTCGATGACCCCGGCCTCATACATCTTGACATACTCGCCTGTGCGGGCATTGTAGCCGAAGTCATCCTTACCTTCGCGAATCTTCTGGACGATGACGCTGCCGTCAACCCCTGCATTCTGCGCTATCTGGCGCAAAGGCTCTTCGATGGCTTTCGCTATGATCCTTATTCCGGTATTTTCGTCCTCATTGTCGCCCTTAAGTTTGTCAAGAGCCGATATGGCACGGATATATGACACTCCGCCTCCGGGAAGATACCCCTCCTCGACAGCGGCCCTGGTGGCGTTGAGCGCATCCTCGACCCTGTCCTTCTTCTCCTTCATCTCCACTTCGGTAGTGGCACCAACGTAGAGAACCGCAACACCTCCGGCAAGCTTGCCGAGACGCTCCTTGAGCTTCTCCTTGTCATAATCCGACGTGGAGGTCTCTATCTGTTTGCGGATGGAAGCCACCCTCTCATCAATACCGGTCTTGGCTCCGGCTCCGCCTACAATGGTGGTGTTCTCCTTTGTTATCGTCACCTTCTCGGCGCGGCCCAGCATCTCTGCGGTGGCCGATTCCAAAGTGATGCCCCTCTCCTCGCTGATGACCGTGGCTCCCGTAAGGACGGCTATGTCCTGGAGCATCTCCTTGCGGCGGTCTCCGAAGCCGGGGGCCTTGACTGCCGCCACCTTCAATGTACCGCGCAGACGGTTCACAACCAGCGTCGTGAGAGCTTCCCCGTCAACGTCCTCCGCTATGATAAGGAGTTCCTTGCCGTCGCGGGCGATGGGCTCGAGAATCGGCAGGAGATCCTTCATTGAAGATATCTTCTTATCGGTAAGGAGGATGGCCGGATTGGAAAGCTCCGCCTCCATCTTGTCGGAATTGGTCATGAAATAGGGGGAGATGTAACCGCGGTCGAACTGCATTCCCTCGACCACCTTGACCTCAGTCTCCGTGCCCTTGGCCTCCTCGACCGTGATGACGCCGTCCTTGCCGACCTTGGACATTGCGTCCGCAATCAGCTTGCCGATATACGAATCGTTGTTGGCGCTGACGGTGCCGACCTGCTCCACCTTGGAGTAGTCGTCACCGACCTCCTGGCTATGCTTGCGCAGGTCCGCCACCACAGCCTCGACGGCCTTGTCGATACCGCGCTTCAAATCCATCGGATTCGCGCCTGCGGTAACGTTCTTTATACCCACGTTGATGATGGCCTGGGCGAGCACGGTAGCCGTGGTGGTCCCGTCTCCGGCCTGCTCGTTGGTCTTGGAGGCGACCTCCTTGACCATCTGGGCACCCATATTCTCGAACTTGTCCTCCAGCCGTCCTTTGTAACCTGAGGTGCGCCGAACTTCTTCTCTATGATGACGTTGCGTCCCTTGGGGCCGAGCGTAACCCTGACCGCGTTCGCGAGCTGATCAGCGCCGTCCTTCATCTTTGAACGGACAGACGAATCGAATTTGATTTCCTTTGCCATTACTGAATAACTGCTAAAATGTCAGACTGCTTGACAATGAGATACTTCTTCTCGCCGACAGTAACCTCGTTGCCGGAATATTTACCATACAGGACCGTATCGCCTGCCTTAAGCTCCATAGGCTCATCCTTCTTGCCGGGGCCTACGGCCACAACCGTACCCTGCTGGGGCTTTTCCTTCACCGTGTCCGGGATATAGATTCCGGACGCTGTCTTGGCCTCGGCCTCCTTGGGCTCGATGACCACTCTGTCAGATAAAGGTCTTATCATTGCTTAAAAATTTACTGCGACGTAAAAATAATCAATGTCTGTGCCAATGACAAATTGTCAAAATTTAATATCTTTGGGAAAAATTGACCATGAAACGGGATACTGTGATATTCGGGCTTATTGACGAGGAATACGCCCGCCAGTCGGAAGGTCTGGAGTTGATTGCCTCGGAGAATTATGTGTCTGACGAAGTTATGGAGGCGATGGGGTCTGTCTGCACGAACAAATACGCGGAAGGATACCCCGGTCACCGCTATTACGGCGGATGCGGAGTCGTGGACAAAATCGAAACGCTGGCAATAGAAAGGCTCAAGGCCCTCTACGGGGCCGAGTGGGCCAACGTACAGCCGCACAGCGGAGCGCAGGCCAATATGGCAGTCACAATGGCGGTGCTCCAGCCGGGAGAGACCTTTATGGGATTGAGCCTGGAATGCGGAGGCCATCTGACACACGGCTCACCTGTCAACGCAAGCGGACTGCTCTACAATGCGGTGCCCTACGGTCTTGATGCGAAGACCGGGTTGATTGACTACGACGCGATGGAAGCCCTCGCGCTCGAGCACAGGCCCAAGCTCATCATAGGAGGCGCATCGGCCTACTCGCGCGAGTGGGACTATGAAAGGATGCGCGCCATAGCGGACAGGGTCGGAGCCATCCTCTGGATCGATATGGCCCATACAGCCGGACTCATCGCCGCAGGGTTGCTCAAGAATCCGGTGAAATACGCCCATATTGTTACGTCCACGACGCACAAGACGCTGCGCGGCCCCCGCGGCGGAGTCATCCTGATAGGAAAGGACTTCGACGACCCCCGCGGCCGCACGACTCCCAAGGGAGTCGTGAAGAAGATGAGCCAGGTACTCGATTCGTACGTGTTCCCCGGCGTGCAGGGCGGACCGCTCGAGCATATCATCGCAGCCAAGGCGGTCGCATTCAACGAAGCGGCGCAGCCGGAGTACGTGCTCTACCAGAAGCAGGTCGTGGCGAACGCAAAGGCGATGTGTGCAGAATTCGTCCGCCGCGGCTACAAGGTCATAAGCGGCGGGACGGACAACCACCTGATGCTGATTGACCTGCGGTCCAGGTTCGCGGACGTTACCGGAAAGATGGCGGAGAACGAGTTGGTGAAGGCCGAGATAACGCTCAACAAGAATATGGTGCCCGACGACTCGAGAAGTCCGTTCCTTACAAGTGGGCTGAGGATAGGCACCCCGGCAGTCACCTCCCGCGGGTTCGTCGAGAAGGATATGGTGGAGATGGTCGGGCTGATTGACGAAGTGCTGGTATCCTGCTCCGAGCACGCCGAAGCGATAGCCCGGGCCGCAAAGACGGGAGAAAAGACTCCCGAAGCCCACGTCAAGGTGTTGGACAGCGTCCGCAGGAGGGTGGCGACGATGACGGAAGGGCGTCCCCTGCGCGTCAAAACAGTCTGACGGGGCCTTTCAGTCCAGCCGGTCTCAAGGGCGAGTCGGGCTTGAAGAAGCAGGTGGTGGAATAAGTGGTTACCTTCGGGCAATCGGGCTGCATATCCCCTATCAGCCTGTTGACCCATACGTTTGCCACCTCGACCTCGATACGGTTCTCCCCACGCCTCAACGCCGGGGCTATGTCCGTAAGGAAAGGCGCCCGCCACAGGACTCCGCAATCCACTCCGTTCACCCTGACCCTGCAAAGGTCGCACACCTCACCCAAATCGAGGATGGCCTCCGAAGGCTTCGAATCGAGGTCGAAGCAGGTCGAATAGACGCAGGTCCCGGAGAAATACTTCACATATTCGTCATCGTAGGACGTATAGTCCCTGAGGCTGTCCATCCTGACCGTCCGTTCCGGGAAAACGGCAGTCCAGCCCGTAAGTTCAATTCCTCCGCCATTACCGGAGCGTCGCGCCTCGTATCTGGAGAAAGCATATTCGGATACGGCGGACGCTTTCGGGGAGCCCGCCCACGATTCCGGATCGAAAACCACAAAGAAAGCATCGTCGGGATTCATCTTGAGGCGGACAACGCGCCGCCCGCCCTTAAGACGAGACTTCAGGGGCAGAATCCGTCCGGACTCAGGGTCCCACAGGCGTGGAGAACCGCCTCCGTCCCTGAACGAGAAATCGTATTCCAGCACAGAATCGGCAGGATTGTCCAGCCAGTATATATGCGAGCCACCGGCAGTCCTGTGAACGTACCTTATCTGCGAGGGAGCATCCAAATCCTTCGGGGTCGCCGTCCCCAACGTCGCCTCCAATCCTTCGGGGGCGCACACCGCGGCGCCGGCGGCAACCAGGTCCGCAATGCGCGAGCGCGCCTCATCCGATTCCGGAAGTCCTTCATTGTCAAGGCAGAGCACGGCATACGACGCTCCCGACGGAGCGACTACGCGACCGTCCTTCACCTTCAGATCAGCAAGCCCGTCGGCATTGATGAAATCATAGTTGTAACCGTCAGGGCAGGCGAAGGGCTCAAGGCCATAGCGGGCGGTCACGTTGGCGTCCTCTCCATAATACACCAGCACGTCCGCAACGTTGGAGCCGCGTGAAAGCATATAGGAAGTCCTCGCCAGATACTTCAGCCACGGCCCGGACATCTCCGCCCAGGTCTCGTGACGGCTGAACCACTGGCCGTATATCAGCAGCCCCAATCCGGGGTGGCAGTCATCGAGGGGCTGATGGGAGGATTCGTGGATGAAGATACGGTTGACTCCGCTTGCAAACTCCATATCCGCAAGTCTTTTCAGACGCTCCGGAGTGAAGGAGTATGCCGTACCTTCGAAGCCGTCCGTGGTGAAAGACTCCGCGGCCACGAACTCCGTTCCGTACAGATGCGACACGGAGGCGGACTCCCTTATGTCCGCGACGGCAATGGGCGGCGTGGAATGTGTGGTCCAATGCCCCGGGCTGGTCCAGCAGGCCGCCATCGGGACCGTCGCGGTACGCTTTATGGACATACCGTCGGCGACGAACACCCGGCCGTTCTCCTGCGATTCGAGGCATAGGTCGCGCACTCCGTAGGAAGCCGCAATATCTTTTATCCTGCCATAGTTGGCGGCGTGCAAGTCGCCTATCGTACGCCTCCAGTCAAAGAGGAACCTCTCGGAAGCCTCCGGACTGTCCAGAATCTCCCCGGCAAGCACCGGCATCCACCTGACAAGTCCGTATCCGCGGCGGCGCCCGAACTCCTCGACCATACGCGGGGTCCAGGTCTGCCACCCGGCCTCATAGCTGTCCACCAGAAGTTCGTCCACTCCCCTCTCTCCCAGCGGGCCGCCGAGCGCGGCGGAATACATATCGAGATATTTTATGAAATAGTCGTGATAGGCGGCGCTGTCCAACTTGTCCACTTCCAGCCCGGTCGCCTCCACCGGGGCAGGCCCGTTCTTGCGGCCCGTCAGGGTATAGCCGAAGCGTATTATCCGCCACCTTCCTCCCGACGGGGCGTTCCAGACGAGCCTTCCCTCAGCTTTGTCGAACAAAGCGGAGACGTCCCTTACGTCATCGCAACGGACAAACCGCTCCGAAGGAGCGGCTGTTGTAACGAAAGAATTGAGGTCATAGGGCGAGCTGAATCCGGCCTTCTCCTCCGCGTGGTTTATCCTCGTACGGTCGAATACCTCGAAAGCCAGCCCCGAGGGCGCACCGTCCGTACAGGTCAGCCTAAGGCTGTCCGCATAGACCGGACTGAAATTGACGGATATGGCAGGAGCCGTAGTCTGTGGAATCGACGCCACCTTGCGGAAAACGCCGTCGCTTCCCCGCGCTTCCAGCACAAGATTGTATTCGTACGGCGCTATGTTCCACATCTGGCGTCCGCCGTTGCCCTCGACCCTGACAGACTTCAGGGCGCCGTCGGATTCGGGCAGGGGAAAAGCCACGACCGCGATGTCGCGGTAATATCCGTCATAGGCCTCCGGCTCCGGAAGCGCGATGTCTATGCCGGAACCTTCCACGTCCACGGCGCTCCACACAAGCTTCTTCATCGCGTCGTCACGGCTGACCCACGGACCTCCGGTATTGCTCCAGCCGGGGGAACTCGCTATGCCGACGGTCATATCCAGGGAATCGGCGATATGCAAGGCGTAGCGGAACGCATCCCTCCAGTCCTCTCTCATATAAATGAGGCGCTCACTGACGACGGGAGCCTGCGAGAGCCCGGCATCGAAATGATGAAAACCGCCTATGCCGGACCTGTCCATCCACTCGAGATCCTTCCTGATACCGTCCTTCGTGACGTTACCGTCCTCCCAGTGCCACCATACTCTTGGCAGGCACTCTCTCGGAGGGTTGCTGAAAGAGGCGGCGTCGGGGGTTGACGTGCGGGCGCAGACCGGGATCGAAACCGCCACGGATGACAGCAGTGCAATTATGAAGATTCCTTTCATACAACTACCGGAATTATGATTGTAAAAGTACTTTTTTTGAAGAAGATTTCCTAATTGCTAACTTTGTGCGGTTATGCGGACCAAGATTGTTTTAATTCGTGCGCTCAGAGGGCTGGGCATATTCACAGCCTCATTGCTGTGCCTGCTGACCCTGACGGAATTCTCCCCAGTATATGATTTCCGGCAGGAGGCGTTTTCCGGCAAGGACATTTTCAACCCGTATGCAGGGCTGGATTCGGCGTCGGGTTGGCACAAGGCGTGCATCCATACGCACACCCGCGTGAAAGGGCCCCTCAACGAATGTCCCTGCTGGCCGGATGAAGTAATCGGCCGCTACCGCGCGTTCGGATACGACGTGGCGGTCCTCACCAACCACAACCTTCTGACGGTTCAGCCCCTTGATTCGAGCCTCTCCCGCAACTTCTACGAACACGGATGGAATATCGCAAAGGCTCACTACAACGTGTTCGGATGCGGCAAAGTACGCCTCTTCGACCATTTCCTGCCAGTATCCGTCTCGCAGAGACAGCATCTGATAAATATGCTCGCGGAAGACGGAAGCATCGTGCAGTTCAACCATCCGCTGCGCACAATCAACATACCGGCGCTCAAGTCCATTATGCGGAACCTGGAAGGATACCGCCTCATCGAGATGGACAGATGGAAAGACCCTACCCAGGCCTTCTGGGACGAGGCGCTGAGCCACGGGCGGTACAGTTTCTGCACGGCCAACGACGACAATCACGACCCGTACAATATGGTCTCGTTCGCCAACTGCTGCGAATTCTTCAACGGCAGAATCGTCAGTTCCAGCGACCTCGGGAGGGAACTTGATGAAGGATGCTTCTATGCGGCCATCATCCCGGACTGCACAGACAAGGGCTGGGACGCCAAAGGCCATTTCCATTCCGACCTCCCCTACGTCAAGGACATAGGAGCGCGTGGAGATACGCTTTTCATACGCCTGTCCGAACCGGCGGAAAGCATAGAAACATTCGGGAAGGGGCACACGGTCCTGGCCCGTGCGGAAGACAGCCCGACCTTGGAGTATATACTGGGCGCCGACGAGCCGTACGCAAGGTTCTCAGCCACATTCCACAACGGGATGCACATCTACTGCAATCCGTTCGCACGCTCTGACAGGACGGAGTCGCAGCCGCCTCCCTTCAAGCCCTTCGCCGGCACGGTCGACGTACCCCTCACGGTTGCGATCCACCTTGCCG
>JAKSJZ010000053.1 GCA_024401995.1 Bacteroidales bacterium
AGCAGCCCCCGGAGTGATAATCGGGTCGGGCGCCGCTATGGCGGCACCGCAGAACGCCCTTGTCATATATGCGGATATGGCGCGCTGGGAGATACAGCAGCGTTTCCGCCGCCACGAGGTGCGGGGGCTTGGAGTCGACAACAGGAAAGACCCGGTCTCCATTCAGTACAAACGCGGTTATTTCATAGACTGGCGCGCTCTCGACCGCTACAAGGACTCCCTGTTCGGAAAGGTGGATTACTGGCTCGATACCAATACGGCGGATGATCCCAAGATGATTGATGCCGCGACTTTCCTCCGTGGAATCGACGCAACGGTGAGAAAACCGTTCAGGGTAGTGCCATTCTTTGATCCGGCGCCCTGGGGAGGGCAGTGGATGAAGGATGTGTGCGATCTTGACAGGAATGTGCCGAACTTCGGGTGGTGCTTCGACTGCGTCCCGGAGGAAAACAGCCTTCTTTTCGACATAGGCGGCGTGCTTTTCGAACTTCCTTCGGTCGATTTGGTTCTCCTGCGTAGCCGTGAGCTTCTCGGAGAAGCCGTGGAGGGCCGTTACGGCAAGGATTTCCCGATCCGTTTCGATTTTCTCGACACAATGGGAGGCGGAAACCTCAGTCTCCAGGTCCATCCGACGACACAGTTTGTCCACGACAACTTCGGCATTGCCTATACTCAGGACGAGAGTTATTACCTGTTGGCGGCGGAAGAGGGCTCGACCGTTTTTCTCGGGCTCAAGGAGGGTGTGGACAGGGACCGTATGATAGAGGACCTGAGGGCGGCGCAGCGCGGGGAGATTGTGTTCGACGCTGAAAAGTACGTGAACCGTATCCCTGCAAGGAAACACGACCATTTCCTGATACCCGGGGGAACAATACATTGCTCCGGCGCCGGCAGTATGGTGCTCGAGATAAGTTCCACCCCCAACATCTTCACTTTCAAGTTGTGGGACTGGCAGAGACTCGGGTTGGACGGAAAGCCCCGGCCCATCAACGTGGAGCGCGGGAGGCAGGTGATAGCTTGGGAGAGGGACACGCAGTATGTGCTGGCAAACCTCTGCAACCATATCGAGCCTCTCGGCAGCGGGGAAGGATGGCGCGAGGAGAAGACGGGTCTCCATCCCAACGAGCCTTTGGAGACGGTAAGGACCTTTTTCCGCGTCCCTGTCCTGCACAATACCGGCGGCAGCGTGAATGTGCTGAACCTTGCGGAAGGTGAGGAGGCGACGGTCAGCAGTCCTGTCGGGGCATTCGAGCCGTTCGTCGTCCATTATGCGGAGACTTTCATCATCCCCGCCTGTGTCGGGGATTATTGCATCGCCCCGTCCGGAGCGTCCGAGGGAGAGGGATGTATCACAATAAAGGCTTCAGTAAGATTCAAATGAACCGGTAATGTACGAATCCGACAACAGGGTTGTCCTCACGCTGGATGCGGGTGGCACCAACTTCGTTTTCTCTGCAATCAGGGCCTATGGGTCAATTGTAGAACCCGTCCACCGCAAAGCCGTCGCCGATGACGCGCTGGCGTGCCTGAAATGTATAACCGAAGGTTTCAGGGAGGTGGTTGCAAGGCTCCCGGAGGGTATGACGCCGGTCGCGATAAGTTTCGCTTTCCCCGGGCCGGCCGATTATGAGGCCGGAGTCCTGGGAGACCTGCCTAATTTCCCCGGGTTCAGGGGAGGAGTGGCGATGGCCGCCTATCTCGAGGATGAATTCTCGATACCCGTTTTCATCAACAACGACGGCAACCTCTTCGCCTATGGCGAGGCCCTTGCCGGCACTTTGCCGCGAATCAATGCGGCTCTGGCGGAGGCGGGCAGTCCTGCCAGATACCGCAACCTTCTCGGAATCACGCTGGGAACAGGTTTCGGCGCAGGCGTGGTCATCGACGGACGGCTGCTTTCCGGCGACAACGGGTGCGGAGGCGACGTCTGGCTGATGAGGAATACGAAGTATCCCGATATGATTGCGGAGGAGGGGGTCAGCGTGCGTGCGGTACGCAGGGTTTATCAGGAACTTTCGGGCCGTAATTCCGATGACCTTTCCCCGAAGGATATATTCGACATTGCGGAAGGGGTGAAGGATGGTGACAGGAAAGCGGCTGAAGGGAGTTTCCGTGAATTGGGGCGGACGGCGGCCGATGCTGTCGCAAATGCATTGAATATAGTTGACGGTATTGTGGCGGTGGGCGGAGGCGTGGCGGGGGCCTCGAAGTATATTCTGCCTGCAATGGTGGAAAGACTCGGCTCGACGCTCTCGACGTTTGCGGGCGGCAGTTTCCCCTGTACGCAGATGAAGGTCTATAATCTGGAGGACACTGCGCAGATGGGGGAGTTCCTCCGGGACGGGACCCGGACCGTCGGAGTGCAGGGCAAGGACCTGTCCGTCAGGTACAGGAAGGTGAAGAAGACGGGTGTGGCGGTATCAAGGCTGGGGGCGAGCGGGGCAATATTCCACGGTGCGTACGCTTTTGCGCTCTCGCAGCTTGACGCGAAGACCAAATAACCCGAAAGCCTATGAGAAGTAGATTGCTTGCCCTGTTGTCTCTCGCCGCGGCGGCGCTGGTGCCCTGCGGCCGGGAAGCGGAGGATTTCCCGAAGTATGTGAATCCCAATATCGGTACGCCCCACAGCCGCTGGTTTTTCTATACTCCCGCCGCCGAACCCTTCGGAATGGCGAAACTGGGTGCCTCCACCAATGGAACTTATGGCAATGTCCAGGGTTGGGAGGCGGTCGGCTATGAGGATTCCCATACGTCCATAGACGGCTTCCCGTGTTTTCACGAGTTTCAGGTGGGAGGAATTTCGCTGATGCCGGTCGCTGGGGATTACCTCACCGTCCCCGGACGTCTCGAGGACCCGCAGCACGGCTGGAGGTCCGAATTTTCGAAGGACAGCGAATGTGCCGGCCCCGGTTATTATTCCGTCGTCCTGGACAAATACGGCGTAAAGGTGGAGCTGACGGCGACCACGCGTGTGGGATTTCTCAGATTCACTTTTCTCAGGGAAGGGAAGTCCGGCGTGCTGTTCAATATCGGCAACCGCCAGGGCGAAAGCGGAGAGATTCGTGACGCCCATATCGAGGCTGATGGCAACGTGGTGTGCGGATATGTGATAACCGAGCCGGAATATACCAAACAATATCAGGAAGGCGCTTCCGTAGGTATGTATTTCTATGCGGTCCTGGACAGGACTCCCGAATCTGTATCCGTGTTCCGTCAGGGAGGTCAGCCCGAAGAGGCGTCACTGATTGACGGCAAGGGGGCGGTAATGGTAGCGGGCTATGACTTGCAGGCAGGGGACGAGGTGACCGCAAAAGTGGGTCTTTCCTTCACTTCCGTCGAGAATGCCAGACTGAATTATCGGAAGGAGGCCTCCGGAAAGGATTTTGACGGAGTCGTGAAATCCACCCGCGCCAAATGGAACAGGGAACTGGGGAAGATAAAGGTCGAGGGCGGAAAGGAAGGGGACAAGGTCAAATTCTACACAGGCCTGTACCACGCTTTGCTTGGAAGAGGTATCGCCAGTGACGTGAACGGCTCGTATCCGAGGAATGACGGAAGCGTGGGCTTCAGCGAATCCAACCTTTACAACACCGACGCGATATGGGGTGCATACTGGAATCTCACGCCACTCTGGGCCCTTGCTTATCCCGAGTATTACAACGAATGGATAAGAAGCCAGCTGCTGGTTTATGACGACGCCGGCTGGCTCGGAGACGGGATTGCCTGCAGCAGGTCTGTGTCCGGCGTCGGAACCAATATGGTGAGCATCGCGATAGCGGGAGCTTATAACAGCGGAATCCGGGACTATGACGTGCGGAAGGCGTATGAGGCCTGCCTGAAGGATGCTGTCGTATCCGAAAACCGCATAGAGGGTGCCGGGAAGATGGATGTCGGGCAATTCGTCGGGAAGGGCTATGTCCCCTATATCACCGACTCCGGTTATGTGGCGAACGGCCGCGGTGCGACGTTCAGCGTCTCCCATACGCTTGAATATTCCTTCAGTGCCTATGCCGTGGCCCAACTTGCGAAACAGCTCGGGCATTACGATGATTATACGCGTCTGATGTCACTTTCCGAGGGGTGGAGGGAACTGTTCGACGACAGTCTTCTTCTTGTCCGGCCGCGTACGGAGTCGGGGGACTGGATTCAGGATTTCGACCCCTATGAGTCCTGGCGCGGGTTCCAGGAGGGGAATGCGGTGCAATACACCTTCTATGTGCCCCAGAATCCGGCGGGTCTTGTCGGGAAGATGGGTGCGGACGCATTCAATGAAAGGCTTGACGGAATCTTTGCGACGGCCCGTGAGACCATATTCGGCGGCGGCAGGGAACTCTTCGCCTTCTCGGGACTGCGCAGCCCCTACAACCACGGCAACCAGCCGTCGCTCCATATACCCTGGCTGTTCAATTTCAGCGGGCGTCCGGACCTTTCCCAAAAATGGGTACGGCTTATCTGTGACGAGTTCTACGGCACTGACGGAGTCCACGGTTACGGATATGGACAGGATGAGGACCAGGGACAGTTGGGAGCGTGGTACGTGATGTCGTCGATGGGACTCTTCGACGTGCAGGGAGGCGCCTGTGCCGAACCTACGTACCAGATCGGCAGCCCCTTGTTCGACAACGTCGAAATCAGGTTGAGCCGGTTCAATTCTTCCGGACGGACTTTCGGGATAAGGACTGTCGGCAATTCGCCCGATGCGTATTACGTTCAGGGAGCGACCCTTGACGGCAAACCTCTGGACCGTTGCTGGCTTTATCGCAGCGAAGTTTATGCCGGCGGGGAACTTGTCCTTGAAATGGGTACCGAACCGTCAGCCGTATGGAAGGACAACACCCCTCCTGTCTCAAGGTAGAATATTCTTGAATTATCGGTTAAATTTGCCGTCGTTAACTGTATTTTTGATATGAGAAATTTGAGGTTTGTTTTCCCCGTTGCGGCCCTGTTGCTGGTTTTCGCCGCGGGCTGTTCCAAGTCTTTTGTCCCCGCAAGATATGCCGGAGGAGTATTTGGTCAGATGACCATCCCCGCCGACAGCCTGTTGAATGATGGCGAGGGGGAGTTTACCGTCTATGTCCCGAAGGGCGGGGACGGTTCGGGGCCTGCGTATCCCGTGCTTTACCTGTTTCACGGAATGAACGGCGACCATATGGCCTGGGAGGAGAAGGGCAGAGTGGTCGAGATGACCGATTCGGCAATAAGGGCCGGTGTGATAAGGCCTTTCATAATTGTTATGCCCAACGCATACAATTCTTTCTTCGTCGACGGATTCTATCTGCTCGACGGGGAGCCGGGCAACAAGTACGAGACCTTCTTCTTCACCAGACTTGTACCTTACATAGAGGCGAATTACCCCGTTATGAAGGACAGGGCGCACACCGCTGTGGCCGGCCTGTCGATGGGCGGGTACGGAGCCAGCCTTTATGCCTTCAAGTATCCCGGGAAGTTCTGTTTCTCCTATTCGATGAGCGGCGCGACCGAGGGACTGGACTGGATATGGTCGGAAGATGACGAAGACCTTGTACCGTCCATACCCAGGGTGTTCGAGACCAAGGGTTACAAGAAGGAGGATTTCGGCAATCTCCCCGCCTATTTTATGGATTGCGGTACGGAGGACATTATCTGCAAGGGGTTCAACGATATGACCCACGAGTATCTGCGCAGCATAAAATTCCCGCACGAGTTCAGGGAATACGAGGGTGAGCACGAATGGGAATATTGGACGGCCTGCTACAGGCGTATGCTGCCCGACCTCTCCCGGCATTTCGACAAGTAGGCGATTATGCGGTTTTTCAACTTCGCAAGGTTCCGCCGTAAGAAGGGCCGCGGGTGTGAGGCCGTCGTGGATGACGTCCGGCCGTGCATCCCCTCCACAATTGTCAAGGTGGATGCCGTTCTGTTCGATACGGAAATGGATACTGCGGAGATTTTTTATTACGAAAAGCAGTATGTCGAGGCGCTGAACGGTGCCATCAGGGAGCATAAATCCGAGCTGGACGGTTGGCTTGAGGAGAGGGGGAGGAGGCTGGTGTATCTTCCGGACTGGAATAAGGAACTTGCGGCCGATATCAGGTATATTTGTCCGTATGTTCCGCTGTCCGACAGGTACGAACCCGTTTCATATCAGGCTCTTCTCGATTTTCTGCACATCGATGACGATATCGACGGGCCGAGCCTGATACGCTTTCACGGTGAGTCCGAAGGCAAGTTCATATTCAGCGTCACACCTGTCGGGACACACGATTACGACGGGCTTGTTCTCGCGCTGACCGCCGCCAACAGGCTTTCCTTCGTCCCGCGCCTTATGTATATGAGGGCGGAGCGTCCGACGGCGGATGATATGTTCGATGAGGACGTAAAAAGAATCGGGCTCGAAATCAGGGACCGCGTGCGCCAATTGAAGTCGAAGGGGCTGTCGGCTGTGGTCATAAGGTCGCTTTTCGGTCAGATTGAAGAGAACCCGAGTCATCTGAAGGTTGACAGTCAATACAGGCTTTTCCTGACGGATTACGGGGACCGGGAGATAAGGATGTCGCCGGTTCACAAGGCGGTTTTCCTTCTGTTCCTGAAGCATCCGGAGGGTATTTTCTTCAAGGACCTGGCGTCATACAGGGATGAGCTTGGCGCGATATATTCCAGGATTACCGGGAGGGAGGACCCCGATGCCGTAGAGGATACCCTGGACAGGCTGACCGACCCGTATGACAACTCGATAAACGAGAAGTGCGCCAGGATAAAGAATGCGTTCGTGTCAGAATTCAGCGAGGAAATCGCCTGGTGGTACTATATCGACGGGAAAAGAGGGGAGAGGAAGCTGATACGTCTTCCACGCGACCTCGTCGTCTGGGAAAGCGGGGAATAGCCCCGCAAGGCTTGCGGTTTTTTGTACGGGGGCTTGCGACCCCATAATTTTGCAAGGCATTCGGGGATACCGGTGCCTTGTAAAATTTTAACGTTATGGCAGAAGACAAATCAAGTATCGGACTGAACATCGTCTCCTTCATCATCCCTCTCATAGGGTTCATCGCTTATTTCAACAACAGAAAGGAATTTCCCGTAAAGGCAAAATCCGCTCTGAATTGGACCTGGGCCGGGTTCGGGTTCGCTCTGTTCCTCAATATCCTCGGGGCCGCCTTGAAGGAATTTGCAAATTGAGACAATGATGGGAAAGACAGCCAAAATCATCGTGACCGTCATCCTGACGGTAGTATTCATTTTCCTTTCGGCGGCTGCGGGTGGAATGCCGCCCAACGATTATAAGGGGATAATCTGTACTGTGGTGTTTATGGCCTGGATCGGCTCGTACGTCGCAGTCTGGAAAAAGAGAAAGGAATAGCAGACCCCGTATGGTAAAGGATTATTATGCCATTCTCGGCATCACTTTCCCGTCCTCTCCCGAAGAAATCGCGAAGGCGTACCGGATTATGTCGAAGAAGTGGCATCCCGACCTGCATCCGGGTGACGTCGCCGCGGCAAAGAGGATGGTTGATATCAACGAGGCGGCCGGAATACTCCGCGATCCCGCGAAGAAGGCAAGGTATGATTCGGAGTACCTCAAGGCGTTCTCCGGATTTTCCGCCGGATCGTCGGGCAAGTACGAAAATCCCAATTATGAGTATGAGGACAAGACGCTGAAGAAGGATGTCAACAAGGCCAGGAGGAGTGCGGAGAAAAGCGTCAGGGATCTCCTGAGGGAAATCGGAAAGTCGTGCGGGGAGGCCGCGAGGGGAGCGTGGTCATTCGCCAAGCCCATTCTCATCATACTTCTGGTCCTTCTTGTCGCCGTACCCTTTTGCGTCGGAATCGTCGAGGGGGTCAAAAGCAATGGGGCCAACCGGCTTCCCGGCTGGAAATCGTACGATTCACAGAATTTTTCCATCTGCTACCCGGGTGATTGGCGGGTGCTTGAGAATCCTGATACTATCGATGACGTCTATATCGGCCGGGAGGATGGAAAACTGGGATTCACCGTCCTCCATTTCGACACGGATTTATCCCTGGACGAGGTTGTGCGTGAGGTGAGAAACAACAGCGAGGCTGCAGGTATGGCAATCATCCGGGCGGAGTACGTCCTCGTATCCGGCATACGCTGTTACGCCCAGACTGTCGGATTCAGATACGGCCGGCTCGAGGTCAAGCAGGTGGGATACACCCTTATGAAGGGCAATACGGTTTATAACGTCAAGTTCGGCAGTGACGTGGAGGCCGTTGACGGCAATGAGGCGCTTATCAAAAGCATTGTGGCATCGCTGGAAGTGAAGTAGGGTTCACGCGTGCCCGCGCAAAGGACAGTTGTTTCTAGTGCCCTTCAAGTGTGGTTTCCTTTTTATGCGTATTCGGGGCCGAAAAACGCCGTAATCAATCAGGCGTTGGAGGAATACGTGGAGAAACGGGCACCCAAACAGGAAAAAACAAAAACGTTATGGATATGGACAAAAGCAAAGAGGCCGTTTTGCGTACGGCAACGCCCAAAGACGGATATTCAGTTACTCCCGAAACAACCGTTGTTTTAGACTGTATAAGGGCAACGCGGGAATTGTATGATCGGATTGAAAGTATGATAAACTCATTATATGGGAATATGGCAATGTTTACGTTCCGCCCATATAGTGAGCACCTGAACATCTTAAAAGATTTGTTGCAGGAGGAATTGTGCATCAGGGTTGAAAAGAATTTCAAAAAAGCGGATAACAAGGACGCGGACAACATAAGTATTTAATTTCCGAAAATATTAGCCATATCACAATAAATTGATGAATATTCTGTACCGTTAGGTGCCTAAAGCCGTAATACAAGTATAGGAAAAGAAACGTTGAATACTTGTTTTTACAGTTAAGAACAGTAAAGGATACCTTCATGGAAAAATTGATCAGAAGCAGGAGCGAATTAGAAGAAAAGAGCATCAAGAGGCTTTGAAGTATGGCCCTGACGGTCGATATCACCATTGATGAAGCCGGACAATACCTGAGAGAATACTACAAGGCACGCGATGCCAGATTGGACCCGGATGAGCGCCAGGAAGAGGCTGATATCGTTGCCTCCCTCTCCGGCCATGTCGAGGGATCCCGCACCTTCTCCCGCTACCGCGAGATTGACAAGGAGATCAAAACCAATGTGGTCAAAATTTTGGATTAATAATTTCAAAAATTCTGCATTTTGGAAGCATAAATAATCAAAACTTTATTATTTTTGCATTTGTAATGCACGGATAGAAGGATGGAACAGGTCAGATATC
>JAKSJZ010000054.1 GCA_024401995.1 Bacteroidales bacterium
ATAGTGTCCTACAACAGACATCGTTAGGCACAGGCGTGAGCAATGTCTGTTTGCGTAAAACGCACGGTGATTCGTGTCAGAAACAATCGGCAAAGCCGCCCGGCTCAAATTCTTCTCACCGATTGCGTTTCGTGCTTGAACCTAGGATTTCTTTTCCTGTTTGCCTTCACGGCATAATGACATATATACAGTATAAAACCATCTATCGGTATTTTCAATCGCAATGATTGAAAAATACTTATAAAGTCAATATCACCCGTATCCTGTCCGTTGTATTTTTGCATTGTCAAAAACGCTTCGACAAGTCAAGGATCCGGACCTAAGGAGCGCAAAGACAAAGAACAATTAAAAATTTGAAGTCATGATTACCAAGACAATGCAAAACGCAATCAACAAACAGATCAACGCTGAATTATGGTCTGCTTACCTTTACCTGGCGATGTCCATGGACGCCGAAGCGAAGGCCCTCAAGGGAGTCGCCAACTGGTTCTTCGTGCAGTGGCTGGAGGAACAGGATCACGCCAGAATCTTCCAGAATTATATGAACTCGATCGGAGCAAAGGTGGTTTTGCATCCAATCGACAAGGTTGCGGCCGAATGGGACAATCCGCTGGAAATGTTCAAACAAACTCTCGAGCACGAGAAGGAAGTCACCGAAATGATAAAAGGACTCGTACGCCTTGCGGTGAGCGAGGAAGACTTCACCACCCTCAGCCGCCTGCAGTGGTTTGTTGACGAACAGCGGGAAGAAGAGGAGAACGCACGCGACCTTGTGGATGATTTCTCAAGGGCCGGAGATGATTTCGGCACCATTCTCGAACTCGACTCCAGGCTCAAGGAACGTGAACATTCCAAGCCGGAGCCGCTCAAATGACCCGCACCTGCCCGTCTTCGGACGGCAGAAGAATGGCCGGTTGCGCATTCTGGCGCCGCCGGCTATCAGGTTGTACGGTTCAGCACCTCAAAGAACAGCCGGGAGGATTTTTTGACGTAACTCCCCTTCAAGGTATGTACGCATCCGACCATCTTGCGCCTCATCCCTTCAATCGGGATTGCGACAAGAGTCGGGTCATAGTAAGTGGCGAGCGAGGACATTATCGCTATAAGATTCGTGCTGTGCACCAGTTTGATGATTCCGTGCGGGTTGTTGATCTCCACGCAGATATTCAGGCTGCTGGTGTCCGCGTCCACAAAGCGGTCGAATGCCTTTCTTGACTGGAGGCCGGAACTGGGAAGAATGATGCGCTGTCTCTCCAGTTCCTGCAGGGTGAGCGTTTCCCTGCCGGCCAGGGGATGGTCCTTGCTCATCACTGCACACAACTCCGAATCTACGAGAGGGAAAGTATCTATCTCGTCATACAGGACGGCCGATTTGAAAGCTATGAAGAAATCTATCTCATGCTCCTTCAGCATCGAAATAAGTTCGCCGATACTGTGGTACACAATCTGAAGCTTGACGTTGGGGTATTCCTTAAGGTATATCTTCAGGGCATTGTTGAGGATACCCCTGAAAGAAGTCGTAAGGCCGATGTTAAGAGTACCGGACACACCTTTCTTCAAGTCCGTTATGCGCTGGAAACATTCGGCGGAATCCTCCAGGGTATTCTGGGCCAGGGGCAACATTTCCGCTCCGGCTTCGGTCAGCGACACCTTGTGCGACGAACGGACGAACAGTTCGCTCCCCAATTCGTCCTCAAGCTGCTTTATCTGCTGTGAGAGCGTACCCTGAGTGATGAACAGCGACTTGGCCGCCTCGGAAAAATTAAGAGTCTTCGCTACGGTCACGAAGTATCTCAGTTGTCTCAGTTCCATAGCCGGCCGTCAATCCTCATAATCCAGACAATACCTTCCCGAAGTGTACGGACGGACGCGTCCGTCAGCCACGGCGACATGTTCGGGATGGACGGAATACCCTTTCAGGGCTTCGGGGCTCTCGAAAGTGGAGTCCAACATCAAATCCACGTTGCTTGACGGAAGCCCCCCGGCATTGACTTTTATGCTAAGAAGTCCCGGGATTTTTCCCACAAGGCCCTCGAGCCCCTCCCTGATGTCCTTCTTGACGGACGCTTTCTGTGATTCTGTCAACTCGTCCTTGAGTTTCCAGAGAATGATATGATGTGTCATACTGTCTTTCCACCTGCAATATAACAAAAATCGCGCAATTATGTATATTTGCACACGATGACACCATCGGAAAAAATGACCGGAAATATGAATACATCACTTGCTTTATTCACTGCCGCGGCGCTTGCGCTCGCATCCTGCGGCCCCGGACTCACAAGGGAGCAGGCCCTTGACTACGGCCAGATAGGCTATGCGGACATCGTTTCGTTCATCGTCGAGGGATATCAATGCCGCTGGAAAGGAATGGATCCCGAAGAGCTCGGCCTCAGCCCCGTTTACAGGTACGGCTCACAGTATGCCGGATTCACCAAAGTGGACCTCGACGGCGACGGCTTCTCCGAACTTCTCATCGGAGACCTGTTCGAGGACGGCAGCCACGCGCTTTATGACATACTCTGCATCAACCGGAAGGACGCGTCGATGATCCACCTCGCATCCGGAGGCGAGCGCGACACCTTTACGGTCACCACGGCCGGAACCATAGTGGAGACAGGTTCGAACTCGTCCGAAGACAGTTTCACAAAGGAGTACCGCCTCAGAAGAGGCAGGCTGACGGAAGTGCGCCGCAGCAGCGGAGCCGGCCCGATGGCCTTGAAGTTCGAGAACTTCTCCGACCTGGCCGGGCCGGGGCAACTATGCGGAGGGTACACGGGCCAGCGCGAGCCTACCGCGGAGGAGATGGACCTGTTCAGGGCCGTGACCGACAGTCTCGACAAGACTTTCATCCCCCTCTCTGTCTCCACGCAGGTGGTGGCCGGAATCAACTACAGGTTCTGGTGCAGATACGGCAGCCCCGACGGCAGCGGCCACTGTTTCGTAACGGTTTACAAACCCCTCCCCGGACGCGGAGAGGCAAGGATAACTTCAATCGTGGAGGAATGACGGGCCGTCAGTCGTCGTCCTCGTCGATGTAACTTCCGAACACCTTTTCCACTATCATGGCCACGGCACCGTCGGCCATTACGTTGCAGGCAGTACCGAAGCTGTCCATAACTATGTAGAGGGTTATCATCAGGGCCTGGTTGGCATCACCGCATCCGAGCCCCTCCGCCTGCACCCCGAGGGAGGCCATAAGGACGCCGCCGGGGACGCCCGGAGCCGCCACGGCGGTGATGGCCAGAAGCATCGCGAACCTCAATATCAGGTCTGCGGAGAACGGTATGTCCTGCAGCATCATTATTGCGATGGCGCAGGCCGTTATCTTCATCATTGACCCGGGCATATGGATGGTGGCGCAAAGAGGGACGGAGAACTTGCTCACCGGTTCGCTTACTCCGCAGCCTCGTGCACATCCAACCGTCACGGGTATCGTGGCGGCGCTGCTCGACGTGGCAAGGGCCGTCAGATAGGCCGGGAGCATCTTCGCGATGCACTTGAACGGATTCCGGCGGGTCAGCGAGCCGGATATGCAGAACATTATGACAAGCCATATCAGGCTCATCGCAAATATGATTACTATGATCTGCGCGAAAACCCTTATCATCGGAAGCATCTCCCCACCGTGCGACATTTTCAGAAAAATGCCGAATATGTATATCGGGAGGATAGGAATAAGGGTCTTGGCTATGGCCCTGCTGACAAGGTCCTCGAAATCGAAGGCGAAGTCCTTGATATATCTGTTTCCAGTGACCGTCAGCAGAGTGCCGGCAAGAAACGAAAAGACAAGCGCCGAAGTGACGCCGAAAAAAGCGGGAATGTCGATTTTGAAGAACGGCGGCACGTCATCAGCCGCGGAGGACCCGATGTCAAGCTTGATCTCCCCAAGAATCATCGGGAACACGTTTGTTGTAACGCCGTAGGAAAACATACCGGCTACAACGCTGCAGGTATATGCCAGGGCAATTGTGAAAACAAGCATCCTGCCCGCTCCCGCGCCCATCTTGCATATCGCCGGAGTGACGAGTCCGACTATGATCAAGGGGACCATGAATCCGATATACTGTGAAAAGACATAATTGAAGGTCGTGAACACCCTTATGGCCGGCACGGGAAGCACACGGCCAAGCAGCCCGCCGAGCGCGCAGGCGGCAAGCACTTTCCAGATAAGCGCTATTCGGATTTTCTTCATATCTGTTTGTCAACTATTTACAATATCGTTCCAAATATAGTAAATGTAGACAAAGTTGAAAACCGGATAAAAAAAATCAGTACAGAAATTTATCTTTTTGTAGCCTGCCGGACAGACGGCCCGAAGACGGATCAGCCCTTCAGTATGCCGTCGGCTATTCTGGCCGCAGCCCCCAACCCTCCGGCGCAATATGTCACGGCGGCCTCCGATGCTTTACGCAAGGCTTCCGCGCTGCCTGCCAGTTCCCTGTACCAGGACAGAAGCTCCGCCGGAGTCCTCACCACCCTGCCGGCCCCGCAATCCACAAGATTGCCGCAATGACAGTATTTGCCTATGTTGGGGCCGAAAGTGACGGGACATCCGTATGATGCGGGCTCTATCACATTGTGAGGATTGCCGCCTATAGCCCCTCCCACGTAGGCCGCAAAGCCGTAGCGGTAGATTCTGGACAACTTCCCCACCGTATCCACAATCAGCACGCGCGCCTCCTCATCCCCCTCTCCGAAGGAACTGTACAAGGCCGAACTGCACCGCAAACCGCTTCGCAGCCTGCTGATGCGGCAGTCGTCCACCTCGTGCGGAACAATGATGAACTTTCCCTCAGGGCAGACCTCCGCCAGCGCCGCCACCAGCGGATCGTCTTCCCTGTGGGTGCTGCCGGCGATGAAAGCCTTTCCACCCCGAAGCCACTTCTCCACCACTTCGTCCCTCCAATCTTCATCCACAAGCGCCTTCATCCTGTCCATCCTCGGGTCGCCGGCCACCTCCGCATTCGCGACACCGATGCCTTCGAGCAGCTTCAGGGACTTCGCGTCCTTCAGGTAAATTCTACTGAAACAGCGGCGGAACATATCACGGTACAGGAAGCCGGGCTTCTTGAAGTACCTCATCCCCGGCACAAACCTGGCTGATATCAGATACGTGTCTATATTTCTGCGCCTGAGTTCGTGAAGAAGATTGAGCCAGTATTCATCGACGGCAATAATCGCCTTCACCGGACGCACGATGTCCAGGAAACGCTTCGCATTGCACAACGTATCAATAGGAGTACGGAACACCCAGTCCGCAGCGGGGTCGCCGCTCGCGTTGCGGTATCCGGACGGAGAATAGAAAGTGACGAGAAACCTCAGTTTCGGGTCGATTGCCCTCATCCGCATTATCACCGGCCTGGCCTCCTCGAACTCCCCCAGCGACGGGCAGTCCACCCACACGACGTCGGACACCCCTTCGAGGGCGCGCCTGAGCCGCCGGAACTGACCGATGCGCCCGGTGACAAAATACCATATTTTCGATATTACTGTCATCACATACAGGCAAAACTGTCGATAATGCCTATCGGCATACGCTCCCCGTCAATGACAATAAGCGAGTGTATGCTGTGCTTCACGAACAGGTCCAGGGCCTTTGATATCTTCTCCTCCGCAGTGACGGTTACAGGACTGACCGTCATCGCATCCTTCACCTTCACGGAAGAGAAGTCGCCGCGATATTTCTGCATCGCCCTGCGCAAATCCCCGTCGGTGATGATTCCCATAACGGAACCGGCTTCCGACACGACTATCAGCACACCTTTGCGGCCTTTGGTCATCACGCCGAGCGAATCGACAAGCGTATCCTCCGGCCGCACGAGAGGCAGATTTTCCTTCATCATAAGGTCCGCCACCTTGAAATTCAGGAGTTTTCCTATCCTTCCTCCCGGATGCAGCCTTGCGAAGTCGCTGTTGCGGAACTGCTTCATCGCCATCAGGGCGCTTGTAAGAGCATCCCCGAGAGCAAGTGTGACGGTCGTACTGCTTGTCGGCACGAGCCCCAGCGGGTCGGCTTCGCGCTCCACATATATGTTCAGGCAGCAGACCGAAAACTTGCCCAACACCGAATCCTTGCTGGACGTTATGCCGATTACGGGCACTCCCATCGCCTGAAGCCTGGGCAGAAAGCGGACAAGCTCGAAAGTGTTTCCGCTGTATGATATCGCGACAAAGATGTCCTGCTTCGATATCATCCCAAGATCTCCGTGGTAAACGTCGAGGGGATTGACGAAGAACGACGGCGTGCCGGTGCTGGCAAAAGTGGCGGCAATCTTCCTGGCGCAATGTCCCGACTTGCCCACCCCGCTCAGCACTATCTTGCCCTTGCAGTTCGAAATCATTTCGACAACCTTGAGAAAATCATCTCCAAGCGTGGGGATGAGGCTGCCGATGGCCGCCGACTCCTGACGGAGACACTCCGCCGCTATTTCCAGTATCCTGGCCTTATCCATAAATCAACCTATTATTTTACCGATTATACCTCCCAGACTGTCGGTACTTATCATATTAGGGCCGTCCGAGAGAGCATTGTCAGGGTCGGGATGGACTTCGAAAAACCAGCCTGTCGCCCCGAAGGCCTTCGCCGCCAGAGCCATCGACTCCGCATAACGGCGCTCACCCCCCGTTCTGTCGCAGCCGGCTCCCGGCTTCTGGACGGAATGTGTGCAATCCATAATGACCGTATCGCAGAACCCCCTCATCACCGCAATGTTCCTGAAATCCACCACAAGACTGTCATATCCGTACATATTACCCCTTTCCGTCACCCATACCTCTCCGCCGCCGCTCTCCAGGACTTTCCGGACCGGATACTTCATATCCTCCCCGCCCAGGAACTGCGCCTTCTTCACGTTCACTGTCTTCCCCGTACGCGCGGCGGCGACCAGCAGGTCTGTCTGACGGCACAGGAAGGCCGGAATCTGCAGCACGTCAGCCACCTCCGCGACGGGAGCCGCCTGCCAGCTTTCGTGGATGTCGGTAAGAATCCTCAGGCCGAACTTCGATCTGACGTCGGAAAGCATCTGAAGGCCCCTGTCCAGACCGGGCCCGCGGAAAGATGACAGCGAAGTGCGGTTCGCCTTGTCGAAAGAGGCCTTGAAAATGATATCGAGGCCATATTCCGCGTTGAGCGAGGACACGGTGCGGGCCACCTCTTCGAGACAATCGGCGGATTCGATTACGCAAGGTCCTGCAATTATCAACGGCTTCATACCTCTTCAACCGATTTGAGAAAACGCTCCGCGCGCTCAAGATCCGCGGGCGTGTCGATGCCTATCGTATCGGTGGCGGTCACGGCCGCCCTTATCGCGTACCCGTTCCAGAGCCACCTGAGCTGTTCGAGGCTCTCCGCCTCCTCAAGCGGACAGGACGGAAGAGCGACGAGTTGGGAAAGTGTACCGGTGCGATAGGCATAGATACCTATATGCTTGTAATATACAATCCTGCGGCCTTCATCCCTGCGGAAAGGGATGACGCTGCGAGAGAAATACAGGGCATCCATACGTTTGTCCAGGACGACCTTCGGAGTATTCGGATTGTTCAGCACGTCCGGCCCGGCGTCTTCCGGGAAAGGCTTCACCAGCGTCGCTATGCTGACGCCGTCGTCCTTGAAGCAATCCTTCACCTCTTCGAGTTGCCCGCGCGATATGAAAGGTTCGTCGCCCTGTACGTTAACCACGACGTCGGCCTCGAGCCCGCACTTGCGGTAGGCCTCCCAGCACCTGTCCGTACCGCTGCGCAAAGACGGCGAAGTGAGGACGGCCCTGCCGCCGAACCCTTCGACGCAGTCCGCAATACGGCTGTCGTCCGTAGCCACAATCACTTCGCTGAAAGCCTCCTTCGCGCGCTCATAGACACGACGGACCACAGGCTTGCCGCCGAGCAGCGCGAGAGGCTTCGCCGGAAAGCGCGTCGAAGCGTAACGAGCGGGTATTATCGCCAGAAAATTCACTTCGCGAATTTACAAAATATTGTCTTCAACCCCAAACCGGCGGGCATCAAAGGTTGTACCCTTCCGCCTTAAGCGTGACCTTGCCCCTATGGAAAGGAGTCGAGAAGGTTATGACGCGGCTTTCGCCGGGAAGAAGGTTGAAATACCCGTCCGAGAAGAGTGCGGGAAGAATCTGGGCCCCGTCCTCTCCGTATGCCGAGAGCCTTGCGGCAACCGCTATGGCGGACGAGGTGTTCCTTACCGTTACACGGCCTTCCGACTGACGGACGCTCAACGCCGCACGCGGAATCATCGATATGGCCCGGTTGCTGCCGTCATCGGCGCCCACCCAGTAATCGTTGAGCGAGATGCGCCTCCCGTGCGCGTCCCTCAACACCGTCCGCATAAGATACATATCCGGAAGGCCTTCCGTATCGGGAACAAACACATCCGAAGCCGAATTGCGGCCGACGCTGGCGGAGCGCCTTTCCCGGCGCAGGAGCCTGCCGTCAGTGCCGTAGCACGCCACCTCGACCGACAGTCCGCGGAGTTCCTCCTCCGTCTTGTTTACGATCATCACCTTCCTGTCCGGCAGGCAGGTCTGGACGTGTACCTTCTCGAAGCCCTTCTTCACGGCGAAATATGCCGCCGGGGTCTCGCAGTCGGAGGTATAGACCTGCGAGCGCAGGGACGTCCACGCGGGATGGCTCATCCAGAGTATGAGTCCCGTCGTCGAATTCCACATACGGCTGTTCCAGGACTCGGCTATGCATCTCCAGGACTCGTAGCAGATGAGCTGCGCCTTGCGCGCATAGTCGTCGAACCCCTCGGCCCTGCCGTACGAATCAACCTTTGCGTTGATTTCGTGACCGCCGCCGTGAAGGTCGTGATAAGCCCAAACGTCATTTATGGGCCAGAGGTCCTCCCGGGGCATCATCTCGCGCAGCTCCTGCACCAGCGGCAGGCAGGGCGAACCGTACTCGGGGCTGAACCCGTCGACACGGCTGCCGCGCTGCGAGGCGGTATCCTCGTAGTGGCGCATCGGGTTCACCTG
>JAKSJZ010000055.1 GCA_024401995.1 Bacteroidales bacterium
TGAGGGACTTGAGTATTCTGCTCAACTGGTCCGAGCAGGATGTGCCGCGACCCTGGCAGTTGATGCCGTCGAGGGTGCTGACGACGTCCTGAATCTTCTTGCCTTCCACCAGCCTCCCGAGCGCAATCAGGTTGCCCGGACAGCCCCCGACGTAAACAAGGTTGTGCATACAGCCGTCCTTGATGTCAAAGTCTATCTGCCTGGAACATACAAGGTTGCTTGGCCTGGCCGTAATGTGGCGCACGCCGTCTTTCGTGACGTCTGAAATCACTTCGAATTCATTTGCGTTCATATTTTCCGGAGTTTTGGAAAGTTCTTTCTGTATGGCTCCCGCAAGGGGCAGCAACTCGGCCAGGGCATCGACTTCAAGCCTTCTGCCTATGACCGTGCCGGTCGCGTCGACAAGATACATCTTCGGGGTGGAGATGACTCCCCACAGACGCTCGAAATCGCTCTTGCCTTCGGGGTCCCAGAGGTTGAAAAGCGACACGTTGCCGGAGGACATCTTGAAATTGTCTTTCTTGAAGCCGTCCCATTCCTTTTTCCTGTCGCCCACATAAACGGCGACGAGGTCGATGGCGAAGCCCGCCTTGTCGAGGACCGGCGGCAGCAGGGAAGCGAAAGCCCGGCATTTGGCGCAATCGACGTTGTAGAACAGCATCACCGTGGTGCGCCCCGAGCGGGGGACGCCCACCTTCCTGCTGTTCTGGTCATACAGTACCAGGCGCGGGGCGTCCTCCCCGAGCAGGGTGCGGCGGTTGACGTCGGCGAACATATCCGCGTTCAGCTTCTCGAATTCGCCCTTCATGCTTATCCTTCCGTTCGCGAACCAGTTGTCATAGATATGGATGGCGACGGCCTCGTCCCCCATGAAGTGGGAGTCGCGGTAGCGCTCGTAAAGGCCGATGGCGACGTCCTGCCTTGTGGCGGAGTCCGTGCATACGGCAATCATCCTGTCGCATTCGGAGGCCTTGATGTCCAGATCCTGTGCCTGAAGGGTCTCGACGAATTCGGCAAGGAGGGTGTCGAGTTTGCTGCGCCCGTCACCGGCGGAAGCCGCGATGCAGTTGAGCGACAGGAGTGCAGCCAGCGCTGCGGAAAGTATGGTGTTCATTTTCATTTTTTGTTGACGTTGGGGAGAACCACCCCTTCCGGAAGGAACAGGGACGTGTCTCCGTTATGGGTAAGGATATCGCGTACGGCGGAGGAACTGATGTGGGCGAACTCCTGCGAGGTCGGGATGATGATGGTCTCGATCTCGGGGGCCAGCTTCCTGTTCGCGTCGGCTATCGCCCTCTCGTTCTCGTAGTCTATCATATTCCTTACGCCCCTGACTATGTGGCGGATACCCATTTTGCGGCAAATCTCCACCGTCAGACAGTCGTAGCTGATGACGCTCGCCCCCTCTATGCCCCTGACGGACTGCCGGGCTATGTCCTCCTTCTCGTCTTCGCCGAAGTAGCCTTTCTTGGACTGGTTTATACCTATCGCGACGACCACCTCGTCGAACATCGTCAATGCTCTCAGGAGTATGTTGAGATGGCCGGAAGTGAACGGGTCGAAAGAGCCCGGAAACAATGCTGTCCTTTTCATGGCTTACAAATTTATGTAAAATTGTGTACATTTGAGCCTATGGACGTCAAAATAGAAGAGAGCTGGAAGCGGGCCCTGTCCCGCGAGTTCGAGAAACCCTATTTCGGGGAGCTTGTGGCGGCGCTTCATTCCCAGAAATCCGCCGGCAGTATAATCTACCCTCCGGGGCCGCTGATTTTCAACGCCTTCAACCTCTGCCCGCTGGATTCCGTGAGGGTGGTCATCATAGGCCAGGATCCGTATCCGGGGGCCGGACAGGCTATGGGACTCTCCTTCTCCGTGCCTGACGGGGTAAGGATGCCTCCGTCGCTGCGCAATATTTTCAAGGAGATGGAGGAGGACCTCGGTATCAGGATGTCCGGCAGAACCGACCTTTCCCCCTGGGCTTCGCGTGGAGTGCTTCTCCTGAACGCGTCGCTCACCGTCCGTGCGGGGGAACCCAACTCGCATGCCGCACTTGGCTGGCAGACCTTCACCGACGAGGTCATAAAGACCGTATCGTCGGAGAGGGACGGTGTGGTGTTCATGCTCTGGGGCAATTTTGCCAGGAGCAAGGCATCGCTTATAGACAGGTCCAGACATCTTGTACTTGAGGCGGCGCATCCGTCCCCTCTTGCCGGAGGGGCGTTCTTCGGATGCCGCCATTTCTCGAAAGCCAACGACTGGCTCGTGTCGCGCGGGAAGCAGCCCGTCGACTGGAGCCTCTAGACGAACACGTAGTCCACAACCTCCTTTATGGTGTTGACATAGTGGAAGGAAAGCCCCTTTATGTAGATTTCCTTTATATCCTCTATGTCCTTGCGGTTGTCTTCGCAGATGACTATGGTCTTCACCCCGGCCCGCTTGGCCGCGAGAATCTTCTCCTTGATGCCTCCCACGGGAAGGACGCGACCCCTCAGGGTCATTTCTCCGGTCATCGCAATGCCCTTGCGGACAGACTTGCCGCGGAGAGCCGATATCATCGACGTCACCATCGTTATGCCTGCCGACGGTCCGTCCTTGGGAGTGGCGCCCTCCGGCACGTGGACGTGTATGTCCTTTTTGGAGAAGGTCTTGCTGTCGATTCCGGCCAGCTCGGGGTGAGCCTTGATGTACTGGTAGGCGATGGTGGCGGACTCCTTCATCACGTCGCCGAGGTTGCCAGTCATTGTCATCCCACCCCTGCCGCCCGACACCGAGCTCTCCACGAAAAGAATCTCGCCGCCCATTGCAGTCCAGGCCAGACCCGTGACGACTCCGGGGGCTTCGTTACCCGCCTGCTTGTCGTGGAATGAGGTCTCGAGCCCCAGGTACTCCTTGAGATGCGAACTCTTTATGACCGGGGGATATTCTTCCTCCAGAGCTATTTTCTTCGCCGTTACGCGGGCAATCTTGGCTATCTGCTTCTCCAGACCGCGGACTCCGGACTCGTGGGTGTACTTGTCTATGATTTCCCGGATGCAGGCGGGCTCGATGGAGAGCGCCTTGCGGTCGATGCCGTGTTCTTCCAGTTGCTTGGGTATCAAGTACTTCTTCGCTATCTGGGCCTTCTCCTCGGCCAGATATCCCGTCACGTTGATGACTTCCATCCTGTCGAGCAGGGCCGACTGGATGGGGGATATGCTGTTGGCCGTGGTGATGAAGAGCACGTTGCTCAGGTCGTAGTCCAGGTCAAGGTAGTTGTCGTGGAAGGTGGAGTTCTGCTCCGGGTCCAGGGCTTCGAGCAGCGCCGATGAAGGGTCGCCCTTGAAGTCCGATGACAATTTGTCAATCTCGTCCAGCACAATGACGGGATTGGAGGTGCCGGCGCGGGCGATGCCGTTCAGTATGCGGCCCGGGAGCGCTCCGACGTAGGTCTTGCGGTGGCCGCGAATTTCGGCCTCGTCGTGCATTCCTCCGAGCGCGATTCTTATGTACTTGCGTCCCAGCGCCTTGGCAACGCTCTTTCCGAGCGAAGTCTTGCCTACTCCCGGAGGCCCGTAGAGGCACAGGATGGGCGACTTCATATTGCCTTTCAGCTTGATGACTGCCAGATATTCTATGATTCTGTCCTTCACCTGGTCCAGCCCGAAATGGTCGGCGTCGAGCACTTTCCTTGCGTGCTTGAGGTCCAGGTTGTCCTTGCTCATCGTGTTCCAGGGGAGATTGAGCATGAACTCGAGGTAATTGTATTGGACGCTGTAGTCCGGTGAACTGGGGTTGTATTTCTCCAGTTTGGCGAGTTCCTTCTCGAAGGCGGCGGCAATCTCTTCCGGCCAGTCCTTCTCTTCGGCCAGCTCCCTGAATCTGTCGAATTCGCCGGCGTCATCCATTCCGAGCTCCTCCTGGATGGTGCGGAGCTGGTTGTTGAGGAAATACTCCCTCTGCTGCTGGTCTATCTCGCTCTTGACCTTCTGGTTGAGGTCGGCCTTGATGTTCTGGAGCTGAATCTCGGTGTCGAGGGACTTCAGCAGGACAAGCGCCCTCTCGCGGATGTCGGCCAGGTTGAGCATATCCAGCTTCGACTCGAAGTTGTCGATGTCGGTCGTGGTCGCTATGAAGTTGACAAGGAACGGGACGTTGTCTATGGACCGTATTGCCCCTATCGCATCCTTGCCGGGCACGTTCGCCGTGCGCATCAACTGTATCGCCCTCTCCTTGAGGGAATCGGAGATGGCCTTGATATCCGGGCTGTGCTCGTTGTCGAGGTAGTCCTCCAGATAGTGGACGTTCGCCGTCATATACGGGTCGTAACGCACTATGCTGTCGATTTCCACGCGTTTGAGTCCCTGGAGTATGGCGGTGAGCGAACCGTCCGGCATCTCGAGGGTCTTGATGACCTTGCATACCGTACCTATCCTGTTGAGGTCCTCCTTGCGCGGATCCTCCACGGAAGGGTCAATCTGCGGTACGGCTCCTATGAGGGAGCCGCGCTTGTCCGCGGCATTTATGAGCTTGACGGATTTTTCGCGCCCTATCGTCACGGGGAACACCGTTCCGGGGAATATCACGGTGCCGCGCAGAGCCAGCAGCGGCAGAGTCTCCGGCAGTTCGGAATCGTTGATCTGCAGGGGCCCCTCTCCCTGCATGACCGGTATAATGCTCACTTCAGTTCCGGAGGGGAACAATATCTCTTTGTCTGTCATCATAATTCTGTCATTTTGTCAGCAATGTTGGGCGGATATATGCAGGTCAATCTCCGTGCCAAAGTATTTTTTGCCATATCATTTTGAATATTGGAAAATTCAGTCTATTTTTGCGATTCAAAATTTGAAAAATTATCAATTATGACAAAAGCAGAAATCGTAAATGAGATTGCAAAATCTACCGGTATCGAGAAGGTTCAGATTCTTGCAGTAGTAGAGGAGTTCATGACAACCGTCAAGGATTCTATGAAGAAGGGTGAACCGGTGTATCTTCGCGGCTTCGGCAGCTTCATAATCAAGCGCAGGGCAGAGAAGGCGGCACGCAACATCACCAAGAAGACGACAATTACAATTCCCGCGCATAATATTCCGGCTTTCAAGCCTGCGAAGTCGTTTGCAGAAGAAATCAAATCCAAATAACAGTTTCTCATTATGCCTAGCGGAAAAAAGAGAAAAAGACACAAGATGGCGACGCACAAACGTAAGAAGCGTTTGCGCCTGAACAGACACAAGAAGAAATAAAATGTCGCTTTAGGCCCGCCGGGAGATCCGAGGGGCCTTTTGTTTGTATATTGTTTAATTTCAGAAATTCCCGATGGAAGGCGAAAAATTGGAAAAAGACCTTCTGGTGGACGTAGGTCCGTCGGAGGTCAGGCTCGCGCTTATGGAGAACCATAGGCTTATCGAGTACAGCAGGGAGCCGTCCGAGGGCCGGAGTTTTACTGTTGGAGACGTGTTCCTGGGCAGAGTCAAGAAGCTTCTTCCGCAGCTTAACGCCGCTTTTGTCGATATCGGTGATTCGAAGGAGGGTTTTATCCATTATCTGGACCTTGGCCTGCATTTCAAGGCATTCGATGACTTTGTAAGGAATTCGAATGCCAACCGCAATCTGAAGGACCTCTATTCCGGCATTCCTCTCGACGATGTCGTCGGCAAGGAGGGCCGTATCGAGGACGTGCTCAAAGTGGGGCAGATGATTGTGGTGCAGATAGTCAAGGAACCTATTTCGACGAAGGGCTCCAGACTTACAGCGGAAATTTCATTGGCAGGACGGAACATTGTCCTTCTCCCGTTCGCGGACAAGGTCAGTGTATCCCAGAAAATCGACTCCAGAGAAGAGAGACGGCGTCTTGAGACTCTGGTCCAGAGCATCATCCCGAAAAACTACGGCGCAATCATCCGCACGGCCTCCGAAGGCAAGAATGCCTCGGTACTCGTGGGGGAGGTCAAGCTCCTGATAGACAAGTGGGAGAATTCGTGGAAACAGCTCGCAAGGAAAAAGGGCGTGATGCCGCTTTTCTCCGAGAACAGCAAGACCACGACAATGCTCAGGGACCTTTTCAATGACAGCTTCACCGGCATCTGCGTCAATGACGAGAAGGTGTATGAGGAGGTGCGCAGCTACATCTCGATGATATCTCCGGAGCAGGAAAAAATTGTCAGGCTCTACGAAGGACGCGAACCCATCTTCGACCATTTCGAGGTGACGCGTCAAATCAAGAGTTCCTTCGGCAAGATTGTCCCGATGAAGCAGGGCGCGTATCTGGTCATAGAGACGACCGAGGCGCTCAACGTCATCGACGTCAACAGCGGCATCCGTATCAAGTCCTCCGACCAGGAGGAGAATTCGTTTGAGGTCAACAAGATGGCGGCTGAGGAGATTGCCCGTCAGCTTCGTCTCCGCGATATGGGGGGAATCATCATCGTGGACTTCATCGATATGGATGTGGCCGGCCACCGGAACGAACTCTATCAATATATGGTGGAGCTGATGGACGGCGACAGGGCAAAGCACAACGTGCTTCCTCTCACGAAGTTCGGGCTGATGCAGATCACCCGCCAGAGGATACGCCCGGTCACACAGATCGATACGCTCGAACAGTGCCCTCTCTGCCACGGCACGGGTAAAATCACCTCTTCGGTGGTAATCGACGAGGAGATCGAACGCAAATTGGAGTATTACCTTGTGGACAAAGGCCTTCCGGGGTTGGAGGTCCGCACGGGGCCCATTCTGGACGCCTGGCTGTCGAAGGGGTTCAATTCCTTCCGGAGACGCTGGCGTCGCAAGTACGGGCGGAAACTCCGCTTCAGGGTAGTCTCGGACTACTCCGTCCTGCAGAATGAATATTTCACATTGGAAGGAGAGGCGCTCGATTGAGCGCCTCTCTTTTTAAAGTCTTTTCAGAATCTCTTCGGACTCCTTTTCGTATCCCGGCTTTTTGAGCAGGGCGAACATATTTTTCTTGTAGGCTTCCACTCCGGGCTGGTCGAAGGGATTGACTCCAAGCACGTATGCGCTTATGCCGCAGGCGAATTCGAAGAAATAGAACAGTTCCCCGAGGCTCTCCTCGCAGATGTGGTCAATCGACAGCCCGATTTGGGGTACGCCTCCGTCGATGTGGGCAAGCTTGGTACCGAGAAGGGCCATTGCGTTGCAGTGTTCGACCCTCTTGCCGGCTATGTAGTTGAGCTGGTCGAGGTTCTGGGGATCGTTGCCGATTGTGACGGTGCGGCGTGACTCCTCAATCCCGATGACGGTCTCGAACATTGCCCTCGTGCCGTCCTGGATGAACTGCCCCATCGAATGCAGGTCAGTGGTATAATTGACGCTGGCCGGGTAGATACCCTTGCCGTCCTTGCCTTCCGATTCGCCGTAGAGTTGCTTCCACCATTCTCCGAAGTACTGGAACTTGGGGTTGTAGCTTACCAGAATCTCTATGTTGCGGCCGGTGGTTGAGTTGAGGGCGTTCCGCATCGCGGCATATCTGACTGCGATGTTGTCCGCCGATTTGGCGGAAAGCGTCTTCTGCATCGATGCCGCTCCCTTGAGCAGGGCGCGGATATCATAACCGGCGACGGCTATGGGCAGCAGACCTACCGGAGTGAGTACGCTGAAACGTCCGCCGACATCGTCGGGAACCACGAACGTCCGGTATCCTTCCTGGCCGGAGAGGGTCTTGAGGGCGCCTTTCTTCGCGTCGGTTATGGCCACTATGCGGTCCGCGGCTTCCTTCTTGCCGTATTCCGCCTCCAGAAATTCCTTCAGGATACGGAAGGCCACCGCCGGCTCCGTAGTCGTCCCGGACTTGGAGATGACTATGACTGCCACGTTGCTCAACTTTGCTATGTCAAGCAACTCGGCCAGGTATTCTTCGGACAGGTTGTTGCCGGCGAACACCACCTTCGGTGCGTCCTTCTTGGGGAGGAAGGAGTGGGAGAGAGCTTCGATTGCGCATCTGGCTCCAAGGTATGAGCCGCCGATGCCTATCGTTATCACAAGGTTGACGCCCTTGCCGGCCCAGAGGGCCTTGACCTGTTCGCATTCCTTGATGAGCGTCTCGGGAGTGGCGGTGGGAAGAGTCTTCCAGCCGAGCATCTCCGAGCCTTTGCCGGTCCCGCCGGCCAGGGTGTCATAAGCATTGAGGGCCCTGTCGATCCAGGGCCCGTATTCCTTTTCGGCAACGAAAGCGTCGCAGCCGTCAAGATTCAGTTTTATCATCCCGTATCAGAAATTGCGGAAGATTCCGATTGAGAACTGGTTGAGCAGGTTGATCTGGAAAGCCCCGGTGTTCTTGGTCCCGGCATAGCCGATGCCGCCGATGTGCCCGACCAGGGACCACGCGTCATTTATTGCGACTGAAAGCCCCGGCTGTACGCTCACTCCCCAGATAAAGGCAGGGGAGGAGGATACGCTCATCTCTTTGGAGGAGGCGAACTCCTTCGTTGTCCCCAGAGCCACGACAGCATCACCGAAGAGCGTTACCGGACCGAACTGTACGAAATTGTAGCGGAAATAAGGGTTGACCGTAAATTGGAAGGAGCCCATTCTTTCTCCGCTGTAGGCATTGCTTGCCACGAAGAAATCAAGCGAAAGACCCGCCGCGCATTTGTCGCTGAACTTGTATCCCGCTTCCGGAGCGATGCCGAAGGTGGTATTGGAAGTGCCGTTGTTGGAGCTGAATCCGAAGGCGAGGCCACCGCCCGCGTACCAATTTGCATTTGCCGAAATGGAAATCGTCGCAAGGGCGAGAATGGAAATGATGATTTTTTTCATAATGGATATTGAATTTGTTGTCTGCAAAGTTAGTAAAAATTATTGTATCACCACTGTGTGGAGTTCTGCGTATAGTACCCGTTCGATGC
>JAKSJZ010000056.1 GCA_024401995.1 Bacteroidales bacterium
CTGTCAGAGGGCAAGGCCGAAGTGGCGAAGGCGATGCTGGCGAAAGATATGAACCCCGGGCTCATATCGGAAGTCACCGGCCTGCCGGTTGAGGAAATACGGAAGCTGGCGTGAACCTTATCCAGTCAATCTGAAGTGATACCGGAAGGTCATCAACGCATACAGGCCCTACCCAGGAGCCGCCGAGTTGCATACTCAGAATTAAATAATAGTCGCGGTCGAAGGGCCACTGCTCCGCAGGGGCGCCTTCCTGCCGCAGATACCTGTGGGCAGGCACTCCGTTCACGGTCCATATAAGGCTGTCACGATAATGCTCCAGGCCATAGACATTCCATCCGTCGCGGTCAATGGGCGCGGTCGAACCCTTGAGTGAATCGTCCCGCCCCATAATCTGGGTGTACGCCGTATGGCAGGTCATATATACGAAATCGTCGTAATTGAGCCTCTCGATGATGTCTATCTCCCCACCGTATGGCCACTGCACCGCATCAACAGGCATCATCCAGATTGCCGGCCAGGCACTCGCCGCCCCCTGCAAACGCGCCCTGACTTCGAGACACCCGTAGCCGAACCCCTTGCGCGCCGAAGTCTGCAACCCTCCGGTAAGCACATCCGGATTCGTACTGCCGGAGTCTGCGGGGCTGGCTATGCCGCGAAGGTTCAGGATGCCGCCTTCCACACAGACCAGGGAATCCAAATCCGACATATGCCTGTTCCAGTCCGCGCCTCCCCTCCTGACACGCGACCATATATGGGTATCAACAGTATCGGAATCAAACTCCTCAATCCAGCAGGACTCCTCCGGAACGGGCGGGCAGGCTGCAACGGCATTGACGGCAGCGGAACAGGCGGCCAGGAAAACAATGAGTTTCATATTCGGCAAATATACGACCTATTCTCCATAAATTCACAATGCTTCCGGCGGACGCCTGTCGCGCCGTTCCGGGGGTTTGTTCACCGGAAAAATTTGACTAAATTTGCAAGGTTTTATGGACAGTCAGGACCTTCAACGGCTTAAGATGCGCTACGATATCGTAGGGACCAATCCTGCGCTCAACAGGGCGTTGGAGGCGGCCGTCGCGATTGCGCCCAGCGACCTGGCCGTCCTGATAACCGGCGAAAGCGGTGTCGGCAAGGAAGTCATCCCTGCCATCATACACCAGAATAGCCGCCGCAAGAACGGCAAGTTCCTGGCAGTCAATTGCGGAGCCATTCCGGAAGGGACTATAAGCGCCGAACTGTTCGGCCACGAGAAAGGAGCCTTTACCGGCGCAGTCGCCGAGAGGAAAGGCTACTTCGAGGAGGCCGACGGGGGGACGCTCTTTCTGGACGAGATAGGCGAACTTCCCAAGGAAACCCAGGCTATGCTGCTCAGGGTTCTCCAGAGCGGGGAATACATCAAGGTCGGCTCCTCAAAGGTCGAAAAGACCGACGTGAGGGTGATTGCCGCGACCAACGTCGAACTTTCCCACGCCGTCGCGACCGGCAAGTTCCGCGCCGACCTCTACTACAGGCTCAATGCCATCGACATCAGGATACCGGCCCTGCGCGAGCGCAAGGATGACATCTACCTGTTGTTCAGGAAGTTCTCGTCCGACTTCGCCGAGAAATACAATATCTGCAAGATATCCCTCAACATCGAGGCCATCGCGCTTCTGCGCTCATACCGCTGGCCGGGCAACATCCGCCAGCTCAAGAACTTCGCGGAAGCCGTCACGATGATGGAGTCGCGTCCGGCAAAGCCCGGAGCGGACAGGCTGGAACTGGGTGGGGAGGCAATCTCGAAGTACCTTCCGGACGAGCAGGACAGCCTTCTGCCCGCGACGGTAGCCCAGTCCGGCAACGGTCCCACCGGAGCTATGGACGACGAGGACAAGAGAGCGATAGTGAAAGCAATCTTTGACCTCAAGCAGGAGGTGGACTATCTCCGCTCGGTAGTCGAAGGCGGGAGCCCTGCGGGCAGTTCGGTCCAAAGGGTGACCGGAGGAGGAAGGCCCGTACCGTCGGAACCGGAAGAGGCCGAGTGGCAGGAGCCGCCCGAGGAGCAGTTGGGTATCAAGAAGAACTACAACGCCTTGATAGACCGCGCTTTGGAGAAGCACGGCGGCAATGTGAAGGAAGCCGCGGCGGAACTCGGCATATCGGAAAGAACCATCTACCGCAAGCTTGCGAAAAGGAAGGAAAAGAAATGAAACGGCTGTTCACCATACTGGCAATAGCGTCCGCGCTTGCTTCCTGCGGGATTTATTCCTTCACGGGAACTTCCATACAATCCGACGTGAAGACCATAGAGATTGACTTCGTGGAATACAAGGCGCTGAAGGTCAATCCAAGTTTGAGCAATGACCTCACGGAAGCCATAAGGCAGCGTTTCCGCCAGTTCACCAAACTCGAACAGCTGGAAGAAAACGCCGACCTCGAACTGTCGGGCCAGATAGTCGGCTACGAAATCCGGCCTACCGCCATCACGGCACAGGAAGTGGCGGCGCAGAACCGTCTTACGGTAACGGTGAAGTTCGATTTCACCAACAACAAATACCCTGAAGACAGCTGGAGCGGAAAGAGTTTCTCGGCCTACGCCGACTATGACTCAAACAACTCCCTGGACGCAGTCGAAAGTTCGCTCTGCGCCGAGATAATAGACAAGTTGGTGGAAGATATCTTCAATGCATCCGTCGCGCAATGGTAGGGAAAATCAATCTTGACAGCCTCACCGTGGAGGAGCTCGGCGGCATCGTCTCGCTGTACCCGTGGTACGGAGGAGCCCACGCGGAGCTGTGCCGCCGGATGGCGGCAATGTCCGATGACGTGTGGAGAGAGTCGCAGTTCGGGATCTCGGCCCTGCACATACCCGACAGACGCGGGCTCTTCGAGATGGTACGCAAGAAGAACGACTGCTCCGACGCAGAGGTTCAGGCATTGGTGAAACGCTACTTCGAGGAAGGTCTCAATGAAATGTCTTCCGGCTACAGGGGCATCGGCGATTATTTCCCCATAAGCGCCTACAGCGAGGTCAGGAAGAGCGAAGACAACATTTTCGGCGACTTCGCCCGGGGGTATGATTCCGTAGATACGGAGGAAATGGACCTCAGCGAGAGCGAAAGATGCGATTTTTATACCGAGACCCTGGCGCAGGTCTATCTTGAGCAGGGCTACCCGGAGAAGGCAAAGGAAATTTATGCGCAACTAATTTTGCGATATCCGGAAAAAAGTAGTTACTTTGCAGGCCTTATCGATAAAACAGACAAAAAAATATGAACGCAGCATTCACAATTCTTACAGTCCTTGTGATTATCGCCAGCATCCTGCTGATTCTGGTGGTGCTTCTCCAGAACGGAAAGGGAGAGGGACTGGCCAGCAACTTCGTTGCAGGCAATCAGGCATTCGGCGTACGCCAGACAGCCGACCTTCTTGAAAAGATAACCTGGGGCCTTGTGGCTTTCATTCTGGTCGTATCGGTCATCGCGAGCTTCACAACCCAGTCCAAGAGTACAATGGGCGTGGATATCACCGACAAGCTTGAGCAGACCCAGACCACGGAGCAACCCGCATTCCCCATAGCGCCTATGGCAAGCGAGGCTCCCGCAACGGAAGAGGCTGCGGCGGAGACTCCCACAGAGTAAGTCTTCAAAGATTCACAGGCGGCAGTTGCCGCACAAAAAGAGATTGGCTGTCGGAATGGACAGCCAATCTCTTTTTGCAGACGACAAGGCAGGAGAAAGGCCTTACGCCTTCACGGGGCCGCCGACAGGCTGCACCGGCTTGGGAGCAGGCTTCGACTTGGAAGGGATAACGGTAATCATACTGGCAAGAACCGCACCCGTCTCGGCGGAGAGCTTACCCACCTTCATCTTGCCGTTCACAACGCAACTGGCGTGGAACTCAGCCTGCTCGGTAGCAAGCAGACTGCCGTCGAACTTGCCGTCGCAAATGAAATTCGTACACTTGATCTTCCCCTCCACGTGGGCTCCTTCGGCCACACGGACAGTCGCAGAGGACTGAATCTCTCCGGAGAAATCACCGCAGATAACAATGTTCTCGGACGTCTCTATGACGGCCTTCTTGACCTTGATGCCTTCGGAGAAACGTGTCTCCTTGATTTGCTCGTTGTCCATATTTAAATCAATTATTTCCATAACAACCAAGACAAAGATATTTACCTTTTTAGAAAAATGCAATTTTTTCGGAACGATTTTCAACCGGCAAATGCAAGAGTCGCCGCACTTATCTTCACGTCTCTCCCAAAAGCCTCCCTGAGAGCCATATAGCACTCTGACAGAGTGGCTCCGGTAGTGAACACGTCATCAACCAGAAGGATGTGGCTCCGCCCGCTCACCGCTGCGGCCGGTCCCTCCCTTACGGCGAACGCCCCCTTCACGTTGACGGACTTCTCCCCCGCCTCCAGCCGGGCCTGGCTGTGCGTCCTGCGACAGCGTCTCAACAGAGGTACGACAGCCGACGACGGAAACGCCCGCGCCACCCCGGCGGCTATGGTCTCCGCCTGATTGTACCCCCTTGACACAACCCTTGTCCAATGGAGGGGCACGGGAACTATGACGTCAACGTCGCGATACTGCGGAGCCGCAGCCAGCATACGCCCAAGTTCGACGGCATAGCGCCCGCCGCCGCGGAAATTGCGCGCGTATTTGAGCGATCTGGTGATGTTCTTGTAGCCAGCCCGGTAGTGGAAAAGGGCCGCGGCGTCTTCATAACCGGATGCCGCCAGCGCCCCCGGGCGCCCTTCGGCGGCCCCGGCCTCAATCGCCCCGTTGCACCTGTCCGCCATCGGGTTATGACGCCACTCGCCGAACCTGGTGTATGGCATATCGGCGCTGCAGCAAAGGCAAAGCCCGTCCTCCGAAAGATTCAGCACGGCGCCGCACGCAAGACACCGGCGCGGAAGCACCATGGAGGTCACCGCGCGCAGGCAAGTTTCAAAGTCAAGCAAGGTCAGTCTGTAATCCATCTCAATTCATAGCGTCTTCTATCTCTTCGATTGTAGCCGGCAGGCGCCTTTTGCCGAGCCGGCGCGCCCCCTTATCAGTTATCAACAGGTCATCCTCCAAGCGGATGCCTCCGAAATCGAGATACTCCTCCAGCCTGGAGAAGTTGACAAAATCCCGGCCCAACCCGTCAGCCTTCCACCGGGCTATCAGCTCCGGAATGAAGTAGATTCCCGGCTCATCCGTCACCACGTTGCCCGGGACAAGCTTCCTTGCCATCCTCAGACTGCCCAGACCGGGCTGTGTCGAGCGCCTCTGACCGGGGTCATATCCTACCAGATCCTCGCCGTAATCCTCCATATCGTGGTCGTCGAGGCCCATATTATGACCTAGTCCGTGGGGCAGGAAAAGCCCCGCAATACCGTTCTCCAGCATATCGTCTATACCCCCTCCGACAAGACCAAGCGCGGACAGGCCCTCCAACATCCTGGCAGCCACCTTTACGTGAACGTCAAAATAGGGAACGCCCGGAGCCGCAAGCTCGAAGGCAAGGTCGTGGCAATCGCAGACTATCTTGTATATGTCACGCTGGCGCGGGGTGAAACGGCCGGAGACAGGGTAAGTACGGGTGAAATCGGAGGCGTAGTGGTCATCGGACTCGAGGCCGGCATCCACAAGCACCAGACGGCCCGGAGTGAGCCGGGCATCACGCGAAGGGCAGTGGAATATCTCGCCGTGCTCCGTCAGGATGGTCTGGAAAGAGAACCCCCAGCCGCGCGCGGAAGCCACATCCGCCATCCTGCCGAGAATATCCCTCCCGTTCGCTCCGGGGCGGATGGACTCGCGCGCGACCGTATGCATCTCGAAAGCCGCATCGCAGGCGGCGTCTATGGATGCGATCTCCTCCTCACCCTTCACCAGTCTCTGGCTGATGACGGCACGCACAAGAGCGGTCGAAGCTGTGGGAGAGCCGGCCTTGCCGCCCGGAAGGAAGTCGTGAGGATCGCGACTGAGCAGCGCACCCATCTTCAAGGCATTGGACGTACGGGCGGTCGGCAGGAAATGGACCTGTCTGCCGGCATCCCGCGCCCTGGCCAGCACTGCTTCCAAATCCCCTGCCGGAGCTGTGGCAAACACCCCTACGCTTTCGGCCATCTCCCTTACGGAAGGCATCGGCCCTGTCCAGATGATATCGTCCAGGGACAGGTCATCCCCATATATGACCGCTTCCCCAGAGTCAAGGTCAAGAGTCGCGGCAAGGTCCGGAACATCCAGACCGAAATAGTAAAGGAAACCGCTGTCCTGACGGAACGGATAAGCGTTGTCCGCACCCTGTGCCGGGCTGTTCGAGTTGCCCATAAAAAGGGCAAGGCCACCCTGTCCTTTCATCCTGTCGAGCAGCGCACTGCGCCGCCCCTGATAAATCTCCCTGCTGAACATATCTATCTGTTTTTTCTGACCGCTTCCCACAGGACTGCGCCCGCGCTGACAGCCACGTTCAACGAATGTTTCGTGCCATACTGCGGTATCTCGACAGCAAGGTCCGCCGCATCGACCACCTCCTGCGCCACACCGTCAACCTCGTTGCCGAAGACAAAGGCGTACCGGACGCCGGACTTCCTGTCGAAGTCCGCCAGACTGACCGACCCCACCGTCTGCTCCACCGCCACGACGGTATAGCCCTCCGCCTTCAAGGCTTCGACCGCCTCCAACGCCGAATCGCAATGCTCCCACCTCACCGCATCCTCCGCACCCAGCGCCGACTTGTGAATCTCCGCCGAAGGTGGCACAGCGCTGATGCCGCAGAGAACAATCCTGTCCACGCCGAATGCGTCGGAGCTGCGGAAAATACTGCCTACATTATAAGCGCTGCGGATATTGTCCAGAACCACCGCCAATCCGGAATCGGGCTTGGAACGGTATTGCTGCGCCGTCATCCTCCCGAGTTCGGAACTCCTGAGCTTGCGGCGGCTGCCTGGAGCGGCCTCCGGCAGAAACGGCGAAAGCGTCTCCGAAAGGGTCTTGGATGGCTCGTAGAGTACTGCGGTGATGCCCGCTTCGCGCGCTGCCGCCACGTTGACGGGCGAGTCGTCCACAAAAAGTATCTCGCCGGCCTTGAAACCGCTGCGCCGGACCGACTCGAGATATATTTCTCGGGCGGGCTTGAGCATCTTGAGCCTGCAGGAGAAAAAGGCGTCGCGGAAGGTACTGTCAACCGGTATCCCCGCCTCGGCGAACATACTGTAGGTCTTGTCTATGCAAACCTCGTTGTTGTTGCTCAGGATAAAGAGGTCATACTTGCGGGCAAGCCTGCGGATGCACTCCGCCTTCTCCCGCTTCACGCCGACCAGCAGCGAATGGAAGCTGTCCGCGATATCCTGCGATGTCGTCCCCGGACGGCAGTACTTCAGCGCCTCGGAATAGAACCCCTCCACTGTGATTGCGCCGGCCTCAAGATCGGAGATGAGCCCCTTCTGGTGGCAGGGGTCCAGGTATTCTTCCATCCTTGCGGTGCCGCAGCGCTCCCTGAAAGTGCGCTTGCAACGCTCCATATCCAGGTCGATGACGACCCCTCCCACATCTATGAAAACCGCCCTTATCATTTTACCTCCGGCAAGGACAAATATACTCATTAATCCGATTTTTTGTATCTTTGCCCCATCCCTGTTTATTAAAGCCTTGGTGGTGGAATGGTAGACACGAGGGACTTAGACGGCTCTTTGAAATTATTATTTGGGAGACTTGGTTTTAATAATTACCTTTATATACTACAATATGAAGGCAAAATATACTCTCAAGGAGGTACAGGAAGCAGTCAAATGCAACCATTCTGTCGCCGGTGTGCTGAGGCAGCTGAATTTGAGGCCCATTGGTGGAAATTACAAAACCATAAAGAGGCTGATTTTTAAGCACAACTAAGGCTTGAATATACTGAAAAAACGACAGGCATTACTTATTGTGAAAAGTGCAAGTTGGGAGAGTGGTTGGGAGAAAAAATTCCTTTGGAGATTCACCATATAAACGGAATCAACACTGATAATCGCTTGGAAAACCTACAATTGCTGTGTCCTAATTGCCATGCTCTAACAAATAATTATCGAGGAAGGGCACATTTGAGTGCACTCTCTGAAAAGAGAGATGTAGAATGTCGTAAATTCAAGGAAACCTTAACGGATAATGCCGATGGCAATCTTGAGCCAAGTTCTCGCAAGAGAAAAGGTGCAGAGACTAGACACGACACACCTAAAGACAAGTCTATGGTGAAGGAATAGTCCAGACCACAAACACAAATTGGTGGCGAAAGCCATAGTGGTAAGAAAATCCCTTGGGCAGCAATGTCCGTGTGAGTTCGAGTCTCATCCGAGGCACGAGCAGCAATTCTTAGGAGTTGCTGCTTTTTTATTTTGCTATAAATCAGTGATATAACCGTTGTTAGTGATTGTTTGAAATGATTTGGAATTGTGGAAAACTGTAAATACATTTGTAAACGAAACAAAAACATTTACAGTCTATGCCGACTCAATTCTATTTGGCGTCTCAGACCAACAAAACAGGCGAAAGGAGGATACTCATATCCGTCCATATTAAGGGTGTGCGTGCTCTCACGAGCATCGGCTATAGTATCAGCCCGGAGAATTGGAATGAAGATAAAGGTCAGGTAAAGAAGGGAGCCAAGAATTCCAAAGGGATTGATTATCTCGCCATCAACTCCAGGATACATGACCTTACCAGTAAATTCGAGTCTCTAGAAGCACACGAGGCCACCCCGACAAAGGAAGAAATTCTGATGCTGGTAGCAAACACTATCGGTCGAGGCTCATCCAATGAGCCCGAAAGTACCTTGTTCTTCCTCCATTATGATGAATTCCTGAAAGA